>JAXSOH010000050.1:0-11560 GCA_037925805.1 Aquificaceae bacterium
AGTTCAAAAACTTTTACAAACCTCTCATCAGGATAAACAAGGACAAAGTATTTCACACCTTGCATTTCACACAGCTCAAACTTAAGACCCTCGCCCATCTGCCTACTACTTGGAGAAACTATCTCCACCACCATCTGTGGCGGACTCTCTACTCTCTCTGGAATTTCTCCACACAATACCACTAGGTCTGGTCTTATGACCGTATCAAAAGATACATACCAATCAAGCTCCATGTAAACTTTGCAAGTGCTACATTTCTCTTGCAAGAACACACTCCTTAAAAAAGCACCGAGTTCACTGAGAAGGTATTGGTTTATAGGTCTTGGCGAAGCCATAGCGTAGGGAATACCCTCTATTAACTCCCAGTCTCCCTGCCATCTAAGGTAGTCCTCAAGCGTATAGTGTGGTCTATACTTATAGGCTAAGCTCATGAAACTCCTCAAGGTTTAATTTAAGCACTTCCTGTATAAAGGGAAAGCATAGGTCGTTCCCCGCATAAACATCCGTTCCCATGGAAAAACCCTTTGTAAGTGCAACCTTAGCTCCAGACTCTTTGGCTATAAGAGAGCCGGCGACCACATCCCATGGGTTTAGCTCAAACTCTAACAGCCCATCAAAGATACCCTCTGCAAGAAAGCAAAGGTCTACCGCTGCAGCGCCGGGTCTTCTCATCGCACCTACTTTGTCAAAGACCTCTCTGAATATGTTCCAATAGGAATCCAAGTTCCTCTTTGCCCTTGAGGGATAGCCATAAGCCACATAGCACTGCCTGAGCTGAGCCTTTTGCCTAATCCTTATAGGCTTTCCATTTTTGAAGGCACCACCTCCCTTTAGAGCCCAGTAGAGACTGTCAAAGGCAGGTAAGTATACCGCTCCCACAATAGGCTCTCCTCTGTATAAAAGCCCCACGGAGGTTCCAAAAATTGGAAAGCCTGCTATGTAGTTCTTTGTCCCATCAAGAGGGTCTATATACCACACATATTCACCGTCCGCAGAGCCTCCCTCTTCTTCTCCTACTATCTTGTGGTCTGGTAGGTGTTTTTGTATGTGTTCTCTAATCCTTTCTTCTGATAGCTTGTCCGCAAGGCTGTATATGTCCTTTTCCCCCTTTTCCATTACGAGGTTGTCTTCTTTTCTGTAAAACTCCTTTAGGACTTGCCCTCCCAAAAGGCTTGCTTCCTTTGCTACCCTTAGGAAAAGCTCAAGCTCACGCATCGTCCAAGACTTCTATACAAGGAAGGCTGTTGCCCTCTAAGAGCTCCAAGAAGGCACCACCACCTGTGGAGACAAAGTCTATGGCGTTATACACTCCAGCTCTATGTATGGCATGGTCTGTATCTCCCCCACCTGCGATGGTAAGAGCAGGAGATTGAGCAAGGAGCTTTGCGGTCTCATATGTGCCATCTTTGAACCTATCAAGCTCAAACACACCCATGGGTCCGTTCCACACTATGGTCTGTGCGTCCGACACTATCTCTCTCAAAAGACCCACAGAAACAGGACCTATATCAAGACCCATCCAACCCTCTGGTATTTCTTGCCATGGGACTACCCTTGTGGGTGTATTGTCTGAGACTTCTTTGCCTATGACAAAGTCCACAGGAAGATAGAGCCTCACATCCAGCTTTTGAGCGACCTCTAAAATGTCCTTTGCGGTTGGGATGAGTTCGTCCTCCACAAGAGAGCTCCCCACCTTGTAGCCCATAGCCTTTATAAAGGTAAAAGCCATAGCACCACCTATAAAGAGCTTGTCCACCCTTTTGAGAAGGTTCTTTATAATTCCCAGCTTGGAGGAGACCTTTGCACCCCCTATTATGGCAACTACGGGTCTTTGTGGGTTCACCATAGCCTTTTCAAAGTAGCTTATCTCCTTCTCAAGTAAAAAGCCCATTACTGCAGGTTTTAGTATCTGCGGAACTATATACACTGAGGAGTGCTTTCTGTGGCATGTGCCAAAGGCGTCGCTCACATATACCTCTCCAAGTTTTGCCAGACTTTTGGCAAACTCCTCATGCCCCTTGCTTTCACCTTCATGAAACCTCAAGTTTTCCAAAAGCACCACATCTCCCTCTTGCATGCTCATAATCTCTTTCTCCACCTCTTCGCCTATACAATCTGGAAGGATTTTCACATCTCGGTTGAGATATCTTGAGAGCCTCTTGGCTACAGGCACAAGGCTAAACTTTTCGTCTCTTCCTTTTGGTCTTCCGAGGTGAGACATCAGAATTATCTTTGCCTTTGCGTCCAGCAGATACTCTATGGTGGGAAGACTTGTCCTTATCCTCGTGTCATCCTCTATGTTTCCCAGATCATCCATCGGCACATTAAAGTCTACCCTCACAAGAACCCTCTTGCCTTTTAACTCCACATCCCTAAGCGTTTTCTTCCTAAAGGGCATAGCTCCACCTCCTAAAAGTCAAAGTCTATATCTTCATCATCAAATTCAGGACTCTCGCTTGTTTCAAAAATGCCTCTCAAACTCAAAGCAAGTCTTTTGATGTTCTCAAGGTAAAAGACTATATCCTCGTAAACCTCAAGAAGTGCCTTGTATCTTTTTATCTCTTCGTAGCTCAGTTTTCTTGTCCTTAGGAGCTTCTTTATTGCTATTCTTGACACAAAGGCTCTTGAATACTTTTCTTGCCACTCTTTCCAAAATTCTTGAGTATTGACTGGAGCTTTGACAATAAAGTATTCAAGGTTTGATAATTCTTCCATGAGATTTAGGTCAAGGGTGTTTTTCACAGGACTACCTCCTAATAAAAATTATAACCCAGAAGCTCCCTAAGTTTTTTTACAGGGTCTTGGCTTTTCATAAGGCTCGTCCCCACAAGAAAAGCGTCAACTCCAAAGTTCTCAAGTCTTAAAACCTGCTCACGGCTTTCTATACCGCTCTCCGCTATCACAAAACTTGCTCCCATCTCCTTTATCTTTGGTGCAAGCCTTTCAGAGAGGCTTATGTCTACCTTAAGGGTATCAAGGTCTCTGTTGTTTATGCCTATTATGTAAGCACCAGCCTTTAGAGCCCTTTCCGCTTCCTCAAGGCTAAAGACCTCTACAAGAGGAGAAAGCCCAAGCTCTTTGGAGTAATCAACAAGGTCTTTGAGTAGCCCATCCTCTAAAATCCTAACTATTAGAAGCACTATATCCGCACCATAAGCCTTTGCTTCAAGAACCTGCACAGGGTCAAGGATAAAGTCCTTTCTAAGCAAGGGAAGGTTTACCCTCTGTCTTACCTCATACAAGTCCTCAAGAGAGCCGTTAAAGAACTTCTTATCTGTAAGCACAGATATGGCTACCGCGCCGGCTTCTTCGTATAGCTTGGCTTGTTCCACCGCGGATATGTCTTTTATTCTGCCTTCGGAAGGCGAAGCCCTTTTGACCTCCGCTATTATCCTTGTCCTGCAAGAACAAAGAGCCTTCTCAAAGGAAAAGAAGGAGTCCCTAAGGCTTGCCCTTTCCTCCAAAGCCTTTATGTAGTCTGGGTCTTTCCTTATCTCAGTCTTCTTATTCTCAACTATCCTTTCCAAAACTCCTATGGATAGACCCTCCTGTATTCCTTACCTTCTTTTTTGTATATAGCCTCTACACCAAAGCCCTCTTTTTGTAGCTGTTCATATATGTCCCTTGCCTCCTTGTAGCCATGCACCGCAAGCACCACACCGCATCTTGGGTCAATCTCATCGGGTATGGGTATGAGCTTGGCTCTGCCACCTAAAAACTTCTCCGCTCTTGTGCCTTCCGATATGGCGGTAAAGGTTATAAAGTGGTCTGGCTTTTTGATAAAGGGGTTAAGCTCCATAAGTATATGTCGCAGGTGTAATTTTACACCAAGGGCATGAAATTTTATCCAGTAGACAAGGGGAGGCTCTACCGCTTCAGACTTCTTTCTTAGAACTGCAACCACTTTACCATCTTCGCGTTTAAGGCTGAGAAGTTCATTACCTGTTTGACCGCACCAACTTACTATATCCCTTTCAAAGCCGGGGTCTGTAGATATAACTATGAGCTTCTGTCCCTTGCTTAATCTTTTCATCTTTTCAGAGGTCATAACAACCGGCAGGGGGCACATAAGCCCTGTAAGGTCAAGAACCTCTTCTTTCAGTTCCTTTGCCCCATTCATGTTTTTACCTCACAAAGCTATGGCTCTGGTCTGAGGGTTATCCTCAAGACCTTCTATGTATAAATTTATCAGCTTTCCTGCAATTTCAAGGGTCTTCAATACATCTTTATCGTATAATCTTATAGGATTATCAAAAAAGAACATAACGCTCACTTCCCCATTTTCAAGTTTAACTGGCACATGGAAACATAAGTTCACCATATCCACAACAGGTTCTTTATAGGTCCCTTCTTGAATGGGTCTTATGCTTACACCTTTTAGTCCAAAGCTATTCTTTATGTTCATAAGGTATTCTTTAAGTGTAGTACTTCGTAAAAGCTCATCCATAACCCTTTTTATTCTGTTAGAAGTTTGCATATACTTTTCCATCTCCGCATATTCCTTTGAGAGTTCATGGTATGACTTTCTCAGTTTTCTTATATAAAACCTTTCCTTTTTAAGCATATCTACAAGGTCTGGATGTAAAGAAGCTATAAAAAGTGCGAGGAAAGCTGGAAAAAGGACAGCCCCCCACACACCGTAGTGGTAAAAACTAAAGCCCACAAGGATCCAGAGAAAAAGCATACCATCAAAGACCTTCCTACTTGAGTATAGAGCTATTGGTGGGATAAAAGCAAGGAGAGCCTCTTTCTGACCAGAGAGAAAGACAAGCAAGGGAAGAAAGACAAGGTCTCCATAGTTTTTGAACACTTTTAACCTACCCGGATAGAGGAAAACATATACTGCGAGGATTAGATATAGAACCGCAGGAATCACCACAAGTGCTTGCTGAGTTGTAGTCTTGTTGATAGTCAGAGAAAGGAAAAAAGCAAAGAGTAAAACCCTCAACCCAAAGAATATAAGAGCAATATCCCTAAGCACAGTAATATTTTACTCCACTTCTATCCTCTTTATCTTTCCCTTTTTCTCCTTTCCTTCTACTCTACTTTCCAGCTTTTGCACTTCATAGTCTACCACGGTCTTAATTATCTTCCAAAAGGAGAGCTCCATAGTGTAAAGGTTTTTCATAACCTCCCTTCTTACCTCCTTTGGAGGAAGTAAGACCTCCAAGAGCTTAAACATATCCTTTCTTAGCTCTTCCATCTGCTCCTCAAGGCTCTCTTCCTTTAGCTCTTCCCTCTCCGCCATAATATGTAAATATAGCTACTCTTTTAGCAGTTGCAAGAACTCCTTGACAGCCCTCTCCATACCCCATAGAAGCGCGTTGGAGATTATAGAATGACCTACGTTTAGCTCTTCTACCACATCCTTCAAAGACTCTACAAGCAGAGAAGTATTTTTGTATGTAAGACCATGCCCTGCGTAGACCCTTAGACCCAGAGACCTTGCCTTTAGACCAGCCTCTTTTAGTCTTTGTATCTCCTTCTTTGCTTCCTCAATTTTGTGTGAGTTGAAAAGGTTTGCATACCTTCCAGTATGGAGTTCCACAGCATCAGCCCCCACTTCCTTACTTGCGTATACTTGGGACTCTTCTGGTTCTATAAAAAGGGAAATCTCTATTCCAGCATCCTTGAAGTCTTTTAGGTATTCCTTGAGATATTCCTTCATAGCCAGCACGTTTAAACCGCCTTCTGTGGTTATTTCTTCTCTTCTTTCTGGGACAAGGGTTATTCTGTTGGGTTTAACTCTCAAGGCTATAGTCTTCATCTCCTCCGTTGCTGCCATTTCAAGGTTCACTGGCACGTGGACAGCTCTTTTTATAAGCTCCAAGTCTTCCTCTTGTATATGCCTTCTGTCCTCTCTTAGATGAAGGGTTATCTGATGTGCTCCTGCTTGCTGGGCAATCAAAGCCGTAAAAAGTGGACTGGGTTCAAAGGTTTTTCTTGCCTGTCTTAGGGTTGCCACATGGTCTATGTTTACGCCGAGCCTCATTGACTATATTCTATCAGTTTCCAGTTCCTTTGAGCACTAAAGTTTTAAAAAATAACAGACAAAAGTAGCCTACCAGAGGAATTTGACTCAACAAGGTTAAAGGCGGACAACAGAGGAGTTTTGATATAATATATACAATAGTCCCCGTAGCTCAGAAGGACAGAGCGCGAGATTCCTAATCTCGAGGTCGGAGGTTCGAATCCTCCCGGGGACGCACTTGCCATGATAGAGATAGAGGTAGTCCAAGGAAGTCTCTTAGAGGTTCAGGTGGATGCTGTAGTAAACCCTGCCAACTCTCTTGGTCTTATGGGGGGTGGTGTAGCTGGAGTTATAAAAAGGTTTGGCGGTGAGCAGATAGAAAAAGAGGCGGTCTCAAAAGCACCCATACCCGTTGGCTCTGCGGTTTTAACCTCTGCGGGCAAGCTACCCTTTAAGGGTGTAATACACGCTCCCACCATGGAAGAGCCTGCTATGGAAACCACAGAGGAAAAGGTGAGAAAAGCGGTAAGGGCAGTCTTAGAGCTTGCAGATATTATGGGTTTTGAAAGTATTGCTATTCCTGGCATGGGGACGGGTGTGGGAAGGCTTCCTAAGGATGTGTCCGCAAGGGTGATGGTAGGGGAGTTAAGGGATTTTCAGGCGAAGAACCTTAAAAGGGTCATCCTTGTAGACCTTGATACGCAGATGGTGGAAGAGTGGAAAAGGCTTCTATGAATGCGTCTTATCATTTCTGGTGGTTGGTTTGGGAAAGAGGGATTATTTGAAGCTAAGGTAAGGAATTTTAAGGCTCTTGACTCTCTTGAAGGGCTAAGAGATTTAAGTTATGGCTTTGTTGTGCTTTCTTATTCCTTGAGCTCTGAGACTCTGGGCTTGCGTGTGAAAAGTTCTGATATTCCACCTATTGTATATCTTGAGATTGAAAGGCTTGAGAGATTTTCTCACAGACCAAAAGAAACAAGGCTTGAGAACTTGTCTTCTTCTTTTAGTGCGGAGGGCTACAAAAATTCGGTAAAGGAAATCAAAAGGCTCATATCAGAAGGGGTGTTCTATCAGTTAAACCTTACCTGCAGGTTTGATTTTTTGCTTTATGGAGATCCTATTGACCTCTTTGTAAGATACTATACGCGTCAACCAGTTCCATATGCTTTCTTTCTTGAACTTGAAGACTTTTATATTATAAGTGGCTCTATGGAGCTTTTTTTACAAAAGCAAGGAGACCTTATAATAAGCAAGCCTATAAAGGGGACTGCAAAAAGCAAGGAAGACCTCATGAAAAGCGAAAAGGACAAGGCGGAAAATCTTATGATAACGGATATGGTAAGGAATGACCTTTCAAGAATAGCAATATGTGGGAGTGTGCGAGTGCAAGAGCTTTTTAAGATAGAGGAATACAAGACACTTTTTCAGATGCATTCCACGGTAGTGGCAAAAACAAACAAAGACTTACAAGAAATATTGAGAAAAACCTTTCCACCTGCCTCTGTGGTGGGTGCTCCCAAGAGGAAGGCAGTAGAGGTCATAGAGCAACTTGAGCCACATAGCAGAGACTACTACTGCGGGGCTGGTGGTCTCGTAAATGGACAAGACTTTACTTTAAATGTGCTTATTAGGACTGCTATAGGCTCAGGTAATAGAGTTTCCTACTTTGCGGGTGCTGGCATAGTCTGGGATTCTTCCCCAGAGAGAGAATGGGAAGAGGTGCTTTTGAAAACGCAAGCCTTTAGGAAAAGTGCTTGTATTGGGGAATGAAGAGAAGGAAGATACAGTCCTTGTGATAATATAAGAAGAATGCGAAGGTTCCTTATAGTCTTAGCCTTTTTTATTTTATCTGCATTGATACTTTTATTTGTGTTAAAGGGGGACAAGGAGAACTACGCAGTAGCCAAGGAAGAAGAGGTTAAAACTCTCGTTTATGGCTCTGGCTATGCAAAGGCGGATAGCTACGTAGTGGTAAAGGCAGAGGTCTCTGGCTATGTGGAGGAGGTTTTTGTAAAGGAGGGAGACTTTGTAAGGAAGGGACAACCTCTTACTACTATTGATTCAAAGACCATAGATGCAAGCGTAAAGGAAGTGTCCGAGAGGCTAAACCTTGTGCGAGAAAGGCAGAGAGAGGGCTCTGCTTATCTAAAAAGCCTTGAAAGTGCCATTGAGTCCGCAAGGATAAACATGGAAAACAGCAAAAACCTTTTTGAAAGAAGAGAAAGGCTCTTTTCTCAAGGTCTAATATCCAAAGAAGCATACGAGCAGAGTAAAACTCAATATGAGGTAAGCAGGAGGGAATACGAGAGGCTAAAAAACACTTATCAAGATGCCATAGTTTCCCTTAAATCTGAGGAAAGGGTGCTATTAGCAGAAAGGGAGAGGCTATTGAAGGAAAAGGAAAAGTATGTTATAAGAAGTCCTATAGATGGGTATGTTCTCAAGAAGTTTGTAAACCCGGGGGACTATATAAACCACATGAGCCAAGAAAGCAGACTATTCTCGGTAGGCTCAAAGGGTTGGGAGGTTTGGCTTGAAGTGGACGAAGAGTATGCAAGCATGCTAAGAGAGGGGCAAAGGGTTATCCTTAGGGTAGACGCCTATCCTAATGAAAGGTTTGAGGGGAAAGTCTCTCAAGTAATAAGAGAAGTGGACAGGAATAAGAAACTTATTACTGTGAAGGTCCATGCGGAGCTACCCGAGAACCTTCCCAATGGCTCAACGGTGGACGGTCAGATAGAGATAGAGAGCAAAAAAGCAGTCCTTATCCCAGCAAGTGCTTACCAAGAGGGTTATGTGCTCTTGTATGACGGTGTAAGAAGGGTCAAAGTCTCTGTAAAGGTTGGCAGGAGGTATGGAGAGTATTTTGAAGTCTTAGAGGGGCTAAAGCCTGGGGACAAAGTGGTAGTGCCATGACGCATGTGCTTTTTGTAGCTTTTAACCTTCTCCTTCAGAGGAAAAGGCAGACCTTTGTTTCTGTGCTTGGCGTTTCCATAGGTGTCTCCGCCTTTATAGTGATGAGCTCTCTTATGCTCGGCTTTCAAAACTACTTTATACAGCAAGTGATAGACCTTGAGCCACACATAAAGATAAAGCCAAGAGAGGAATCTCAGCAGGTGGAAGCCAATGCGGTCTTGCTTGGAGAAAAGCCAAGGGAAAAGGACAGGATACTTGGCTGGCAGGATATAGTGCAGGAGGTAGAAAAGCATCCAGAGGTCTTGGGCGTAGCTCCAAGACTTGTAAGCAGAGGTATTCTAAAGTATGGGGTAAAGGACAAGCCAATAACCCTTTTGGGCATTGACCCTCAGAGAGAACCAAGGGCATCCATTATAGAGAAGTTTTTGGTGCATAAAAACCTACACAGACTTGAGACAAACAGAACAGGGGTTATCATAGGAGTTCTCGTGGCAAAGAGTCTTGGCATAAAGGAACTTGGTAAAAAACTTCTCCTTGTTGCACCCAACGGACAGACCCTTTTGGTTACAGTAGAGGACTTTTTTGAGTCGGGCATTACCAATATAGATGATGCAAGGGTATACATAAACATAAAGACCCTACAGAGCCTTTTGGAAAAGCAAGGAGAGGTCAACGAAATGGTAATGAAAATAAGAGATGTAAACAAGGCGGAGAAACTCTCAAGGGAATTCCAAGAGTCCATACCCTACGAGGTAGAAAGCTGGCAGAGGGCATACAAGAACTTCCTAAGCATCTTCAAGATACAAAACACTATAACCTACATGATAGTCTTTGCCATACTGACCGTGTCCGCCTTTGGTATCTTTAACATAATAATGATGACCGTTTTGGAGAAGAAAAGGGACATTGCCATTCTAATGGCTATGGGTTTTTTGAGAAGGGACATCCTTCTTATCTTTATGGTAGAGGGCTTTGTGATAGGGATTCTTGGTGCTGTGATTGGGTCTTTGCTGGGCTTTGGACTTCAAGAATACCTTGAGTCCATAAGGCTTGATGTAGAAGGACTTGTAAGGACAAAGGGCTTTGTGCTTGACAGAAGTCCCATTTTTTATGTGTATGCTTTGGTCTTTTCTCTCTTCTTTTCCCTTCTGGCAAGCCTATACCCATCCTATAGGGCAAGTAGACTAAACCCTGTGGACATCTTTAGAAGCCAATGAGGATAATAGAGCTAAGAGGTGTAAAAAAGTCCATAGGTCAAGAGCAGATACTTAAGGGCATAGACCTTGAGGTATACAGTGGAGAGTTTGTTGCCATAATAGGGGCAAGTGGCTCTGGTAAAAGCTCCATGCTCTACATTATGGGTCTTCTTGACAGACCCACAGAGGGCGAGGTTTTATTTGAGGGTCAAGTGGTTGATTTTTCTGACGAGAAAAAGCTATCGGAGATAAGAAACAAAAAAATAGGTTTTGTTTTTCAGTTTCACTATCTACTTCCTGAGTTTACCCTTTTGGAAAATGTTATGCTACCTGCCATAAAGATGGGTATGGAAAGAAAGCAAGCGGAGGAGAGGGCTTATGAGCTTCTGAAAACCTTGGGGCTTGGTGGAAAAGAGAGGAGAAAGATATACCAGATCTCTGGCGGTGAAATGCAAAGGGTTGCCATAGCAAGGGCTCTTATGAATAAGCCTTCTGTGATACTTGCGGATGAGCCAACGGGAAACTTAGACAGCAAAAACACCCAAGCGGTCATGGAAATATTCAAAGAGATAAACTCTCAGGGGACTACTATAGTGATGGTAACCCACGAGCTTGAGTTGGCGGAGCAAGCTCATAGGATAATAGACGTAAGGGATGGGGTTATTCTAAGCTGAGTTTTAACTCTACACAGTGAATTAGCAACAAACTTCATCTGTATTAATGCCTCTATCCCTCACGGTGGGCTTAAAACCTGCACGTGCAAAGACGCAGACAGGCATAAGTCCGAGTCTCCATCCCTCACGGTGGGCTTAAAACAAAAATAACACAGTTCTTTAATCCTAGACTCATAATGTCTCCATCCCTCACAGTGGGCTTAAAACAAAAAGGAAGAGGATAAAAGGGAGAGAGTCATATGGGTCTCCATCCCTCACAGTGGGCTTAAAACGGATGTACGTGGGTAAGGCATCAGTGCCAACTAGTGCCGAATTGTTAGTTTCAACTCCACACGGTGGATTAGCAACTTGGACCCGGGCTCGTATGATTCTGATTGTATAAGGTTTCAACTCCACACGGTGGATTAGCAACAAAGAAAAGTTACAAATTCAGTTCGTATGTTAAGGAGGTTTCAACTCCACACGGTGGATTAGCAACTGACCTCGTAGATGCTCTTGTGTATGCGGTGGAAGGCTGTTTCAACTCCACACGGTGGATTAGCAACTTGGACCCGGGCTCGTATGATTCTGATTGTATAAGGTTTCAACTCCACACGGTGGATTAGCAACATAGGGCATGATAGTGGAGTTTTAGAACTTCGCCCTGAGGTTTCAACTCCACACGGTGGATTAGCAACGAATATCTTGAATACTTGCAAAGTCTCGGTTTCAAAGCAAGTTTCAACTCCACACGGTGGATTAGCAACTTAATTCTACCACTTTTTTTAATCTTGTCTATCTTGACAGTTACGTTTCAACTCCAC
>JAXSOH010000051.1:0-10989 GCA_037925805.1 Aquificaceae bacterium
CTCTTGTAGATAAGCCTTTAGAGTATAGTAGGAATAGTTTTTCTTGGAGTTCTTTAAGCAGGACTTTTTCGCCTTTTGGGACGAGAGAGGGTTCAAACTCAGATAGTCTTGATTTGACCTGAGGGGGTATTGATGGTTTTTTCGTATGAGCCATTTCTGGAGTTAGGGTTATTGGAGCGTCTGTATTTTTCGTAGCCGAGGAATTCATCCAGCTCAGCCTGTAGCATTTTGCCGATGGTTTGAGCCATCAGGGTCTTTGAGGAGCTCGCTGAATTCCCTACGATACTGTTCTACTTTTTCTTTGCTTGGCTTTTTCATGTTAATGCCTCCTTACTTTATTTTTACACAATGGATGAAACAGTCCCCGTGGTTATGTAGCCAAAGAGAATAGGAAGACAAGGGGTGAGTTTGAGTGTAAGCTATGCAATAAAAAGCTCCATGTGGATGTGAATGCAAGCAGGAACCTGCTTAGCCGTGCTAAGTGGAGTTTGCATTTACGTCGTATGGAGCAAGCCCTTATCAAGCAGGTAGAGGAATTTATGATTCGCCTGTTTGGTGAGCGGTTTAAGTGCCTCTGGAGTAAGGCTACTCCTGTTGATTGAAAGAAATCCATACTTTCAGTCAATCCCTAAACCCGAGTATCCTTAAAAGGGATGTTTATCTATGCTAAGGGATACTCTTTGGATTTCTTTAAGGTTTGGTTAAGATTTGGTTAAGAAGGGGGCAAAGCCCCCAAAAGGTCTTATGGAGCTATCCAGTTTTCAAGCTGGAGAGCCTCTTCCATCTTAGAAGAGACGTTCTGGGATATCTTATAGGCACAAAACTCAGGACCGCACATGGAGCAGAACTTGGCGGTCTTGTAGCCTTCCTGTGGTAGTGTTTCGTCATGGTATGCCCTTGCGGTCTCTGGGTCAAGGGCAAGCTCAAACTGCCTGTTCCAATCAAAGGCAAAGCGAGCCTTTGACATCTCAAGGTCCCACTCCCTTGCACCAGGCCAGTTCTTAGCCACGTCTGCAGCGTGTGCAGCGATCTTATAGGCTATAACTCCCTGCTTTACGTCTTCAAGGTTTGGAAGACCAAGATGCTCCTTTGGAGTTACATAGCAAAGCATCGCCGCACCATACCAACCTGCCATCGCTGCGCCTATGGCAGAGGCTATATGGTCATAACCCGGCGCGATATCTATCACAAGCGGTCCAAGCACATAGAAGGGTGCTTCGTGGCACACCTTTTGCTGCACTTTCATATTAAACTCTATCTGGTCCATAGGCACGTGTCCTGGTCCTTCCACCATTACCTGCACGTCATGCCTCCAAGCCCTCTCTGTAAGCTCACCGAGGACTTTGAGCTCTGAAAGCTGTGCTTCGTCTGACGCATCCGCTATAGCCCCAGGTCTTAGACCATCTCCAAGGGAAAAGCTCACATCGTATTTTTTGAATATCTCACATATCTTGTCAAAATGCTCGTATAGTGGGTTTTGCTTTCCGTGTTCTACCATCCACTGTGCCATTATGGCACCACCACGAGAAACAATACCCATAACCCTGTGTTGAACCATGGGTAAGAACTCCCTTAGCACACCGGCGTGGATGGTCATATAGGACACACCCTGTTGAGCCTGCTCTTCTATCACATCAAGAATAAGGTCTACAGTCATGTTTTTCACATTACCCTTTGCTCTCCTAAGTGCCTCGTATATGGGGACTGTGCCAACGGGGACAGTGCTTGCACCTATTATGGCTTCCCTTGTTTCCTTTATGGCTTCGCCAGTGGATAGGTCCATTATGGTGTCCGCACCATACTTTATAGCTACTTTTGCCTTTTCTATTTCTGTAGGTATATCGGAGGCCAAGCCAGAGTTTCCTATGTTGGCGTTAACCTTTACCCTTGAGTTTATACCTATACACATGGGCTCAAGGTGCAGGTGGTTTATGTTGGCTGGTATTATCATCCTCCCGCGTGCTACCTCTTGACGAACAAACTCAGGATGCAAGCCTTCTCTCTTGGCAACATATTGCATCTCCTCCGTTATGATACCCTGACGGGCAAGGTGCATCTGGGTTTTGTTTTTGTATTTTTTTCTACCTTCTATCCACTCCGCTCTTAGCATAATAAACCTCCTTAGAGTTGGTAAGTGTGTTTATAAGATAAGCACATAGGAATTTAGTTCAATATGATTTTTGTAAGGGTTATAATCTTAGTAGGACTTTTGGAGGGTCAAAATGAAGGATAGGATTACCATAACAATTTTATGGCATGATCACAGAAAACCAGTAAGCCTTAGTGTAAAAAAGTCCTCTTTGAGGAAGTTGGCTATCTTGCTTTCCCTTGTGCTTTTGTTCTTTATTAGCTTTAAGGCTTGGGCTCTTTGGAATTACGCAGAAAGGTCGAAGCTATTGGCTCAGAAGGAACAACTTATGCAAAGGGTTTCAGGCTTAGAAAAAGAGTGGAAAAGGCTTGAAGAGGAGAAACAAAAGATGGAAACTAAAAAGAAAGCCATAAGTGAACTGGAGAAAAAGCTCTTGGATATACAGAGGTATCTCATGGAGAGGGGCATAAAAATAGGGTCAAGTGGTGCAATGGGAGGTAGCAATGCCTTCAAACCTGCGGAGATAGACAGTCTTGAAACTCTAAAACTCTTGGCAGAAGAGACTTACAAAAGCCTAAGATCCTTGCCTATTGGCTATCCAGTTTCTGGAAGCATAACCTCTACCTTTGGCTTGCGTAAAAACCCCCTTGGAAGGGGATATGAGTTTCATACTGGAATAGACATAGAAACACCACAGGACACACCTGTTAGGGCTACTGCGGATGGTGTTGTAGTGCTTGCAGACAGCTTTGGGAATTATGGAGGAACTATAATATTAAAGCATCCTACTGGTTATTCTACCCTATACGCTCATCTATCTCGTATTGAGGTCCATGATGGTCAGCACGTAAAAGCAGGTCAGATAATAGGTAGAGTTGGCTCTACAGGAAGGTCTACTGGACCACACCTTCATTATGAGGTTATACTGGATAACAAAGCTTTAGACCCTATGAAGTTCTTAGTTTGGAGGTAGACCATGTTCCGCTCAAAGAAACAAGAGAGGCAAGCTCCAGAAAAGGTTGAAACCTTTATAGCCCAGGGAGTGGAGTTTGAAGGTAATATAAAACTTACCGATGGCACGGTGGTAAGGATAGATGGCAGAATTTTAGGGGATGTAAAGGGTAAAGCAAGCCTAATAGTGGGAAAGAGTGGAGAGATCTTAGGTAATTTGGAACTGGAACGCGTGGTTATATATGGCAGAGTTGAGGGTAATATAAAGGCTAAGGATGTAGACATGCAAGGTGGTGTGGTAAAGGGAGACATAATCGCAGAAGTGATTCACATAGAAAGGGGGTCTATCTTTAACGGAAGATGTGTTATGGAGGAAGCAAGTAAAGGGGGGCAGAGCCCCCAAAGGCTTCAGTCTTCTAAGGTTGAAACATCTCCCACAGGAAGACCAAGCTCCTGAGCCTTTAGCACCCTTCTCATTATCTTTCCGCTTCTTGTCTTGGGAAGTTTTTCTACAAAGTCTATTTCGTCTGGGACTGCTATAGCACCGAGTATCTGTCTTACGTGCTGTTTTATCTCTTCCTTGAGGTGGTCTGTGGGTTCAACGCCCTTCTTTAGAATTACAAAGGCTTTTATGGACTCACCTTTTATCTCGTGAGGCTTTCCGATAACTGCAGCTTCTGCCACCGCTGGATGGTCTACAAGAGCACTTTCCACTTCCATAGTTCCTATCCTGTGTCCTGCCACATTTAAAACATCGTCCGCACGACCAAGTATCATTATGTAACCCTCTTCGTCATAAGTAGCGAGGTCTCCCGCAAGATAGTAGCCCTGTATGGTATTCCAATACTTTTCATACCTCTCTGGCTCGCCCCAGCAGGTTCTAAGCATGGAGGGCCATGGGGTTTTTATAACTAAGTTTCCAACCGTGTTGGGTGGAAGCTCTTTGCCTTGGCTGTCTACGACCGCCACCTCTATGCCAAAGTAGGGCTTTCCTGCCTTTCCGGGCTTGGTGGGGTATGCAGGGACAGTGGTTATCATTTGCATGCCTGTCTCTGTCTGCCACCAAGTGTCCACTATGGCACAGTTTTCTCTGCCTATGTGCCTGTAATACCATTCCCATGCCTCTGGGTTTATGGGCTCACCCACAGTGCCAAGTATTCTTAGAGAAGATAGGTCATACTTGGCAGGCCACTGCTCTCCGTACCTCATAAACATCCTTATGGCGGTGGGTGCGGTGTAGAAAACATTTACCCTATATTTTTCCACATAGCTCCACCATCTTCCGGGGTCAGGGTAGTCTGGTGCACCCTCAGTTGTTACAGAAGTAACTCCGTTGGCAAGGGGTCCATAGACTATATAGCTGTGTCCAGTTATCCATCCTATGTCCGCAGTGCACCAGTAAATGTCATCTTCATGAAGGTCAAAGGTTATCTTTGTAGTAAAGTATGTGCCCACCATGTAGCCACCTGTGGTATGGAGCACACCCTTGGGTTTACCTGTAGTTCCAGAGGTGTAGAGTATAAAGAGAGGGTCTTCCGCATCCATTTCCACGGGTTCACAGTTTGGAGAGCTGTTTTTAATAAGTTCATCAAAGCTAACAAAAAGCCCTTCAGAGCCATTTAGCACATCACCGTCCCTGTCCCAGACCACCACCTTTTCCACAAAGCCAAGACCATCCACAGCCCTTTGAGCTGTAGCAAAGAGGTCTATCTTTTTGCCTCTTCTCTTTGTATAGCTTGAGGTTATGACCACTTTTGCCTTTGCATCTTCAATTCTGAGCCTGAGAGCCCCTTCGCTAAAACCTGCAAAAACTACGCTATGTATTGCACCAATCCTGGCACAGGCAAGCATACAAGCTATAGCTTCTATTGTATTAGGCATGTATATGGAGACCCTATCTCCCTTCTTAACGCCAAGGGACTTAAGACCATTGGCTATACGATTTACAAGCTCCAAAAGCTCGCCGTAGGTTATCTTTTTCTCCCTTCCATCTTCGTCCACAAAAATGTAAGCGACCTTGTTTCTTTTGCCTGCCTGCACGTGCCTGTCAAGGCAGTTGTAGGTTATGTTGGTCTTTCCGTTTGCAAACCATTTGGCATATGGGTAGTTCCACTCAAGCACCTTGTCCCACTTTTTAAACCAGTGTAGCTCCTCTGCCACCTTCGCCCAGAAGGCTTCTTTGTCTTTGATGGACTCTTGGTATAGGCTGTCGTAGTCCTTGACCCATGCCCTCTCCACTATGTGGGCTGGAGGACTATACTTTTCCTCCACCTTTAGGTGAACCTCTTCCCTTACTTCCATGTTAAACCTCCTAATGTGGGTTTATTAAAAAAGTATAACCCACTATTGCATTTGTCATAGATATAGAATTCAAAACCGGTGGTTGTGGTTTAAAATTTTTATCAATTTGGTCAAAATATTACGATTTTTATCATACATTTTTGAAAAAAGAAACATAAATATATGCTTAAGGTAATACACTCTTGACATGAAACAAAAAACTTGTAAAATAAATCACAAACTTTTGAAAGGAGGTAAAACCATGCTGTCAAAAGAACAGCTGGAAAGCTATTGGCGGGAGAATCGAAACCTTATGATTCTGGTTCTCCTAATTTGGGCTCTTGTCTCCTACGGTGCAGCTCTTATATCGGGCGCGCTCAACAAAATAGTCATATTTGGCTTCCCCCTTGGTTATTACATGGGGTCTCAGGGTTCTTTGGTGGTTTTTGTTCTTTTGATAGTCTTCTATGCAATCAGTATGGATAAGACCGATGAAAAATATGGAGTGAAGGAGGAGTAAGATGGCAGGAGATACCTTTGTTCAAAGACTAAGGAAGGTCTACGCCATTTACACAGGTGCCTTTTTAGCCTTTGTTCTTATCCTAGGTATAGGAGAAAGGCTTGGCTTACCGGCCGCTTATATAGGCTACGCCTTTATGTTTGGCACCATAGCGGTCTATGCAACCATAGGCATAATATCAAGAACTGGACAGTTGGCGGAATACTACGTGGCTGGCAGGCGAGTGCCAGCGATTTTTAACGGTATGGCAACGGCGGCGGACTGGATGTCTGCAGCATCTTTTATAGGTATGGCTGGTGCTCTATACCTGCAAGGTTATGATGGTTTGGCTTACATTATGGGTTGGACTGGTGGCTATGTGCTTTTGGCAGTCCTCATAGCTCCATATTTGAGAAAATTTGGTAAATATACAATACCAGACTTTTTGGAGGAAAGATATGGAGGTAAACTGCCAAGAGCAATTGGAATAATAGCGGCGATAATTACCTCTTTCACCTACCTAACCGCTCAGGTTACTGGTGTGGGTATAATCACAAGCAGATTTCTTGGATTGCCCTTTGAGGTTGGTGTCTTTCTTGGACTTGGTGGTATATTGGTTTGTTCTTTCCTTGGTGGTATGAGAGCGGTTACCTGGACACAGGTTGCACAGTATATAGTTCTTATAGTTGCTTACATGATACCAGTTATTGCCATATCATACAAACATACGGGTGTCCCCATACCTCAGCTTATGTATGGTCAGGCACTTCAAACTATTGAACAAAAACAAGCACAGCTGAGGGATGACCTAAAGGAAAAGGAAGTCAGAGAAATATGGAAGAAGAAATCTCAGGAGTTGGAAGAGAAGATAAAAGCACTTCCTGCAAGCTGGGAACAGGGTAAAAAAGACCTTGAACAAAAACTCGCAAGTCTTCAACCGAGCGACCCCAAAAGAGCGGAAGTAGAAAAAGCCCTTAAGGACTATCCTAAGACACCTGCGGAGGCAAAAGAAAAATGGACTGCTGCCAAAAAGCAAGCGGACAGTATGTCTAAACCCCCGAAGTCCTATGTTCAAACACCACAAAAGCCTATAGATTTGGTTAACTTCTTAGCTCTTACCTTCTGTCTTATGGTGGGAACAGCAGGATTACCTCATATACTTATGAGGTTTTATACAACGCCCACTGTTAGAGAGGCAAGAACTTCAGCAGGTTGGGCTTTGCTTTTTATATTCCTGCTCTACTTCACCGCCCCAGCTTATGCAGCCTTTGCAAGGAGCGAAGTGCTTCAAAACCTTGTAGGAAAAACCTTTGCTGAAATACCTTCTTGGGTTCAAAAGTGGGCTGGTGTGGGCCTTGTTAAGATACAAGACCTCAACGGTGATGGCATAATACAGTTTGCGGAAATAGTAATACAAGCGGATATGGTGGTGCTTGCAACTCCAGAAATAGCAGGGCTTCCTTATGTTGTGGCTGGACTTGTGGCTGCAGGTGGTCTTGCTGCAGCGCTTTCCACCGCGGACGGTCTTCTTATAACTATATCCAATGCCATATCTCACGACCTTTATTACAAGATAATAAACCCGAACCTATCTCCTTCAACCCGTGTGAAAATAGGTAAAGCTCTTCTCTTGATTGTCGCTTTGATAGGTGCGTGGGTTGCAAGTTTCAGGCTTGCCATAATCGTAGAACTTGTTGCTTGGGCATTCTCCTTAGCTGCAGCTTCTTTCTTCCCAACACTTGTTCTTGGTATATGGGATAAGAGAATGAATAAAGCTGGAGCTGTTGCTGGTATGGTTGTAGGTTTGGGTATAACACTTTTCTACATGATAGGAAGCAGGTTTTACGGTCTTGATTGGTTTGGTATAAAAACCATATCTTCTGGTATATTTGGAATACCAGCAAACTTTATTGTGGCACTTATCGTCTCTAGGCTAACTCCTCCACCACCTAAGGAAATACAGGAGTTTGTGGACAGCATACGCTATCCAAAGGGTGCGGTAAAGGCTGGAGCGGAGGAGTAATGGAGCATTTCCTCAATTATAGCCTTGCCTTTTATATGTGGCTCGTCCTTGGGCGAGCCGCCCTTTCCTTTTTTACCACTGATAGAAAAAACTTCTTCTACAATATGCTCTATATTCCTACAGAGCCTACATACAAACTCTACAGAAGTTTTCTTCCCTGCTGTCATACCCTTGCCATTGTCATAACACTTTTATTACTTAGGTATGTGGTTATAAAATTATTCTGATGTTAGACGCGGAAAGGTTTCTTTCAGAGATTGAACCTTTTAGCCTTCTCAGTGAGAAACAAATAAGAACTATAGCCCATAACCTTTTGGTGGAGTATTACAAGAAAGGCGAAATTATATTTAAAGAAGGTGCAAAACCCTTAGAGTTCCTCTACATACTAAGGAGTGGTGGTATTTTGCTTGAAAGAGAAGGAGAAGCTGTGGAGTATCTTCATGAAGGAGAGAGCTTCGGTTATATATCCCTAATGAGCAAAAACCCACCAAGCTCAACCGCAAAAGCAGTGGAAGATAGTGTCCTCTTTTTACTTAATAGAAAGATTTTTAGCTCCTTGATGGGAGAACACGAAGGATTTAGAGAATATTTTACCCAGAAACTGGCGAGAAGATTGGTTACTTCAAAGAAACAACACACCTCCACAGTAGAAAGACATATGGAAGTTCTTCTTGAAGACCTAAACCTAAGACCACCACTTACCCTTGATGACTCTAAGACAGTTGAAGAAGCCATAAAGGAAATGGTGGCAAAGGATAGCACGTATGTTCTTGTAAGACTTCAAGAGGGTTTGGGAATACTAACCGAGAGGGATGTGCTAAAAAGGGTCTTAGCCAAAGGACTAAAGCCAGAGGAAGTAAAACTCAAAGATGTTGCCACCTTTCCAGTAGTTTCTATAGAAAGCAATAAAACCCTTTACGAAGCCATGGTGCTTATGGCAAGGCACGGCATAAGGAAAATACTCGTTCTCAAAAACAGCACACCCATAGGCATGCTTGAGGACAGGGATATCATAGCCTATGAGAGCAAGAATGCTGTTCTACTCATAAAGGAGATAGACAAGGCAAAGACGGTGCAAGAGCTAAGATACCTTTACGGACTTGTAAGAGAGCAAGTGCTGGAACTGGTTTTTCATGGCACAGACCCAGAAAAACTCGGAGAATACATATCAGAGATAAACGACCGCTTTATGAAAAGGACGGTTTACATAGCTTTGAATAGGCTTGGAGAAGAACCCCTTGTTCCCTTCAGCATAATGGTCTTAGGAAGCGAAGGCAGGAAAGAACAAAGCCTCAAAACAGACCAAGACAACGCACTTATATATCAAGACTATCCTCTTCTTGACTTTGAGCCAAAAGCATATTTTGAAAGATTTTCAAAAGTCTATATAGATGTGCTTCTTGAGATAGGCTTTCCACCGTGTCCTGGTAATGTAATGATATCAAACCCCTTCTGGAGAAGGTCTGCAGGAGAGTGGGAAAGAGCAGTGTCAGAATGGATTGAAAAGCCAAAGCCAGAAAACATACTTAACGTGGCGATTTTCTTTGACTTTAGAAATGTGTTCGGAGACCAAACTTTGGTGCAAAGGCTTTGGGAACATGTGAAAAATAGCATAGAGAAAAACCCAGGCTTTATTCCCTTCCTTGCGGTGGACGCGGTGAGGTTTAAGCCACCCCTTGGGTTTTTCAGAGACTTTGTAGTAGAAAGAAGTGGAGAGCATAAGGGCGAGATAGACATTAAAAAGGGTGGCATATTCCCCATAACTCAGGGTGTGCGAGCCTTAGCACTTGAAAAGGGTATATCTCAACAGAACACCTTTGAGCGTATAGAGGAGCTTAGCAAAAGGGGAGTTCTCTTATCGGACTATGCAAGAGATTTAAAGGAAGTCTACAGATTTCTTCTTAGTATAAGATTTAGGTCTCAAGCACAGAAGATAAGAGAAGGCAAAGAGCCAGACAACTACATAAACCCTGACAAACTCTCAAAGGCGGAAAAAGGGACGCTCAAGGACGCATTCAAGATAATAAAGGAGTTTCAAGAGTTTCTTTATGAGAGATACAATCTGAGGTATTTTGAATGATAAAAGGGTTTATAGATAGGCTCTTTGGGGAAAGAGGACAACAAGAAGTAATAGGCTGGGAATTAGACAAGGAAATCAAAATTGAAGACTTATGCTTTGTTGTCTTTGATACAGAAACCACTGGGCTTGACCTAAACAAGGATGAGGCTATAAGCATAGGTGCTGTAAGGTTGGAAAACTTCAAAATAGACCTTAGCAAGAGCTTCTATGCTCTCTTGAAGCCTACAAAGGAATACGATGATTCAATAAAGGTGCACGGCATAACACCCAATGAACTTCGTGAAGCAAGGGACAGAAAGCATGTATGTATGGAGTTTTTAGAGTATGCAAGGGGTTGTATTTTTGCTGGATACTTTGTTCATATTGATACATCCATGATTAAAAAGCTCGTAAAGGAAGAATGTAGAGCAACCCTTAAAGCCTACTCTCTTGAACTTATAGATATGTTAGAACACAAAGACAAAGTGCCAACCCTTGAAGAGCTTGTAAAAGAATTCAAGCTACCCATCTCAACTCAACACAATGCCCTTGAGGACGCTTACATGACAGCTCTTGTATTGTTGAGGCTTTTGAAATGGGGAAATTACAGAAAACTTAAGGATCTTCCCATCAAAAAGCTTTAATTCATCTTTCTTCTCTCAACCTTTAGTTTCATCATAAAACAGTTATAGACGCTTAGGCTGAGAAAGAGTTTTACAACATGTATCCTGCCAAGTCAAGAGTTTGAGCTTTAACATTTAGGGGTTTATTGATAATGTCAAACATATTAAAGAAAACAGGGCTTGACTAAGTTGCAATTTGTGTTATAATCTACATTGCATATAGAATTTTGGAGGTCTTTACCCCCATGACATCTTGGCAGGTGAATAGGGTTTTTTGTTCCTTGAAATTAAGGGGGTAGTATTCACTCAAGAGGTTTGAGAAGTCCCTCTTCGTCAACTTCCATTATGGCGGTCTTTTGCCTTAGCTCCTCTAACTCCCTTAACTTCTTTGCTATTAGCTCTCCCATTGAGGTGTTCCTTTTTATGCTCTCTATACGCAGGCTTTCCCAAAGGTCGCAAGGTAAG
>JAXSOH010000052.1:0-10832 GCA_037925805.1 Aquificaceae bacterium
ACGGTTGCCCCGCTGTAGAGCAAAAGCATATTGAGATGAATACCCGAAAAGTTTAAAAGCTATACAAAGGTCATAGATGGTATAATTTACACAAGTTTTGAAACAGTCCCTTCTGATAAGAGTAAGCTTTGTTTCCCATGTGATATAATTAATTCTATGGAGCAAAAACAGGAGTATCAAGAGGTTAATGAGCCTTCACAGCAGGTGGATGACCCAAGGGATAAAAGGATAAAGGAGCTTGAGGAGAAGCTATCAAAGCTTGAAAACACTGCAAGGGTAATAAATCAAAGGTATGTGGAACTTCAGAAGGAAACAGAGTATTTAAAGGAAAGATATAGAAAAGACCTTGAGGAGACCAGAAAATACGGGCATGAAAAAATTGCATTAGACCTTTTAGAAGTGGTAGACAATTTTGAGAGGGCTTTTCAGTATGAGGGCAACGACCTTGAGAATCTTAAAAAGGGTTTTGAGATTATATACAAAGAGCTTTTGAGGATTTTAGAAAAGTATGGAATAAAGGAAATGGAACTTTTAGGCAAGGAGTTTGATCCATACATTGCGGAGGCGGTAGACAGAGAATACACTCAGGATGTGCCTCAAAACGTGGTTGTTAGAGTAGAGAGAAAAGGATACTGGCTATATGACAGGGTGCTAAGACCTGCCAAGGTGGTGGTATCCTATTACGAAGAGGAGATTACCTGATGGAAATACGTCTTAAAGACTTTCATCGTAAAATGACACCTTTTAAGGACGAAAGTATGGAACAGCTCCTTGAGGAGCAGGTGAACCAGTGGCTAAAACTCAATAAACCAAAGATAATAAATGTGGAGACTCTTTGGGAAAGGAACTCTCATGTTTCTGCGGGTATAAGGGTATGGTATATACAGGATTGAAAAGAAGGGCTTGTATATTTATAGATGGGGCAAACTTTTACTTTGTCCAGAAGGATATCCTACATCAACGCATTGACCTTATAAAACTTGTAAACTACTTTAAGGTGGATTTTGATATATACAACACATTTTTTTATCTTGCCTACAAAGAAGGAGACGAAAAGCAGGAAAGCTTTATTAAAATGCTTGCCTTTAGTGGTATAACGGTGGTAAAAAAACCCATAAAACAGCTCAAGGATGGGACTTACAAGGGAGACTTAGACGTGAACCTTACCATAGATGCCTTACTTACCAAAGACAACTATCAGACCGCCATACTCTGCACTGGAGATGGAGATTTTGAAAAGCTGGTTTGGACGCTTAGGAACTTTGGAAAGGAGATAATATGTGTATCAACGCGTGAGGCTACCGCTGTGGAGCTTGTAAATGCCTGTGATAGATACATAGACCTTAGAGACCTTCTGCCTCTTGTAAAGTTAGAGGAAAGGGAATGAAGTTCTTAGTGGTAGGTATAGGTGCTCTGGGAAGCACATACCTTGCCTTTCTAAGCAGGGTAGGTTATAAGGCGGTAGGGCTTTTAAAAAAGGGAAGAAAGCTCCAGAGTATAAAGATAGAGGGTATATGGGGTGAGTTCACTCAGGAAGTGAAAGCTATAGACACGCTGGATGCTCTTGACTTTGAGCCAGATATTACCATACTAACAGTTAAAAGCTACGATACCATACAAGCTCTCAAGGATATACAGAGGCTTAAAGACACTAAGAGCCTTCTTATGGTAGCACAAAATGGCTATGGCAACTATGAAAAGGCTATAGAGGTTTTTGGCAAAGGTAGGGTTATGCTTGCAAGGGTCATATTTGGTGCGGAGCTTTTGGAGTGGGGAAGGGTTAGAATAACCGTGTGCGGTGATGACGTGGTGCTTGGAGACCCAGAGGACATAATAGAGGAGGCTTTTTTAAAGGAGTTAGTCAATACCTTTAGCAGTGCTCGTATACCTACCAGATACGAAAAGGAAGTTTACAAATATCTATGGGACAAAATTCTCTATAACTGTGCCTTGAACCCTCTTGGTGCTCTTTTTGAAACCAGCTATGGTAATCTTGCAAGCAATGTATACACGAAAGAACTCATGGACAAGATATTGGAAGAAGCCTTTGAGGTCATAAGGGCAAATGCCATTCCAACCTTTTGGCAGAACGTGGAAGAATACAAAAGGCACTTTTACCAAAGGCTTATTCCACCCACTGCGGAGCACTACCCTTCTATGCTTGCGGATGTGAAAAGGGGAAGAACGGAGATAGACGCACTCAACGGTGCTCTCCTTGAGCTTGGAAGGTCAAAGGGTATAACCCTTCTTGTTAATGAGATGGTGGTAAGGCTCATAAAGGCAAAGGAGATATTTAATCAACCTTTAGGACGGTGAGAAAGGCTTCTTGAGGAAGCTCTACCTTTCCAAACTGCTTTAGCCGTTTTTTTCCTTCCTTTTGCTTTTCAAGGAGCTTTTTCTTTCTTGTTATATCTCCACCGTAGCACTTGGCGGTCACGTTTGCCCTAAGAGGTGGAATTCTCTCTGACGCTATTATCTTTGTGCCTATGCCTGCTTGAACCTTTACCTCAAAGAGCTGTCTGGGTATAACTTCCTTTAGTTTTTCCACAAGCTGGCGAGCCCTTCTGTAAGCCTTGTCCCTGTGGACTATGAAGGATAAGGCATCCACTGGGTCATTGTTTATAAAGATGTTTAACCTAACAAGGTCTTCTTCTCTAAAGCCAAGAAACTCATAGTCGTAAGAGGCGTAGCCCCTTGAAACCCCCTTTATCTTGTCATGAAAGTCCATTATAACTTCACTCAAGGGCATCTCATACTCAAGCATTACAGTGTTTGGGTCAAGGTAGATAAACTTTTTCTGAATGCCTCTTTTTTCCTGACAGAGGTTCATGATGCTTCCCACATAGTCTTTGGGTGTTATTATGGTAAGAAGCACGAAGGGTTCTTCGAGGGCTTGTATATTACCCCAGTTTTCTGGAAGCTCTGAGGGGTTTCTTATCTCCTTTACCTGACCATTTTTGAAGCTCACCCTATAAACAACACTTGGTGCAGTAGTTATTATGCTTACGCCGTATTCCCTTTCAAGTCTTTCTTGCACTATCTCCATATGTAGCAATCCCAAAAAGCCTACTCTAAAACCTAAACCAAGAGCTGGAGAGGTTTCTGGCTCAAACTGTATGGCTGCGTCGTTTATGGCATACCTCTCAAGGGCATCCCTCAGTTCTTCGTAAGTATAGCCTTCGGAGGGGTATATGCCTGCGTAAACCATGGGCTTGGCTGGTCTAAAGCCGGGAACAGGCTCAGGTGTTGGGTTTTTAGCATCGGTTATGGTATCTCCTACTCTTATATCTCTTACATCCTTTATAGAGGCGGCCAGATATCCCACATCGCCAGCGGAAAGCCTTTCAAACTTACTCATCTTTGGAGTCTGTGCACCCACCTCTGTTACTTCAAACTCTTTACCAGTAGAGAAAAGCCTTATTCTCATGCTCGGTCTTACCTCGCCGTCAAAGACCCTTACAAAGGCAACCGCACCACGATACTGGTCATAATAGGAGTCAAAAATTAATGCCTTTAGAGGCTTGTTTTGGTCTCCCTTTGGTGGTGGAATTCTCTTTACGATAGCCTCCAATATCTCCTCAATACCGATGCCTTCTTTGGCGGAGGCTAATATAACATCCTCGGAGGGTAGTCCAAGTATTTCTTCTATCTGCCTTTTTACCCTTTCTGGGTCTGCGGCCGGCAGGTCTATCTTGTTTATAACGGGAATTATGGTAAGGTCTTGTTCTACTGCTTTCCAAAAGTTTGCAACTGTTTGGGCTTCTATACCTTGAGTTGCGTCAACAAGGAGCAGAGCACCTTCACAGGCAGCGAGGGCTCTTGAAACCTCGTAAGAAAAGTCCACATGCCCGGGAGTATCTATAAGGTGAAGGGTATAGCTTTCTCCATCCCTTGCCTTGTAGAACATCCTCACCGCTTGTAGCTTTATGGTTATACCCCTTTCCCTCTCAATTTCAAGGGTGTCCAGCATTTGTTCCTTCATTTCCCTTCTGGATACAGAGCCGGTGAACTCCAAGAGCCTGTCCGCAAGGGTGGACTTGCCGTGGTCTACATGTGCTATTATGGAGAAGTTTCTCACTCTTTCCATAAGATTTATATTTTATGCATGCTGTAAGCTTTTATCCTTTTAATTATTGTCTTATATAAGCCATGCTTATATACAGTAGCAAAAATTCTTATTGCTAAGAATTATCAATACCGATATATTATTGCATTAGCATGTGGAAGGTATTAATAGGGGTAGTTTTGATATTTTCAGTGGGTTTCTCAAAGTGGTTTAACAAAGCCTCAGAAGGCTTAGAATACGCTCAGAGAGAAAACAAGCCCGTTGCCTTCTACTTCTATAGCAATTACTGTCCTTATTGTGCCCAGATGGAGGAGTTTGTCCTTAGTCAAGAAGATGTTCAAAAAAAGTTGGAGAATTTCGTGGTGATAAACCTCAACATATCCTCTGATGATGGAAGCAAATGGGCAAGGAAGTTAGGAGTTCCCGGTGTCCCCACTTTCGTCTTTTATGATACAAAGCAAGAAAGGGTGCTTGGTGTTCTCTTTGGAAGCAGACCCAGAGGAGAAGTCCTCAACACAATTCAAAGGATATGTAAGATGCAAAACATTAAGTCATGTTAAAAACCTTTAAGGAGGTTATAAATCATGGATAGGAGAAAGTTTATCGCACTGTCCGCGGTGGCAGTAATGGGACTTACACTGGTCCCAGCAGTTCAGCCAGCCTTTGGTGCCACAAAACTGGAAGAAGAGGTGCAAAAGAGGCTCGGAGTTCAGCTATCTCAAATCAGAGAAGTGGAAGACATCAAACTCACAGCTCCTACCATAGCAGAATCTGGTGCCAACGTGCCAATCACTGTTGAGTCTACCATACCCGTGGACAGAGTTGAAAAGCTCTGGATATTCGTTGATAAAAACCCTGTGCCTTGGATAGCGGATGTGTCCTTTACTCCCATGAACGGTCAGGTCTTTTTCTCCACAAGGATAAAGATGGGAGAGACATCTAATGTGAGGGCGATTCTTAAGCTAAAGGACGGTTCTTATGTAATGGCAACAAGGGAGGTCAAAGTTACCGCTGGCGGATGCGGATAATTCCATAAAAAAAATTCTATACAGGAGGTGCAATATGGCAGTAGGAACTGGCATACTGCGTGTGCCAAAAGAAGCAAAGAAGGGAGAGATTGTAAGGGTGCAGATGGTCATAACCCATCCTATGACACCAGCAAGAAAAGACCCCCAGACAGGGCAAGAAGTGCCTGCCTATAACCTCACAAAACTTGAGCTTTTCTTTAACGACAAGCCTGTAAGCACTGTGAGCATGGGAGCTGGTGTGAGTGCGAATCCTTTTATGGCTCTTACTCTAAGGGCAGAGGAAAGTGGTGTAGTGAAGATAGTTTATGAGGACAACAAGGGTGGTAAGTGGGAGAGAACTGCGGAGATAAAGGTTTCTTAAGGGAGGTTATGTTATGAGAAAGAAGGCACTTCTGGCGGTGTTTACGACAGGTGTTCTCGCTGGTGGGCTTGTGTCTACAAAGGCTTTTGCTCAGGCTGAAGGGGAGCTTTCTCCAGAAGAAGAAATGAGGCTTGTCCAAGAGTTTAACAAAATGCTCGCAGAGGGTATAAACCCCGGTGAGATTTGGTATGAGGTGGGTAAGGATGCCATAAAGAAGTATAACCTTGAAAAGTGCGACCTTGGTCTTGGTCCTGGTGTTTTCAAGGGTGCTGCATCACAACTTCCCAGATATTTCCCCGACGCAAAAAAGGTTATGGACCTTGAAACAAGAGTAGGATGGTGTCTACAACAGCATGCAGGAATGACACAGGAGCAGGTTCTCAAGTTTGTGCGTCAGTGCTGGGGCAAATCGGGCAACTGTGTGAGCGAATACGACGGAATAATCATGTATCTCACCATGGAATCCAACGGGCAGAAGATTAACGTAGACCTCAAAGACCCAAACGTTAAAAAGATGTATGATATAGGCAAGCAAATTTACTACACAAGGATTGGACCTTGGGACTTTAACTGTGCAACCTGTCATGCGGGTAAACAAGAGGTAAGAATAAGGGCAACAAGACTTTGGAGTGCGGACAGACCTGGTGAGGCAGGAAAAGCGGTTTCCATCTTTCCTAAATACCTTGTTAGGTGGGGTCTTCCTATGAGTATGCACTATAGGTATGCGGAGTGTATTCGTCAAATGAGATGGCCAGAGTTTATACCCCACTCTGACCTTGGAGTAGCACTTTCCACATATCTGTATGGTTCTGCCAACGGCACAGAGATAAATGCACCAGGTATAGGGAGGTGATAGACATGAAAAAGGTTCTAATTCTCGTTGGTATTGCAAGTCTTTTAACGGGTGCGGTAGTTGAAGCCCAGCAGAGGAAAGCACAGTCACAAAGGCAACAGCAACCTGCAGTGAAGCATGAGGAAGTTATTCAGGTTTTGAAGTCTGGGCTTTCTACTGATCCAAGATTTGCATGGAAAATAGAGCAGGACGAAGCTCAGAAGATATGCTCTCAGTATCCCAGCAGGGAAGAGATGCCAGGGCAAGCCATACAGAAGGTTATCCAGCTAAGCCAAGCAGAGATAAGGTATCCCCAATGGGGAATATATATGGGGGATTGGAAAGAGGGACAAAAGATAGTAAGAACTCCGAGGGGTGGAAGGTTTGCAAGCTATGGCTTTTCTGATAAACCCACTGATAAGGGCGGAAACTGTTATGCCTGCCATCTTATAGAAAAGGGTGTCCCTGGTGGAACAATGGGACCTAACCTTTACCAGTATGGTAAAAAGTGGGGTATAACAAAGGAAAATATGAACAGCCCAGAAGCAGTTGAAAAGATAAGGTCTGTTTACAACATAGTTTACAACTCTTGGTCTGCTTTCCCTTGCTCTTCCATGCCAAGGTTTGGCTATCATGGAAACCTTTCTCCTGAGGACGTGGCAAACATAGTTGCCTTCCTTCTCCATCCAGAATCTCCTGTAAACAAATAATTTTCTTGGGGGCTAAGCCCCCTATAATATTTTCCAAAAGGAGGTTATATAATGGCTTTGAACAGGAGGGACTTCCTCGGATATTCAGCATTAGCTCTCTCTGCTTTAGCCTTTGCTCCAGAAGCCTTTGCGAGAAGACCTGTGAGCTTTGAAAAACTCATGGAATTCAAGCCCTATGGGAATCTTACACTTGTGTTTACTTCTGACCTTCATGGACATCTCAAGCCTATGTATTTTGCAGAACCTATGAACCTTTTGGCTCCAGAACCTCTAAGGGGAACTCCCGGATATCTTGCAGGCATGGACTTTTTGAGGTTCTACAACATAAAACCAGGTTCTGTAGAAGCCTACACGGGTTCTTGTGTGAGCTTTATAAGGTTGGCAAGGATGTATGGAATGACTGGTGGTGGACCTCAGGTTGCCACTGTAATAAAGACCATAGTCAACGAGAGGGGAAAGGATAAATGTCTTGTGCTTGATGGCGGAGACACTTGGGCAACCTCTGGTATTGCAGTAAAGACTGATGGCATGGCGATAGTGGATTGGATGAACTATGTGGGCTTTGATTACATGGTCGCTCACTGGGACGTAACCGTAGGCAAGGAAAAGTTTTTAGACATAGTTAAGAATAAACTGAAAGCGAAGTTTATCTCCTACAACATCACAGAAGAGCCTTTTGGAGACCTCGTTTTTCCACCCTACGATGTGGTGGAGAAAAATGGAGTAAAGGTAGGCATAATAGGAAGCTCCTTCCCCTTTACCCCTCTTGCAAACCCAAGGGTATACACGGAGGGTTGGAGCTTTGGCGTAAGACCTGACGAGCTTCAAAAGTATGTCAACGAGCTTAGGGAAAACCACAAGGTGGACCTTGTAATTCTTCTCTCTCACGATGGTCTTCCTCTTGATATTGCACTAATGAAGATGGTCAAAGGTATTGACATAGTCATATCTGGGCATACCCACGATATAACTCCAACTCCTGTCAAAGTGGGAGATACACTTATAGTATCACCTGGGTCTCACGGGAAGTTTGTGGGAAGGATGGACTTGGATGTGAGGAATGGAAAACTTCAAGGATATAGGTTTAAGCTCATACCAGTGCTCTCTGACGTAGTCCCAGAAGATAAAGGTGCTAAGGATTTAGTGAAAAAATGGTATGAGCCTTATGAGAAGGAGTTCAACACGGTCATAGGCACAGCTAATACTTTGCTCTATAAGAGGGATACTGTCTTTAGCACATGGGACAGGCTCATAGGCGAAGCTCTTGCGGACTACTACCATGGCGTGGATGCGGTCATGTCTTTGGATGTGGGCACATCCCCGGGCTTTAGATGGGGAACTACTGTCCTCCCAGGTCAGAAGATAACCGTTGAACATGTTTACGATGTGCTTGGTATGACCTATCCTGAGGTCTTTATCATGAAGAGAAAGGGAAGAGACCTACTTGTGCTTTGGGAAGATGTGGCGGACAATGTGTTTAACCCTAATCCCCTCTATCAGCAAGGTGGAGACATGTCAAGGATATATGGCGTGGAATATGAGCTAAAGATAAATGCAAAACAGGGTGAGAGGATAAGGAACGTAAAGATAAAGGGTAAGCCTATAGAGATGGACAAGGAATATGTGGTTGCGGTCTACGGAGGACCACCTCCTATGGGAGTTCAGCCTGAGAAGAAGAACATAAGGGACATAGTGGTAGACTACATAAGGAAAAAGAAGAATGTTGAAATAGACAGAAGACCCAACGTAAAGGTGCTTGACCATCCATACAATACAGACTGCTACTGGAGGTAATAAGATGCTGAAGTTTTTCCTTTTCCTCCTCCTGCCCCTTTTTACCTTTGCTATGGACCCTCTAAGAGTGATGTATATTACCTATAACCTTAAGGAGAGGGATTTCAAAGCGGGAGTAGAGTCTGTAAGAAAAAGCATGGAGGCTCAAGGTCTAAAGGTGTTGAGAACTCTTACCATTTCTGACGCCATAAGGGCGAGGGGAAACGAAACCTTTAGAAACTACCACGTTGTCTTTGGATGTGAGTTTGAGGGTATGGGAGATATTCTCCTCAAAGCACCAGCTCTTAGCAATATAGCCCCATGTAGTGTGGCGGTTTATGAAGAAAAAGGCAGAGTAAGGGCAACAGTTGTAAATCATCAGGTCTTTTTAACTCGCTACAGAAACAACCTAACCCTATCTGAAAGAAGGGAAATAAGCCAAGTATATCGCAGACTTCATTCAGCCCTTGCTTCTGTGAGCACCAACAAGCCAACACCACCTCAAGTCCCTGCTATGAAGGAAGACCTTGTCCACGAGGATGTTATAGAGGGTCTTGACTTTGACACCTTTAAAACCCTCTACAAAACAGCCCTTGATGGTGTAAATATGAACATCTTGGACATAATGGACATAAGAAAGGATAGTCCAAAGTTTTCCATATTCCTTGCATGTAATCTTAGCTATGGTGAAGCTATACTCAAGGACATACCTCAATTTGGAACTCTTGCACCGTGTAGAGTGTATCTATACGAAAAGGATGGAAAAGTTATTACTGGCTACATAAACATACCCTTCCTGCTTAGAAGCTATGGAAAACATCTTAGCAAGGAAAACGCTGAGATATTCCAAAGAGCGGACCAAGATATAAAGCATGCTCTCAAGGAGGCAAAGGGTGAGTAATTATGCAAGCTCCCATGCTTTGTAGGAGCTTCTCACATTAGGTCCGCTTGCCACCTTTTTAAAACCTAAACCATATGCCAGCTCTTCAAGGGTTTTGAACTCCTCTTCTGTGTAGTATTTAACCACTGGATGGTGTTCTCTTGAAGGCTGGTAATACTGACCTATTGTTAAAAGCTCACAACCTACAGACCTGAGGTCCTTCATAACTTGGATTATTTCTTCAAGACTTTCTCCAAAGCCGAGCACCAGTGCGGACTTTGTAAGTATATGAGGAGCAAGCTCCTTTGAAAATCTTAGCAGTGCAAGGCTTCTTTCATACTTAGACCCAAGCCTTACACGGTCATAGAGCCTTGGCACAGTTTCCACATTGTGTGCAAGCACGTCTGGTTCAGAGGATAGCACCTTTGAGAGGGCTTGAGTGTCGCCTTTAAAGTCTGGCACAAGCACTTCTACCTTTATACTTGGTATATTTTCCTTTAGAACCCTTACGCACTTTGCAAAATGACCCGCACCACCATCTGGTAGGTCATCCCTTGTTGGGGATGTTAGCACCACGTAGCTTAGTTTAAGGGTTTTGACCGTATGCAAAAGTCTATGGGGTTCTTCTGGGTCGGGAGCTAAGGGCTTGCCTCTTTGAAGGTTGCAGAAGCTACAGGCTCTCGTGCATGTATCTCCCATTATCATAAAAGTTGCGGTGCCAGAGCCAAAACACTCTCCTATGTTAGGACAGCGAGACTCTTCACAAACTGTGTGTAGTCTTAAACTTCTCAGCAGTTTTTTAATTTCATGGGTCTTTGATAGCTCCAATATGGGTTTCATAGGATAAAATCTTAGCAGAATTCTGCAAGGAGCTTATAATATACCCTATGGTTAGCACACTTCCACCAGAAGTTGTTATAAAGCTACAGGAAAAGTTGGGAAAAGAAGAAGCTATTGAGTTTATAAAGGCATTGGATGAGACTATAAAGGAGCTAAGCCTCCAAAGAAAGTTGGAGCTAAAAGAAGAGCTTGCTAGGGAGCTTGTTACAAAAGCAGACCTGAGAGAAGAGTTTGCAAAAATAAGAGAAGAAATAGCAAGGTTGGAAAGTCAAATAGCAGAGCTAAGAGGTCAAACTGCAAAGATTAGCTCAAGGCTTTCAAAGGTTGAAGCATACATAAAAG
>JAXSOH010000053.1:0-10802 GCA_037925805.1 Aquificaceae bacterium
TAAGGGAAATAAGAGATGTGGAGTTTCTGAGGTCTTTAGCCAAAAAATTGGTTTCTACTTCTGAGGATTTTATGCAGGTTTTGGCTACTGAACTGAAAATTTCATAACCTAATTCAAAAACTCGTAATGAAGGCTAACAGAGGAGGTAAAGCCTATGCCTATAGTGGTTAGACCTGAGGATATAAAACTGCCAAAGAAAAAACTGAGAAAGGATATTTTGTATAGGCTTGGTGTTGAAGAAGGTAAGCAAATTGGTATTGAAGAAGGACTTTTGAAATCCGCACAAGAGATGGTTATAGCCATAATTGAAGGTAAACTTGGCTATGTGCCTGAGGAGATAGCAAATAGGATAAGGGAAGTAAAAGATGTGGAGTTTCTAAGGTCTTTAGCCAAAAAATTGGTTTCTACTTCTGAGGATTTTATGCAGGTTTTGGCTATTGAACTGGAAATCTCATAACCTAATTTAAAAACTCGTAATGATAAGGCTAACATAGGAGGTTAGGCACAAGCCTATAGTGGCTAAACCTGAAGACATAGGACTGCCAAAGAAAAAGTTGAAAAAGGATATTTTGTATAGGACTGGACTGGAAGAGGGTAAGCAGAACAGAACTAAAGTTGGTTTTAGACATAAATAGTTGGTAAGTAATAAACATAGAGGTATCTGATGAGAGGGTGCATGACAGTCAGAGGGCAATAGAGTTGCTGGAAGGTGTAAGGATGGTAGGCGGTTGTAGGGATTTGAAGGTAAAGAATAGTTTTTGGACACATCAGCCAACTATTCAATTTTTTCAATAACAAAGCTTTGGTTTGTGTAGATGCAAATCTCGCCTGCTATCTTGAGGGATTCCCTTACTATATCCTCTGCGGACATATCTGTGTTTCTGTAAAGAGCCAAGGCGGATGCCCTTGCATAGTCCCCACCAGAACCTATGGCAAGCACAGGCTCGTCTGGCTCTATCACATCACCGTTGCCCGAAAGAAGTAACATGCGTTCTCTATCTGCCACAAGCAAGAGTGCTTCAAGTCTTCTTAGGCTTTTGTCCATTCTCCAATCTTTTGCAAGCTCCACACAGGCTCTAAGAAGGTTTCCTCTAAACTCCTCCAGCTTTCCTTCAAGCCTTTCCATAAGGGCAAGACCGTCTGCAGCAGAGCCTGCAAAGCCTACCAGAACACTGTCTTTGTATAGTTTCCTTATCTTCCTTGCGGTATGTTTAAGGATAGAAGAGCCAAGGGTTACCTGACCATCTCCGCCTATAACTGTGCTCTTGTTCCTTCTAACACAGAGTATAGTGGTTGACTTTGTAGCATACATCAATATATATTTTAACAGAGGGGTTTTTAATGGTTAACCTAATAGAAATATATAAACAAACGCTTACTCTTGATACAGAGTTTCTTGTGCATTATCTTCAAAAACTCATATACCTCTATCAGAGGAAGGGAGGAAGCCTGTCTGTTATCCTGATAGACCTAGACGGGCTCAGAAACATAAATGCGGATAAGGGTTATGAATTTGGTAACTTTGTGCTTTCAAAACTTGCAGAGGCTGTGGGGAATAGTATAAGGAAGAGTGACCTCGCAGGGGTCTATAGGAGTGGCTCTTTTATGATAATACTACCAGACTCAGATTCCTTCGGTGCCCTTAGGGTTGTGGAAAGGATAAAAAACAGGTTTTATGCTGTAGATTTCGGGGATATAAACCCAACCTTTACAACAAGTATTTATAGTTTTAAGCCTAATGGCGAAAAAGCTGATGATATTGTGGAAGCCCTTGAGAAAAGCATTGCAGAAGCAAAGAAAGAAAGCGATGGAAGGGTGATTGAGGTTGGAGAAAAGCTAAGCATAAAAGGCTTTAACTACGATACACTTTTGTGGATAGTGCGAAACAGGTCTGTTGAACCCGCCTTCCAACCTATATACAATCTAAAGGAAAACAGGATAGATGGCTATGAAGTGCTTATGAGAATAATAAAAGAAGACGGAGAGATTTTACCAGCCTCCTTTTTCCTTGAAGAAATGCTGAAAACTTCACTTCTACCAATTCTTGAAGAGATACTATTTCAAAAAACATTTGAAAAATATATACGCTATAATCTCAATGGAAAGCTCTACATAAATTTTCCTTTCACCTTCTTTAGCCCAGTTGCTAAGGGAAAGCATAGAATAAGGGAATTTCATAAAGAGCTTATGTCTTTTAAAATAGACCCAAGGGTAGTTGTGGTTGAGATACTTGAAAGTAAGATAGCGGGAAACACAGAAGAGCTTATAGACCTGGTTGATGAAATAAGAAGATGCAATTTTGGCATTGCAGTGGATGATTTCGGTGTAGAATATTCTTCTATTGAGAGGTTAGTTAGGACAAAGCCAGATGTGGTAAAGTTGGACAGGTTCTTCCTTAAGGAAGCAAAAAACCTTCTCGGTTGGGTAATAGAAGGGATGAAAAAGATGGGAATGATGGTTGTAGTGGAGCATGTAGAAACTAAAGAAGAGCTTGATTATATAAAAGTGCTTGGTGCTGATATGGCACAAGGCTTTTATCTGGGAAAACCTCAAATACTATGAAGGACCTTGTAATACCAGCCATTGACCTCAAAGGGGGTAAGGTTGTTAGGCTTTTCAAAGGAGAATTTGAAAGAGCAAAGGTCTATTCAAGCTCTCCAGAAGATATGGCAAAGCTTTTTGAAGAGGCTGGTTTCAGAAGGCTTCATGTAGTAGACCTTGATGGAAGTCTTGAGGGTATTCCAGTGAACCTCCCTTCCATTAGGCTTATAAGGAAAGCCTTTTCTGGCTCTATTGAGGTTGGCGGTGGTATAAGAAGTGTGGAAACCTGTAGGGTCTTGCACGAGGAGGGAATAGACTTTTTTGTGGTTGGCACTTTGGCAATAAGAGAGCCAAGAACCTTTGAGAAAATGGTGGAGCTTTTTCCAGAAAGGGTTATCTTGGCGGTGGATTCAAAGGGTGGAAAGGTAGCGGTAGGTGGTTGGAAGGAGGAAAGCTCCATAAGTCCACAGGAATTGGCTTTAAGATACGAAAACATACCTATATGGGGCTATCTTTATACCAACATAGATAAGGATGGCACTCTTGAGGGCGTGGATACAAAGCCTTATGTGGAGTTTAAAAGCTATACAAAAAAGCCTGTGCTTGCCTCTGGTGGCGTGGCAAGTCTTGAAGACATAAGAAAGCTCATGGGTATAGTGGAAGGAGTGGTAGTTGGAAAGGCAATATATGAGGGTAGAATAAATCTAAGAGAGCTGTTATGATTTTCCTATGGTTGGAGTAGTCCTTTTTAACATGGGAGGTCCAGACAGCCTATCTGCTATACAGCCTTTTCTTTATAACCTCTTTTCCGACCATGACATAATAAAGTTTCCAAGACCTCTTCAAAAGCCACTTGCCTGGTTCATATCAAGGCTTAGGGCTAAAAAGACAAAGCATTACTACGAGATAATGGGTGGAAAATCTCCTCAAAAGGAGCAAACCCAGGCTCAAGCAAAAGCCTTGCAGGAAGCTCTCGGAGAAGACTTCAAGGTAGTGGTTGCACTCCGCTATTGGCATCCCCTTACAGAAGAGGCACTCAGAGAGCTTTTCCGGTATCCTATAAAAAGGCTCGTCTTACTGCCTCTGTATCCACAATACAGCAGGACCACCACAGGCTCTTCCTTTAATGAGTTTGACAGGGTTTTTAGAAGACTTACAGGCTCAGGAAGGCACTTTTCCCTAACTACCGTAGAGGGTCAAGAAAACCCATACTTTTATCCCTCTACTCTACCCATTCATAGAATAAACTGCTATCACAACCATCCCACCTACATAAGAGCTATGGTAGAGAACATAAAGGAACATCTACCAAGCTGGCAGGGATACTTCTTTCTCTTTACTGCCCATAGTTTACCAGTGGACATAATAAAGGAGGGAGACCCATACCAGAGGCAGACAGAAGAGACAGTAAGGCTCATCATGGAACACTTTCCGGGTGTAAAGCATGCCCTTGGGTATCAAAGCAAAGTAGGACCCACCAAGTGGCTTGAGCCCTTTACAGATAAACTCTTAGAAGAACTTATTAACTCAGGAGTGAAAAGGATAGCGGTTATTCCAGTATCCTTTACCTGCGAACACTCAGAAACCTTGTATGAGCTTGACTATCTTTATGGAAACATGGCGAGGGAAAGGGGTGTGGACTTTGTTAGAATCCCTACCCTCAAGACACACCCCACGTATATACAAGCCCTAAAAGACCTTGTGCTTCAGACCATCTCAAGCTGTGAAAAGATAAAAGGAATTTCGTAGTTTGCGGACTCTTTAGAGTCTGAGGCGTGCACTGCGTTTTTGCCCTTGTCTGTGCCAAAGAGTGCCCTAATAGAGTTAGGAGCTACCTTCCTCGCCTCATTGCTATCTGTGGGACCTATTATCTCTCTGACCCTTCTTATGGCATCCTCACCCTCTAAGACCATAGCAACCACAGGACCAGAGGTCATAAACTCCACAAGCTCTCCAAAGAAGGGTCTTTCTCTGTGAACCGCATAAAAGCCTTCTGCTTGCTCTTTGGTGAACCTAAAGAGCTTAAGAGCCCTAATCTTAAAGCCCTCAGATATAAAGCGGTCAACTATCCTACCCGTTGCACCCTTCTCAAAGGCATCTGGCTTAACTATAACCAGCGTCCTTTCCATCTTTAACCTCCTTTATTCTCCTTCAAAGGATTGTAGCTCTTCCATAAGGGATTTAACTTGGTGCATAATTGCACCCAAAAGGTTTTCTACAGGAGAGTTCCAATAGGCTTCATTAAAGACTATCTCTTTTTGTGGACCCTCTTCATCTCCTTCAAGATAAGTAATCACAACGGTAGGATACCCCACAGAATCCTTATCTGGCATTAGCAATTCCACATCTACCTCTGGCGGTATTGCTATAGATTTTAGTCTTTTAGAAAGCTCCTCAAATTTTTCCTTTGGATACTCCATATCAACCTCTCAAGATGCCCTCAAGCCCTCTCCTTACAGAAGCATCAAGCACAAAGCTGGAAGTTTTCAAAAGAAAGCCACCTATGAGCTCTGGGTCTTCTACCACTTCAAATTCGTATTCTCTGCCCGTGTAGTCTCTTATTGCCTTCTTTATCCTTTCAAGCTCTTGCTCATTTACCTTTCTTGCAAGAACAAGCAGTGCTTTGCTTAGTCTTAGGAGTTTTTCCACCTCATAATCGTAGACCCTCTTCACCTCGCCCAAGAAAGGTATGGCATTCACTTCAAGTATGTATTCAAGCACCTCATCCAATAGTTGTTCTATCCCAAGCCTTTCTCTTAGGCTAATAAGAAAGCTGAGCTTTTTCTCTTTGGGTATGGTTGGGTTAAGCACAAAGCCTCTAAATTCCTTCTCTGACTTATAGAGTTTGTATAAAAGCCCCAAGAGCTGTGATATCTTCATAAGCTCCTGCTTTTCCTTCTTAGACCTTTCCAAGAGTAGCTTGGCTATCTTTCTCACCACCTCAGGTCTTGCGTTCATCTTTTTGCCTCCAGATTTTTGAGGGATTTTTCTATGTATGCGGTCTGTGTTTTTTCGTCCTTAAACTTTTCCTTGAGAGACTCAACAGCAAGGCTATAAGCCTTCTCCGCACCATAGTGAAGAAGTTCCTCTTTTGCCTTCTTTAGTTCTATTTCTATGACCTCTTTTGTCTTCTCCTTTATCCTACTTGCCACTTCCTGTGCCCTTTTTTGCTCCTCCTCCTTTATGGTCTGTGCGGTATGCTGAGATATCTTGAGCTGTTCCTCATATCTTCTCTTTGCATCCTGAAGACTTTCCTTAGCTCTTTTTAGCTCCTCCTGGGCTTCTGAGAACTCCTTTTCAGACCCTATTAGCTTCTCTGTTAGACCATGAAAGTATCTATTAAAGGCTTCGGAGATTGGCTTTTTTCCAAAGTGATATACTATGCCGAGAAAAGCTAAAATGTTTAGCCCTTTCCATATAAGTTCAAGAGTATGATGCCCTTCGCTCATGCTGCCTCCTCCAGAACTTTGCTGGTTATAAGGTCTGCTATCTCCTTTATCCTTTCGTCAAGTTTTTTCTTCTCTTCCTCAAGGCTTTTTCTAATCTCCTCTACAGCCTTGGCTATTTCCTCTTGAGTTTCCTGCTCAACCTTTGCAAGGATTTCTGCCTTTATCTTCTCTGCCTCCCTTCTTGCTTGTTCAAGTATCTGATTAGACTCGCGTCTTCCCTTCTCAAGTATGGTTTGGGCTTCTTGAAAGTATTTCTGAGCCTCTTCCTTAAGCTTTAGGGCTTCTTCCATGTTTTTTTGCGTTACCCTTTCCCTCTCTTCTATAATCTGGGAGTAGGGATTTACCAAAAGACTCCTTATGAGGGCAACAAACACCAAAAAAATAACTGCTTGGATGAAGAGGGTTATGTTAGGATACATTGCCTGCTGTATATCCATTTTAGCCTCCTGTGGAATTATTATATCACAGCTCAAGCCTTTTGGACTATATTTGTAAACTATGAAACTGCCAGTGGTAATAGAAAGGGATGAGGATGGCTTTTATGTGGTAGAGTGTCCACTGCTTAGAGGATGCTACACGCAAGGTAGAACTTTGGAAGAGGCACTTCAAAGACTTAAGGAGGTCATAAACTTGTGCCTTGAGGAGACAGAAAATCTTGAGATAGCTAAGGATTAGGGACTGCTTCAAAATTTGTGTAAATTCTGCCATACTTGATAACATACCCTCAAAAAGAATTATTAGCTGGGACTATATCCTCTTGCCCATTCAACTCCTAACACCTTACAATGGCTTGAGGCATAAGGTCTTTGAGTAGCCCACTGAACTCCCTGCGGTATTGTTCTACTTTCTCCTTGCTTGGCTGTTTCATGTTAACACCTCCTTACTTTATTTTTACATAGTGGATGAAACACTCCCAAGGATTACAACCCAGAAGAGTTAACTTTCAGTGTAATGGAAGGTGGGTAGGCTAACTCCGCTCCCTGCGTGGAAGGTTATAAAGTGTTTTGAAAAACTTGGCTACGAGGTTGTCAGGCAAAGAGGAAGTCATGTGAGGCTATATCATACATATAGAAATCCATTGACTATCCTTTTATCACGATGAGATAGTTATAGATTTTTTAAGAAGGTTGATAAGAGACGCTGGCATAACGTTAGAACAATTTATAAAGATTCTTGAAAACCTTTAGAGGAATATTCTATCTCCCTTATGAGCCTTACTCTCCTTTCGTGTCTTCCACCCTCAAAGTCTGTGGAAAGCCAAGCATCCACTATGGCAATAGCCAAGTCATAGCCAATTATTCTCTCTCCAAGGCATAATACGTTAGCATCGTTGTGCTTTCTGCTCATTCGAGCCATGTATTCATTAAAGCAAAGGGAGGCCCTTATGCCTTTGAACTTGTTGGCGGTTATGGACATACCTATACCCGTGCCACATATAAGTATGCCTCTTTGGGCTTCTCCTCTTTGAATGGCAAGGCACACTTCCTTTGCAAAAATGGGATAGTCTGTGGATTCTGTAGACTGAGTGCCAAAGTCAAGCACATGATAGCCCTTTGAAAGAAGAAACTCCTTTATCTTTTCCTTTAGAGGGTAGCCTGCATGGTCTGAGCCTATAGCTATTGTAAACATGGTTAAAATTATATATGTTTGCACATGGTAGAGCTAAAAGAAGGTTTAATCGTTGAAGGTTCCCTTTTGGCATGAGCCATTGGATAGGCTGTGTTTCATCCATTGTGTAAAAATAAAGTGAGGAAGTGTTAACATAAAACAGCCAAGCAAAGAAAAAGTAGAACAATACCACTAGGAGTTTATTGAGCTACTAAAGACCTTTCCACAAACTCCTCTGTTTTTTCTTTAAACCTGCCTTCCCAGGGCTTTTGCATGGGGAGATTATAAGCTCAATTTCTTCAAGAGTAAAAGCCCTCTTACTGCTAAAAATATTGCTGGCAGTTCTATTAAGGGTCCTATCACCAAGGCGAGGGCTATAAGGGGTTCATCCTCAAAGGCGGTAAGGGCTATAGCCAAAGCTATGGGTGAGTTCCTTGCCATTAGGGTAAGGGTCAAGCTGGCAGTATTCTGGTAGCTCCTGAGTAAAAGGCCTCCAAGAAAAACACCTACTAAGAAGACAAAGAGAAAGAAGATAAGAAGAGGCGGAAACATCTTCAAAAGCAAAAAGGGGTTATGGGTTACAGCCTGACCTTGAGAAGTAAACATGGACACAATGGCAATGAATAGAAAAAGGCTTTGAAAACTCACTAAGAAGGAAAGCCTCTCTGAAAACCTTAACCTTCTGAGAGTTTGGGCAATAAGAAGGGGCAGAACTATCACAAAGGCTATGCTTTTCAAAATAGACCAGAGGTTAACAAAGCCTTCCTTAGAAAAGAACAGCTCCAGATAAAGGGGCAAAAGGGCTACCTGCATAAAAAAGTTTACGGGAAGTATGGAGGTGCTAAGGGGTAGGTTTCCGCCTGCCATGGCGGTAAAGATAAGATACCAGTCAGTGCAAGGAGTGACTAACAGCATCACAAAGCCTATCCAGAGGGCTGTGTTTTCCCTTAGGAATATATACCCAAGAAGATATGCGACCGCAGGGGTAATGAGAAAGTTTACCATTAGGCTTATAAGGAAAAACTTACGGTTTTTGTAAGCATCTACCACTTCCCTAAGGGGCATGCCAAGAAAGAGACCAAAGAGCATAAGAACCAAGGAGGGCGTTATAAGGTAGCCAGAGACTTCTCTTATGACCTCAAACCTGCTCAAATACAAACCCAAAAGAACTGCAAAGATTACCCAAAGGCTTTGAAACTTGGCGAAAAAACTCATAACCCGTTAAAAGCCTACCACAGCCTTTTTTGAGATAATCTGACGCATATCACAAAAACAAGCCACACAAAAGCCTAAAATTTACTTGAACTTAAAAAGGAGGCAGGTATGTGGCGAGTTTTGTATACGGGTCAAAGACCTCACTATGAGAACATAGCACTTGATAGGATAATGCTGGACTTAATGTCCGAGGGTAAAATTCCACCCACTATAAGGTTTTTGCAGTTCAAACCTGAGTGTGTGCTTGTGGGCTTTCATCAAGCTGTGGAGCAAGAGATAAGGCTTGAATATACACAAAGAGAGGGCATAGAGGTAGGAAGAAGGATAACAGGCGGTGGTGCCATATACTTTGACGAGACGCAGATAGGTTGGGAGGTTATAGCCACCACCGACCAGCTTGGAAACCTTAGCTACGAAGAGCTTACAAGGAAAATATGCACCGGTGTGGCAAGAGGGCTTCAAAAACTTGGAATAAGGGCAGAGTTTAGACCAAGGAATGACATAGAGGTGGAGGGCAGGAAGATATCTGGCACAGGTGGAGTCTTTGAAGGGAAGGCTTTCCTCTATCAAGGAACAGTGCTTATGGACTTTAATGTGGAAAGGATGCTAAAGTCCCTGCAGATTCCTGTGGAAAAGCTCACCTCAAAGGGCATAAAATCCGCAGAGGACAGGGTTGAGTGGGTAAAGAGGGCTTTGGGCTATATGCCTCCAAAGGAAGAGGTTTTTTCCGCACTCCTTGAGGGTCTAAGGGAAGAGCTCAACATTGAATTTGAGTGGGGAGACCTCACACAGGAGGAGATAAGGCTACTTGAGGAAAAAAGGGACTACTTTAGAAGTGATGATTGGGTCTATCATGTAAAGAAGGCACCTGAAGATAGTGAGATGCTCTTTGGTGTATACAGATGTCCTGGGGGGACCTTTAGGGTTTCTGCCAAGGTGGACCTGCAGAGCAAAGTCCTCCAGCAGGTAATAATAAACGGAGACTTTTTCGTGAGACCTCAAAGGCTCATATACGACCTTGAGGCTTATCTAAAGCACACACCCATAGTGGATGTGGAAAAGAGAATAAGGGAGTTCTTCTCTCAAAGGGACTGGGAAGGGCTAAACCTTACAGTGGATGACCTTGTAGAGGCTGTGCTTTTCCCTCTGAGGAAAACGGAGGGGACAGATTTGGGTATAGAAAAAAAAAGACTGAATAACATAATAGCATCCATAGGTGGTGGGCTTATAGAGAACATAGAAAAGGCTAAGATTATGCTTCTACCTTACTGTGCCAAGCCTCGCTGGTGCGACTATAGACATCTTGATGACTGTGGGGAGTGTGGTGGTTGCACGGTAGGAGATGCCTACAGGCTTGCCTACCAAAAGGGTATGATACCTATTACTATAACCTCCTTTGAGCTTTTGAGGGACACGCTCCTTTGGTGTGCTCAGAATGAATACACCTACATAGGACACTGCTGTTATGAGTTTTACGAAAAGCGGTATGAGATATTCAGAAAGGCTTCTCAAGAGGGTGCTAAGGGTGTGCTTTTTGATATAGTAGGGACAACTTGCTACAGCCTTGGAGTGGAAGAGGAAGAAAAGGCATATCATGGAGAGTTTACAGTGGAGCTTGACCTTATAAAAGAAGACCTCTATAGCAGTCTCTCCATAAAGGAAGATGTGAAAGAGGAGGCTGGCAAAAGGGAGCTTAGCTTTGACTTTTCACCTTATCTTGCGGACTTTAAACCTTCCTATTACAAAAAGCCTAAGGCAGTGCCGACGCTTGAGGAGGACAGGACAAGAACCTCTATGCAAAGGGAGGTTTTCCTCGGGGAGGCGACCATAGGAGAAGAAGTCCTTAGCTACCAGCAAGCCTTTGAAACCCTTGCAAAGTGGATAAGGGAATCGGAAAGACCCACGCTGGTGGTGGGACCCTTGCTCTTTTGGGATTTTGGAGATAAGGAGCTACAAAATAAGGCAAGGCTTGTAAGGGAACTGATAGAA
>JAXSOH010000054.1:0-10780 GCA_037925805.1 Aquificaceae bacterium
CCTTTATCTTTTGCATATTCTGTTCTATTAGGTCTCCCTTTCTTACAAAAAAGACAAACTTGTCCCCCTTGACCTCATACTTTGACCTTTTGAGTGCTTCCATTAAAAGGATGTCCAGCTTACCCTCAAGAGGTTTAAAAGGGTCTTCTTGCTCTGTTTCTTGTTTAGTTTGCTCCTTTTGTGCTGGTTCCACAGGTCTTTCAGAGGACATATACCTTATAAGCTCTCCGATAGGAAGAATATCCTTAATTATCTGCGTCTTTATTATGGCAAGCTCACAGGCTCTAAGAAAGTCCCTGCTCCTTGCGTCAAGCCTTGCCATGTTGACTACCTTTTCTAAATAAAGCAGGGCATTTAATGGAGCGTCCGCAAAGCTCTTATGGAAGTCTTCTACCCTCATAACCTTCTCTGGGTTCTTTAGGCTTTTGTAAAGTATTAGGTCCCTTACTTCTTCTTCAAGAGAGTCCCAAAATCTTGTGAGGTTAAAACCCCTTTGGCTGATATCTCTTATGAAGGCAAGGGCTTGGTCTGTCTCAGAGTTTAAGAGGAGTTTAAGAAAATCCCTTACCCTCTCTTGAGATACTATACCCAAAAACTCTTCAAGAACCTCAGAGCTTACTCTGCCTTCACCGTAGGTGCTTGCTTGGTCAAGCAAAGAGACCGCATCCCTCATCCCACCATCGCTAAGCCTGGCTATGGTTATAAGAGCCTTCTCTTCGCACTCAACACCTTCTCTTTCGCATATAACTTTTAGATATCCTGCTATCTCCTCCTCCCTTAGCTTTGTGAAGATTATCCTTTGACATCTTGAAAGTATAGTGGGCATTATCTTTTCGTATTCTGTGGTGCAAAGCACAAAAACAGTCCTCGGTGGAGGCTCTTCAAGGGTCTTTAAAAGGGCGTTAAAAGCCTCTCTCGTAAGCATATGGGCTTCGTCAAGGATGTATACCTTGTATTTACCCTTTATGGGTGCGTAAGAGACCGCATCCCTTATGGCTCTTATATCGTCTATACCCCGGTTGGAAGCAGCGTCTATCTCAATAAGGTCTGGGAAGCCTCCTTTGTCTATGGAAAGGCAGTTTTCACATCTTCCACAGGGTTCACCCTCTTCTGGCTGGAGACAGTTTACCGCCTTTGTTAGTATCCTTGCCAAGGTGGTCTTTCCTGTCCCTCTTGGACCTGCAAAAAGATAAGCATGGGAGACCTTATTGAGCCTTACCCCATTTCTTAGCACACGCACCGCAACTTCTTGCCCTACCACCTCAGCAAATCGCTTAGGTCTATACTTCCTTGCAAAAGGCACATACATGCTGTTAAATAGTATAATCCTTATTGCAAAACTTTTCTCCTTTGTTATCTTTATCTATAAGAGAGGTGTGAAAGATGTTTGAAAAGTTTACGGAAAAGGCAAGACAGGTAATCCTCCAAGCAAGGGAGGAAGCCATAGAGCTTGGGCATACATACCTTGGTAGTGAGCATATACTACTATCCCTTATAAGGGAGGAAGACCTTCCTTCCCTTGTGCTTACACGCTTTGGGCTGACTGCTGAGAAGGTTCGTAAAGCCATAATGGGTCAGATAACTCGCGGAAGCCATGCGGGTGAGATACTCTTTGCACCCGACGCCAAGAGAGTCCTTGAGTTTGCAGTAGAAGAGGCGCGCATACTTCACCACCAGTTTGTGGGACCAGAGCACCTGCTTATAGGTATCGTCAGAGAAAAGACTGGTCTGGGTGGAAGGATACTCAGGGGCTTTGGTCTTGACGAATATTCCGTAAGAAGGGAAGTCTTGCAAATTCTTGGAGAGCTTCCTCCTCAAGAGACCACCAAGTATGCACCCACCCCAAACCTTGACAGGTTCTCAAGAGACCTCACGCAGATGGCAAGGGAAGGAAAGTTAGACCCTGTAATAGGAAGAGAGAAGGAAATAGAAAGGGTTATACAGATATTGGTAAGGAGAAGAAAGAACAACCCTGTCCTTCTTGGAGACCCCGGTGTTGGAAAAACCGCCATAGTGGAAGGTCTTGCCCAAAGAATAGCCTACAGACAAGTTCCAGACCCCCTTCTTAACAAAAGGGTTGTAGCCCTTGACCTTGCGGCCTTAGTGGCCGGGACAAAGTATAGGGGTCAATTTGAAGAGAGGCTCAAAAACATTCTCAAGGAGCTTGAAAAGGCACCTAACGTGATACTCTTTATTGATGAGATACATACCCTTGTGGGAGCAGGTTCCGCAGAGGGTTCCATAGATGCCAGCAACATGCTAAAGCCAGCCTTGGCAAGGGGTGAAATACAGGTCATAGGTGCTACCACCCTTGACGAATACAGGAAATATATAGAAAAAGATGGTGCTCTTGAGAGAAGGTTTCAGCCCATCATAGTAGACCAGCCATCCCAAGAGGACACCATTAGGATACTCTATGGCCTCAAGACCAAGTTTGAGGAGTTCCACAACGTGGAATACAAGCCAGAAGCCATAGAGAAGGCGGTCGTGCTTTCTGAAAGATACATAACAGAAAGAAATCTGCCAGACAAAGCCATAGATGTAATAGACGAAGCTGGCTCTCTGGTAAAACTTAGAGCATACCAGCTACCACCTGACCTAAAGGAGATAGAAGAGAAGATAAGAGAGATTGAGGAGAAAAAGGAAGAATCTGCAAACCAGCAAGACTACGAAAAGGCAGCAAGGCTCAGAGACGAGGAGTTAAGACTGAGGGCAAAACTTGAGAGCCTCAAAGCCAAATGGAAACAGGAAATGTCCGTCAACAGACCAGAGGTTACAGAAGAGGATGTAGCAGAAGTTGTAGCCAGATGGACGGGCATACCGGTGAAGAGGATACACGAGAACGATATGGAAAAACTTCTACATATAGAAGAGGAGCTACACAAAAGGGTGATAGGACAGGATGATGCCATAAAGTCTATAGCTAAAGCTATAAGAAGGTCAAGGGTAGGATTGAAAGGAAGACATAGACCAATAGGTGTTTTCCTATTCCTCGGACCAACGGGCGTGGGAAAGACCGAAACCGCAAAAGCCCTTGCGGAGTATCTCTTCGGCTCTGAAGAGGCACTCATTAGGTTTGATATGTCCGAATATATGGAAAAGCATACTGTCTCAAGGCTTGTGGGTGCACCTCCGGGATATGTAGGCTACGAGGAAGGTGGTCAGCTAACAGAAAGAGTAAGGAGAAGACCCTACTCGGTGTTGCTTTTTGACGAAATAGAAAAGGCTCATCCAGATGTGTTTAACATATTCCTCCAGATATTTGATGACGGAAGGCTTACCGATGCCATGGGAAGAACGGTGGACTTTTCCAATACCATAATCATAATGACCTCCAACTTAGGTGCAAGGCTAATAGCTCATGGCTCTCAGATGGGCTTTGAGAAGAAGTTTGGCATGATAGAATACGACCAGATGAAAAAGAATGTCCTTGACCAAGTTAAGAAGACCTTTAGCCCAGAGTTTCTCAACAGGCTTGATGAAGTTATAGTTTATAGACTCCTTGAGAAGGAGGATGTGGTCAAGATACTTGAACTCCAGCTTCATCAGATAAACACGAGCCTCAACGAGTGGAATGTAAAGGTAAAGCTACATAAGAGCTTTGTGGATTGGATAATAGACAAGGAATACAAGCCTGAGTATGGTGCAAGAAGTCTAAAGAGGGCACTCCAGCATCATGTGGAAGACCTGCTGGCAGAAGAACTGCTAAAGGGAACTCTTGCGGACGTAGAGCTTGTGGAGATAAAAGTCAAGGATGGTAGGCCTTATATAAAACCTGTAAAGAAGAGAGAAAAGTTGGAGGCTATCTTCAATCAGTGAGAAGTTGAGTGGGGTTTTCTAGGGTAAATACCTTAGATACTCCACCTCTTCCACTTACACCTATAACCTTGTCTGCAAAACTTGCGAGGACTTCCCTCAACGTGACCACTATAAACTGAGCTTCCTTTGACCTCTCTTTTATAAGCTCTCCCACCCTTCTGGCATTTGCTTCATCAAGATGGGCGTCTACTTCGTCAAAGTAATAGAAGGGTGATGGTCTGTAGTCTTGTATGGCGAAAATAAGAGAAATAGCAGCGAGGGTCTTTTCACCTCCAGATATGGCTTCTAAGTATTGCACCTCCTTTCCTCTTGGCTTTACCACCAAGCTCACACCCCCAGAAAATGGGTCATCCTCCCTCTCAAGCACCATGTATGCCTTCCCACCAGGAGAAAGCTCTGAAAATATGCCTCTGAGGTTCTTATCTATTGCCTGAAAGGTCTCCATAAAGGCTTTAAGTTTTTTCGTTTCTACTTCTTGTATGAGTTCCTTTATGGACTCCTTTTCATCTTTTAGCTTTTTGTATCTTTCCTGATATTCCGTGTATCTTTCTTCATATTCCCTGTACTCCTCCTCCGCCTTGAAGTTCACGCTACCAAGAGAAGAAAGCTCCCTCAATATTTTTGAAAGCTCCTCCTTGAGTTTGCTATAACCTTCTTTCACCTCAATTACTTCTCCCTCGTAGCTAAGCTCCCTTAGTTTGCTAAGACTCTCTTCGTATTTTTCCTCAAGTTTTGCCCTTTCAAGCCCAAGCCTATGAAGCTCTTCTCTTATGGTCTCTTCATGAAACTTCAGCTTTCCAAGTTCTGATTGAAGGCTTCTTTGTTCTTCTTCCAGTTTGTCCTTTTTTCTGTAGAGCTCGTAGGCTTGCATGTTGACATGCTTTAGCTCCTCCTCCGATTCTTCTCTCTTTTTTTGTAGCCTTTCCAACTCTTGGTTTAGCCTTTTTACCTCTTCCTGTGCACTATCAATAAAGGCAAGTTTTCTGCCTATTTCCTTCTGTAAGCTCTCTCTTTCCATCTGTAGCTCTTTTAGCTTTAGCTGTTTAAGATGCATGGACTCCTTTAGCTTTTCCATTTTCTGCTTGTGTTTTTCGTATTCTCTTCTGAGTTCTTCTACTCCAGACTCCCTATAGTGAACCAAAACTGACTGCTTTTTTATTTTAAGATTTTCTAACTTTTCCTCAAGGTAAGCTATCTCTTCTCTTAGAGCCTGTGCTTTATACCTTGTTTCTTGCGACTCTTGTTCCAATATCTGAAGATATTCTTCCGCTTTTTGAAGTTTTTCTTCTATGTCCTTTATCCTTTCATATCCAGTTTTATCGGACTCTTCCACTTCCTCAAGTCTCCTTTTGAGTATGGCTATGACGCTCTCCTTTTCAATAAGCTCATCTCTAAGAGCCTTTAGAAGTCTTTCTTCCCTTTGTTCCTCTTCCTTTAGCTTCTGTTCAAGCTCCAAAAGTCTGTTTAACTCCTCAAGATAAAAGCCTCTTCCAAGCTCACCCCTTTCTTCGCTATGCCCCCCACTTATGACGCCACTTTTCTCAAAAAGCTCCCCATCAAGGGTCACCATCCTATAGGAGCTTCCAAGAGCCTTTGCGGTTTCAAAGCTGTCCACAAGGAGCGTATCTCCAAAGATAAACCTTATTGCCCTTTCAAACTTCTTGTCGTATTCTAAAAGGTTTACTACAAAGTCTATAACACCCCTTTGTCTTGGCGGATAAGGAGGGATGTTTGTTTCTCTTATTCTATTCAAAGGTATAAAGTTTAGCCTTCCCCATTTGAGTTCTTTAAGCCTTTGAATGCACCTTTTTGCCACTTCTTCGTCCTGCACTACCACATAGGAGAGCCTTCCACCTCCTGCTGTTTCAACTGCTCTCAAATATTCAAGGTCTTTTACTCTTATAAGGCTCGAAGCCTTACCATACACACCATCGATACCCTCAAAGGGAAGCTCTTCTGGTGGCATGCTATGGAGCCTGCCCTTGAGCATAGAGATCTCTTTGAGAACCTCTTCTCTCTCTTGTCTTATCCTTTTGAGCCTCTCCTCCACTCTCTGGTGTTCTTCCTTCTTTGTTCGTATAGACTTTTCCTCTTCCTTTAACATCTTCTGATAGTTTTCCCTTTTAATGATAGATTCTCCCATGCTTGCCTTTATCTTTTCCCCTTCTTCCCTAAGCCTTTGCATATCATCCCTTACCCTCTCCCTCTTAAGCTCCAGCTCCTTTATCTTCAGCTCCATTTTTGAAAGCTCTCTCTTTGCATCTTCCAAAGCTAAAGAAAGCTCTTTGAGCTTCTCCTCCGTCCTCTCCATCTCCTCAAGAGAGACCTTTAGGCTCTCTTCCCTTTCTTTTATGCTTCTCCAGAGAAGATTTGTGGACTCTTCCAGCCCTAAAAGTTCCACTTCCTGACCTTCAAGCTCTCTTAAAAGCTCTTCCTCCTCCCTTTTTAGAGACTCTCCCTGTGCCTCAAGAAAGCCTATCTGTTTCTGTGTGGAAAAGATCTCCTTTTCAAGTTCCTCAATTCTCTTTCTATGTCTCTCTATCTCTTGGTTAAGGCTTTCTATGGACTGCGATAATCTACCAACTCTCTCTCTGTAGGGGAATAGACTTTCGCTCACAGTTTTTAGCTCCTTTTCTAAAAGGTAGAGCCTTTCTTCGTATTCTTTAAGTCCTTCCTTCAGTTTTTCAAACTCTTCCTCCTTCTGAGTCATAAGCTGAGATATCTGCTGTAAGGATTTTTGAAGGTCGTGAGCGGTCTTTAAGTTGAGCTTTATTTCTAACCCCCTTTTCCTCTCTTCTAAGTGCCTATAGATACTAAGTCTTTTTAGCTCCTCCTTGAGCTTTTCCATCTGAACTTCCATCTCGTCCATAAGAAGCCTTAGTTCTCTTAGCTTTAGCTCCACCTCGCCGAGGTCTGTTAGTGCCCTCTGCTTTTTCTCTTCATACTCTTCAATACCTGCTATCTCCTCAAGGAGCTTTCTTCTTTCTACTGGTGTCATCTTTAAAAACCTTACTATATCTCCCTGAAGCACCACATTGTAGGCATTCTCGTATATACCAGCTTTAGAGAGAAAATCCATAAGATCCCTTTCTCTTACCACTGCACCGTTTATTCTAAAGACCGTTCTTCCATCCTGATAGACCTTCCTTGAGATAACTATATCCTCCTCCTGAAGAGGGAAGAGCCCGTAATTCTTAAAATGCACCTCTACGTAAGCATAGTCCGCCCTATCAGAGTTTTTTGAGTATATGAGATAAGAGAGGTTTTTTGCCCTAAGGGTCTTTGCGGTAGCTATACCGAGGCTAAAGGATATGGCATCGCCTATGTTAGACTTGCCCGCACCATTTGGACCAACAACACCTATGAAGCCCTGGCCCAAAGGTATTTCAATCCTCTCTTTCCCGTAAGATTTAAATCCCTCTAAGGTTATTTTTTCTATCCAAGCCTTCACGAATTAATAGTATAATTTAAACAGCTATGAAATTAAAACTTAAAAGGCCGTTTAGATTTTTGTGCTTTACCGAATTCGAGGGATGGTTGCAGAGTTACTAATAGTCTTGTATTGTGGATCTCTTTTTGCACTAACCCTTCTTGTAGCACCCGTCCTTCTTAGTGTTGACAGGAATAAGGATTTTGCAGGTAGCCTATACGGAAAAATACTTTGGAGGTTTTACAAGGTTGCTTTTTTCATGCTTTTGCTTTATCTTATCTTAGGTGATGCAAAACTTGATGCTATACTTCTCATGCTGGGTCTTGGGTTGAGCGTGGGAATTTCATACTGGCTGAAAAACTACAAGAGAAGTTTAGGGAACATAGACCTTCTTGATTACGATGAACCCAGAAGGGTATTCTTTAGAAGGGTTTCCATGCTTTCAACCTTTATTCTTCTTACTAACTTCTTGCTTTCTATGTATGTGCTTATAAAACACCTAAAAGGAGGTTCACTTGCAGGAGTATAAGGTCAACAGACAGATAAGGGCGAAGGATGTAAGGCTCATAGACGAAAACGGGAAGCAGTTAGGCGTGGTTCCACTGCAAGAAGCCCTTAGAATAGCCGGCGAAAAGGGACTTGACCTAGTGGAGGTCGCACCCCAGGCAAACCCTCCCGTGTGCAAGATACTGGACTACGGCAAGTTCCTCTATGAGCTAAAGAAGAAGGAAAAGGAGGCAAAGAAAAAACAAAGAGAACACGCCATCGAAGTAAAGGATATGATGCTCTCAGTAAGGATTGATGAGCATGACCTGAAGGTGAAGCTAAAACACATGAAAGAATTTTTGATGGATGGTGACAAGGTAAGGGTAAGGATACGTTTTAGAGGAAGAGAGCATCTCCATCCAGAGCTTGGTGATAAGTTAGCAAACAGGATAGTGGAAGAGCTGTCTGATGTAGGACAACTTGAATCTTCCATAAAAAAGGAAGGAAACTTTTTAATATTTGCATTACTACCGAAGAAGAAATAAAATTCTATACTATGTTAAGCCTGAAGGTAGGTGAGCTTATTAAAGGTGACGAACCGCTTGGTTTTTTTGATTATACGCTGAAGGAAGCCTTTGAAAAAATGAGAGAAAAGGGGAAGGGTTATGTGCTTCTTATGAAGGGAAAATATCCAGCAGGCATACTAACAGAAAGAGACCTGATTAGACTTATTGGACAAGGTGTCTCCTTTGAAGAAAGAGCCATAGACTACGCCTCAAAAAGATTAATCCATGTTAGAGATTACAGAGACCTCTATTATGCCCTTAGCCTTATGGTAGAAAACAACATTAGAAGGTTAGTGGTTGTAGATAAGGATAGTAACTTTCTTGGAACCCTCACCATGGAAGAGGTTTTGGGTCACGCAGAGGAAGATATATTTAAAAAAAGAATAAAAGTCAGAGAAATACTCTTGGACAGGGAGTTTGTGTGGATTTCTCCAGAAACAACCCTTTCTGAGTGTCTAAAACTTATGAAGGGAAAAAATATCGGTGCCCTACCGGTGCTAAAAGAGGGTATGCCTGTAGGCATCATAACTGAGAGAGATATAGTTAAGCTCTTTGATAGGATAAACCTATCAGACCCTGTGGAGCTTTATATGAGCAAGCCAGTTATAACCATAAATGAGGACGCTCTGGCGGAGTTAGCTTTAAGGATTATGGAGGAAAATAGGATAAGAAGGCTTGTGGTTGTGGACGATAGAGGTTTTGCGGTAGGTATAATAAGCAACAGAGATATTGCAAAGAACGCTTACGAAAGCTATTGGAAGTTCCTTGAGACCAAGTTAAGGCACGCAAAAGATGTGCTTAATCTTCTACCCGAACCCACCTTTGAGTTGATCGATTTATTCTCAAGCCAAGTTATTGTGTGGATGAACGCAAAAGCCATAGAACTCTTTGGTGGCCTTATAGACCACGACATAACTGAGGTAATTCCAGCAAAGGATTGGTCCTATATATACTCAACACTTTTAAGAGATAGAAGAGTTGAGAGGCAAAGGTTTAATATTGGGGACAAAGCCTATGAACTATCCGCCAGTTATCTCTTTGTGGAGACAGAGAAGGTCAAGGGCAGAATAAAGCTGATGCTCAGAGATATAACTCAGGACCTGCACTCACAGAGAATAATGGAGAGGGAATTAAATAACTACATGAGGATTATGAACTCTACAGAAGATATGATAATCGTATACGAATCGGATAGTGGAAAAATAAAGTTTGTAAACAGGGCGGCGATAAGAAAGCTCGGCTATACGGAGGAAGAGTTTAAGAATATGAACATATTTCAGATAGTGGATGCAGACCCCGAGTTTATAAGGCAAAACATACAAAGAATTGTAAGAAAAGATGAGGTCATAAGAGGTAGGAGGTTTTACAAGGACAGCTATGGGAACAGACTACCAGTGGATATAACTGCCACAAAGGTGCATATGAATAGCGTTCCATACATACTTATAGTGGCGAGGGATATATCGGATAGACTAAAATTAGAAGAGGAGATAGAAAGAAAGACACAGGAGCTTGAAAGCCTACACGACTTTATCCTTAACCTAAACAGATGTAGCTCAGAGGGCGAAGCTTACAATCTTTTGGCACATATGCTTGTAAAAATTGCTGGGGTTGATGCCCTTGCGATATACAGAATAAACCCATCTTTGAATAGGGTCGTTGACAAACTATTTTATGGAAGTATGGAATACGCAGAATGTCTTGAGGAAGGTGAAGAGCCTTCTGCGTGTAAGGTTTTCCAAAGTGCCCAGCCTTTTCTCGTTAGAGATAAAAGAGCCTATTCATGCCCTCTTTTCAAGTCTGAATATGGTTCCTATCTATGTATGTCTGTGGTATCTGGAGGGAAAACCATTGCAATGCTAAGTATGATATCCCAGAAGGAAGACTTTTTTGACAGAAGGAAACTGGACTTTATAGAAAACATAGTTAACACCTTTGCACCCTTTTTGTCTAACCTAAGACTTATAGAGATAAACAAGGAGCTATCCATAAGAGACCCTCTCACAAACCTCTATAACAGAAGATTCATTGCAGAGTTCTTGCACAAAAAGATAGAAGAGGCAAAAAGAAATCATTCCCAACTTGCCTTACTGCTTTTGGACCTTGACCACTTTAAAAAGATAAACGATACCCATGGACATCACGTTGGAGATCTATGCTTAAAAGCCCTTTCGGATGTTCTGCGGGATGTGGTCAGAAGTATGGATATTGTAGGAAGATGGGGAGGTGAAGAGTTTGTGGTTATTTTGCCAGCTACTGGAAGGTTGGAAGCGGTTCAGGTGGCAAATAGGATAAGGGAAGGTTTGAAGAAAAAGCTCCTCTACTCGGATAAGGGTATAGCAGTAAGCATGACCGCAAGCATTGGTATTGCAGTTTTTCCAGAAAATGGAGAGACTGTGGATGACCTTTTCAAGTTTGCAGATGACAAGCTGTATCTTGCAAAGAGTGAGGGTAGGGATATGGTAATTCCATGAAAAAG
>JAXSOH010000055.1:0-10760 GCA_037925805.1 Aquificaceae bacterium
AAACATGGGATAGAGCCTTGCAACCATGTAGACACCCGCTGCCACCATAGTAGCAGCGTGCAAAAGGGCAGAGACAGGAGTAGGACCAGCCATAGCGTTAGGAAGCCAAGTGTGAAGAGGAAGTTGACCAGACTTTCCTACCGCACCACCAAATAGCAACAAACACGCAAGACCAAGAAGCGACTTGTCCACCTCAGAGACCTTGCCAAAAATGTCAAGAATAGACAAAGAACCAAAGAGGTAAAAGGTGGCAATGATGCCAAAGAGGAAAAACCAGTCTCCGATACGGTTTAGAGTAAAAGCCTCAAGGGAGGCATTAGCAGCCTTTTTCTGAGTGTGGAAGTATCCAATAAGCAGATAAGAGGCAAGACCCACACCTTCCCAGCCAAAGAAGATACCAAGAAGGTTATCAGAAAGCACAATAAGAAGCATGGCAAAGAGGAAGAGAGAGAGATAAGCGTAGAACTTAAAAGTCCATTGACCAAAGAGGTGAGACATATAGCCAACGGAGTATATGAAGATAAGAGTAGCCACGAAGGTAACCACGGAAGCGGTTATAGAGGACAGTGGGTCAAAGTATAGACCCAGGGATAGTGTATAGTCTCCCAGAGGCAGGAATTCGTAGAGTTTTATGCTAAAGGATTGAGAGAGAGCCTTTGAGGTAGTCCATAGGGAGAAGATAAAGGAGAAGAGCCCACCCAGTATACACAGGACTGCAGAAGCTATATCTCCTATTCTTGAGCCAAATAAGGCTGTTACTAAAAAGGCTAATAGAGGTGAGATAAGAACCAGTATCTCCATCTTACCCTCTCATGTCTGTTATTTCATCGGTAGAGTCTACCTTTCTAAGCCTAAATATGGCTATTATTATACCAAGACCTACCGCTGCCTCTGCAGCGGCAAGGGCTATTATAAAAAGGGCAAAGACCTGACCGTCCACAAGGCTTAGGTGTGCGTCCGCACCCACAAAGAGCACATTGACCGCATTCAAGGCAAGCTCCATACTCATAAGAACGGTTACCATGTTTCTACGCACTATCATACCAAAGACACCAAGCCCAAAGAGAACTACACTAAGGGTCAAGTATGCCTCAAGGGGTATGGTTGTCATAGGTCTGTGCCTCCTTCCTTCCTATTATTACCGCTCCTATCATACCAATAAGTAGCACCAAAGAGACAAGTTCAAAGGCAAGGAAATACTTGCTAAAGAGTATACCACCTATCACCTCCACATTGCCAAACTTCTGTATAAGCTTTCTAAACTCTCCCTTTGGAGATACGCTAACTCCAATGAGGAACACCAAGAGCATCTCCGCATAGAGTAGGGGTATAAGGGGGAAGGAAAAGAGACCTGCAACCCTGTAGTGGGAGTCCTTTTTGAGGGCTTTCTCCCATGGGACTGCGGTAAGCACAAAGACATAAAAGACCGTCACCGCAACCACATAGATAAGAAGCTGGAGAGCACCCACGAGCTCCGCACCTGCCACAAAGAATATGCCTGCTATAGCCACAAGGGTAGACAAAAGGGAAAGTATCACATATATGGGGTTGGGCAAAAGCACAACTCCGAGGGCGGAAAGCACCGCAAGAGCAGAAAAGAGGAGAAAAACCAGCCACTGTATCACCTTTTCACCTCCGGAAGTTTAAGGTCATTTTCATACCAAAGTCTCTGTCTTTGGTAGTCATCTATCCATATTCTGTCTGGCTCTTCTTCTCTTCTCCTTTGCCAATCTCTGCCAATCCTCTCTAACACCTCAAGGTTTAGCACCGCATCTTTTCTTGTGTAGCTTGCGGTCTCGTGTATATCGCTTTGGAAAAGGCAGTCCACAGGGCAGGCATCCACGCAAAAACCGCAAAAGGTGCAAAGCATCATGTTCATGTTAAAGACAGAGACCCTCCTTCTGCCATCGGGCAGTTTTTCTCCTTCTATCTCAAAGAGCTGTGGCACGGGGCATGCTCTTTTGCAAAGCATACATACCACACACCTGCTTTTGCCTGGCTCTACCTTTATTTTGAACCTTTCCACCCATTCATCAAAGGCAGGTTGGGGCTCTTTGCCGTTTACCACCTTGTGTCCGAAGAAACCTCTAAACCTCTTGGGTGGTGTGAGCTTTTCATAGGGGTAGTGGGTGGTTATGGTTTTTCTGAAGGCGTGTCTTATGGTTATGGAGAGACCCTTTATAAAGTCAATGAAAAAAATCCTTTCCAGCCAACTAAGCGGTCGCTCAAAAACCTTCTTTACCATGTTTTACCTCCATATTTCTTCCTCTTTTAGTTCAATAGGGCACTCTTTTATACTAAACCTTAGGTTTTCCAAAGGTATATACCCTTCAGAAGTGTTTCTATATACCTTTAAGATTTTTTCCTCTGGATAAAGGAGTATGTAGTAGGGAACACCGAGCTCTTGATATATTTCAAACTTTGTCCTTTCGTCGTGCTTTTTTGAAGTTTTCGAAACCACCTCCACAATAAGCACGGGTGTTTCTCTTATGTAGTCTTCATTTCCTCCATCGCAAAGGACCGATATATCTGGTCTTAGGACGGTATCTTCTGAAATGACCCAGTCTACCTCTGAAAGAACCTCACAGGGACACTGTTTTTCCTCAAGTATCTGGACTATAAGCCTTTGTAAGCGAAAGACAAACCTTTGGTGAAGCCTTGTGGGCGAAGCCATGGCGTAGGGAATGCCTTCTATAAGCTCCCAGTCTCCTTGCCACTTTGCGTAGTCTTCGTAGGTGTAATGGGGCAAGTGCTCCACCTTCATGCCAAGCTCCACAAGGTGTTTATATCAATTTCCACTTCACAGTCCTTTAGCCTAAGCCTTAGGTTTTCTATGGCTTTGAAGCCATATTTTGTGTTTTTGTAAGCCTTCCAGCTTTTTTGTTCTGGGTATATTAGTATATAGTATGGGACGCCAAGCTCTTCATACTTTTCAAACTTTATGACCTCATCCTGAAGTTTTGAGCTTTCTGAAACTACCTCTAATACGAGTTCTGGTCTATGTCTTATGTAGTCTGTGGGCTTTTCACATAGGATTACGAGGTCTGGTCTAAAGACGGTGTCCTCTGAGACTATCCAATCAAGCTCTCCTACCACCAAGCAAGGACAGTTTGCCCTTTTTAGTGCCTCCCTTATGAGGGCGGAGAGCTCAAAGATAACCCACTGATGGGTAAATTTTGGCGAAGCCATAGAATAGGGAATGCCTTCTATAAGCTCCCAGTCTCCTTGCCACTTTGCGTAGTCTTCGTAGGTATAGTGGGGCATATGCCTTAGTTTCATCCTTACCTCCATATAAGGGGTGCTATAACCGCGGTAAGCACCAAGTTTACAAAGGTAAGGGGGAGCATCACCTTCCAAGCGGTGGCGGTTATCTGGTCAATCCTATATCTTGGCAGTGTCCAATGAAGCCATAGCACAAAAAGGAATAGAAGACTTACCTTGAGGATAAACCACACAAAGGGAGATAGCGGTCCGAGGAAAAAGAGGGGGTCTACAAAGCCAAGGAAGGGTATGTTTATGGGAGACCAACCACCCAAGAAGAGAACCACCGCAATGGCAGACAAAGATAGCACTTCCACATACCACTCTACAAGTGGGAAAAGACCAAACTTCATGCCACCGTATTCCACAGTAAAGCCTGTGACCAGCTCTGCCTCTGCCTCTTGTATGTCAAAGGGCACTCTTCCAGTTTCCGCAAGCATGGCAAACATGTAGACCACAAAAGCCATAGGCTGTAGCCACATATACCAAAGGTTTTGCTCTATCTGTTTTTGGACTATGTCGTAGGTGGAGAGAGTTCCTGCCAGTATTATGGGACCCATGACCGCAAAGGTTATAACCACCTCGTAGGAGACTACTATGCCTGCCTTTCTCATAGAGCCTATAAGGGCATACTTGGAATTGGAAGCCCATCCTGCCAAGGCTATGGAAAAGACCGCCATAGAGCCAAGGGCAAAGACAAGCAAAAGACCTATGTTTACATCGGTGAGAATAGGTTTTATCTTGTATCCAAAGAGCTCAAACTCGGGACCAAAGGGAACTACCGCAAAGACCAAAACCGCAGGCACAAGAGCCATCACAAGGGCAAGGTTATACAAAAACTTGTTTCCGTATCTTGGAAAGAGGTCCTCCTTTGTGAGGAGCTTAAGACCGTCCGCAAGGGGTTGCAAAAGTCCGTGCCAACCCACCACCATGGGACCTGGTCTTCTTTGTATGTGCGCTGCTACCTTTCTCTCCACCAAGGTCAGATACGCACCCACACCAAGGACTATACCCAATATGACCAGTATCTTTATAAGAGTTATTATGAGCCAAGCGACTACACTTTCCATGTTTACCTCCAAAGCCTTTCTGCGTCTATTTCAAAGAGGCAGTCTTTTACGCTAAAGTATAGCCTTTCCATGGGCACAAAACCCTCTGAAGTCCATCTGTAGGCTTTCCAGCTTTTGCTTTCTGGATACAGTAGCACATAGTAGGGCACTGCCTCCTGCTCATAGAGCTTAAACTTTACAAACTCGTCCATCTCCCTTGAGTTCTCCGAAACTATCTCAAAGACCACCTCCGGTCTTTTTCTTATGTAGTCCTGAGGTTCTTCGCACAAAACTACAAGGTCTGGTCTCACAACCGTATCCTCTGATATAACCCAGTCAAGCTCTCCTACCACGAAGCAGTTGCATTCTTCAAGCAGGTTTTCCAAAAGCCTTGCCAGCACAAACATAAGACGCTGATGGGGAAATTTGGGAGAAGCCATAGCATAGGGAATGCCTTCTATAAGCTCCCAGTCTCCTTGCCACCTTGCGTAGTCTTCATAAGTGTAATGTGGCACATGCCTTAGTTTCATCGGTCTATCTCTCCTACCACTGGGTCTATGCTTGCCAAGATGGTAACCGCATCCGCTATTACACGGTCTTTCATGAGCTTGGGATACACGCAAAGGTTATACATAGAGCCTGGTCTTATCTTTACCCTGTAGGGCTTTGTGCCACCAGTGGAGTATATGTAAAAACCCAGCTCTCCTCTTGGGTTTTCTCCAGAGGAGTATATCTCACCCTCTGGAACCTTTAGACCTATGCCATCAAGAGGTAGCTTGAGCTTTTTGGGGTCTGGAGATTCCGCAAAGAAAGGTGCGGACTTTAACTTTTCAAGCACCGCCACACACTGTTCTATTATCCTCAGGCTCTGCCTCATCTCCTCAAGCCTTACCAGATATCGGTCATATACATCGCCATTTTCTCCCACGGGAATGTCAAACTCCACCCATGGATAGGCATCGTAGGGTTCAAACTTTCTTATATCGTAAGGCACGCCAGAGCCTCTGGCTACTGGACCTGTGAGCCCATAGAAGTAAACATCCTCCCTACTTATAACTCCCACTCCCACGTTTCTTCTTAGCCATATCCTGTTCCTACTGAGTATGGTCTCCCACTCCTTTAGCTCCTTTGGAAACCTCTTTATAAAGGCTTTTATTACCTCCAAAGCACCCTCTGGCAAGTCCATCCTAACGCCACCGACCCTCGTGTAGGAGATGGTAAGCCTTGCACCAGTTATACCCTCTATGATGTCCATAAGTTTTTCTCTCTCCTTGAAGGCATACAGGAATATGGTTAGAGCTCCAAGGTCAAGGGCGTATGTGCCAAGCCACAAAAGGTGAGAGTTTATCCTCTGAAGCTCTGACATCATTGTGCGGATATACTTTGCCTTTTCTGGAACAAGGTCTTCTATGCCAAGAAGTCTCTCCACTGCTACAACCCAAGCCTGATTGGAGCAAAGGGCGGAAAGGTAATCCATACGGTCTGTGTAGACCAGAAACTGGTTATACATCTCGTTTTCTGCTAACTTTTCAACACCCCTATGGAGCTGACCCAGTATCACATCACACTGGTAGACCCTTTCCCCCTCAAGGTCAAAGAGAAACCACATAGTCCCATGCGTTCCCGGATGTAGTGGTCCCCAGTTTAGCACTATCTGAGCCTTCTTCTGAAGCCTTTTCTTTTCGGTTATCTCAAGGTCTTCCAAGGTTGGCACAGGTGTGTGCATCTTGTCATAGTTCATAAGACCTTGAAAGTTTTCACCCCATAGGACCTCGTTCAAGGAAGGTAAGTATTCTGTGGCATAGCCCTCAAGAGGAAAGTCCTTTCTAAGAGGATAGTGCTGGTATGTTTCCCACATAAAGGCACGCACTAAGTTTTCGTGCCCCTCATACCTTATGCCAAACATATCGTAGCACTCTCTTTCTGCCCATTTGCCCGCAAACCAGAGCTTTTCTATAGAAGGAAGCTCTCCGTCCGTCCATGTTTTTACCACTACCCTTTTTCTTTCATCCACGTTGTAGAGGATGTAGAAGGCTTGAAAGCGAGGCTTTTTGTCAGGAAAGTCCACCACCGAGTGCTCAATAAAGAGCTTATAACCCCTTTCTTCCTTTAAGACCTTGAGAAGGTCAATGAGCCTTTCCTTTTGGATATGGAGAGAGGTAATGGTAGGCTTTTCTTCAATTTCAAGCCCCTCAAACCTGCTCCTTAGGTCAATAAAGTCCTGTCCCTTTGCCCAAGGCATAGCCAACTCCTTTATAGACTTTCCTCTTCAAACTGCCAGTCAAGTGCACCCTTCCTCCAAGCGTATAAAAGCCCGTAGGTAAGGATAAGGATAAAAAGGAACATTTCCACAAAGCCAAAAATACCCAAATGCCTGTAAACTACCGTCCAAGGGAAAAGAAAGGCAGCCTCTATGTCAAAGAGCAAAAGCAGTAGACCAAGCAGGTAATAACCTTGATGGAAGGTAGACTGAGCGGATTTATCGTAAAGAGGCACTCCACACTCATAAGGATAGTCCTGCAGGGCCTCTGAGCTTTTTGGACCCAGTAGCTTGTTTACAAAGACAAAGACCAGGGCTAAGCCTAACATAATGCCTAAGAATATGAGCAGTGCCATGTATTCCATACCTTCACCTCATAAATAGGTTTTCCGCAGAAGGGCTTACAAAGTTCCATAATATTATAGGCACTGCACCAAGAAGGACAAGGGCAAGACTAAAAAGCAATATAAGAAACTTCTCCACCTGAGACACAGAAAGGTTTAGGCTGTTGACCTGCTCTTTCATAAACATGAGCGCAGTTATCCTTAGGTAATAGCCTGTGGATATACCCGTTGCGATTATCATCACCAGGGCAAGCCACCAGAGCCTCTCAAAGGATAGGGACATAAAGACCAAAGCCTTTCCCACAAAACCTACAGTGGGAGGGATACCCAGCAAGGCAAGGAGCATTACCATAAAGGAGAAGGCAAGCCAAGGTGCGGAGAACCTCATACCTGAAAACTGCTCCAGTTTGTTTTCCCATCCCTGCACTCTTTCTAAAAGGGCAAGCACCATAAAGCTACCAAAACCCATAAGGGAGTAGGCAAGGAGAAAGTATATGACCGCCTTTAAACCTATAACCTCTGCCACAGAGATGCCTGCCAATATGTAGCCAGAGTGTGCTATAGAGGAGTAAGCCAAAAGCCTTTTTACGTCCTTTTGCACCAAGGCGGTGAGGTTTCCATACAGCATAGTCAAGGCAGAGATGATAGCCACTGTGGTTATCCATGCATAGGCGAAGTGCTCCTGAACCAAGGGCATGAGCCTAACCACTGGAGCAAAAAAGGCGAGCTTTCCAAAGGATGCCATATAGGCGGTTATGGGCGTGGGAGCACCCTGATAGGCGTCTGGAAGCCAAAAATGAAAGGGCACCGCACCTATCTTTATGGCAAAACCTATCAAAAATAGCACAAGACCAAGCACCAAAAAGTATTGGTTTTCACCCACATGCGTAAGGATGTATCTAAGGTCAAGAGAGCCAGAGTAGAGATACATAAAGCCTGCACCGTAGGAAGCCAAAGCTATAGAAAGACCTCCAAGGATTAGATACTTAAAGGCACCCTCTTTTGAATTGAAGTCTGACCTGAGAAGAGCGGTAAGTATATAGAAGGCTATGGAGACCGCCTCAAGGGCAACATACAAAACTATGAGGTTGTAAGAGGATACTAAAAACATCCCACCTATTAGGGCGAAGCTAAGAACGTAGTAGAACTCTCCGTAAAGAGACTTTTTGCTTTTGTAATAGAGGTAATTAAAGCCTAAAAGAGACATGGTAAGTAAGAGCATGAAAGCTTGCATAAGGCTTGAAAAGCTGTCCCTCTTGTAAAGCCCATAAAAGGTCTCTCCCTCCATACCCCAGTTGAAAACTAAAAGAAGCAGAGCCAAAAGATAACCCACAAGGCTTACGCTTATGGCAAGAGCATGGTTCATCCTTTTGTATATAAGGTCAAGGCTAAAGAGAACAAAGCCAGTAAGCAAGACCACAAGCTCTGGAAGGACAAGGGACAGACGAGGAAATTCTATGCTTATTAGCTGTTCCATCTTAACCTCCCATTACCCTTGAGACTAAGTAATTCAAAAGGCTGTTTATGTAAGGGTCATAGAAAGCGAAGAATAGGAAGGGTAGAAAACCCACCATAAGCATGGGAATAACCACAAGCAAGAAGGCACTTAGCTTAAAGCCTCTTAGGTCTGTAAAGTGAATGAGCCTGCTTTCCTCCTTTGTGTCAAGATATAGGGTCTTTAAGAGGTATAGCACATAGACCGCACTAAAGAAGGCACCCACAACCACTAAGAAGGCAAGAAGTAGTGTGTATTCCCTTGCTCCCACGATAGTGAGAAACTTACCCCAGAAGGAAGAACCACCAGGAAGCCCCATGGAGGAGAAACCGGTTATTGCCACAAAAACTGCAAAAAGGGGCATAAACTTTATACTTCCCCTAAGTGCTTGCATATTAAAGCTGTGTAGCCTGTTGTAGATAAAACCCGCCATCATAAACAAGGCGGAGGAGGTAAGACCGTGGGCAAACATCTCTGTAATGCTGGCTCTTAGACCCTCTGCGTTAAGAAGAAACATACCCGTTACCACAAAGCCCATATGGCTCACAGAAGAGTAGGCTACAAACCTCTTTACATTGCTCTGGCTTATGGTAAACCAAGAGGCAAAAACTATGGTAAGTATACCCCAAAGCACCATTATGGGCATAAGGTATACAGAAGCTATTGGAAAGAGACCTATGTTGAACCTAAGCAGGGCATAAGTCCCCATCTTAAGAAGCACCGCAGCAAGCACCACAGAACCTGCAGTTGGTGCCTCTCCGTGAGCGTCTGGAAGCCATGTATGGAAGGGCACTATAGGCGTTTTTACCGCAAAGGCTATTAGAAAGAGAAGGAACATAAAGACCTCAAAGGTAAGGTCATACTTATTGTTTATAAGGTCAAGATAGTTAAAGGAAAACTTGCCAAACTGTCTATAGTGTTGGACCGCAAGGCTTACTATACCCAAAAGGAGGAAAAGAGAGGAGACAAATATATATATGAAAAACTTATAGGCGGAGTATAGCCTTAGCTTATAGCCCCATATACCTATAACAAAGAACATGGGAACAAGTGTAAGCTCATAAAATACATAGAAGACCATAAGGTCAAGGCTGGCAAAAACGCCCACAAGGAAGGTTTCTGTTAGCAGAAACCATGCGTAATATTCTTTGAGGCGATGGCTTATTTGATGGTCTCTTGTAGACCAAAGGATGGCAACCAAAGAGACCAAGGTGGTAAGTATATACATAAGGTAAGAAAGCCCGTCAAAGCCCAGATGCAGGCTAAGGTTTAACTCAGGGATAAGGACATACTTTTCCTCAAACTGCACCTTGCCAGCCCTTGAAAAGTCAAAGAAGAAAAGAGATACCAAAGATATGCCAAACACAAGCCCGCTGAAGAAGACCGCTATCCACTTAGAAAGCTCCTCTTTTGTAAAAAGTATCACAAAAACTCCCAGCAGAGGCAATATCATGCTCACCGAGATTAATGGAAACCCTTCCATCCTTTCACCTCATGCTGTATAGTATGACACCCAGTATAAAGACCACACCAAGTAGTAGAAAGCTCACATAGTTGTTAAGAAGACCTGTCTGTATGTTCCTTACCTTTTTACCCGTCCAATAGGACAGCTTTGCCACGCCGTTAACAAAAAGGTCCACAAACATTATATCCAACTTCATCCAGAGGAACTTCACCACCTTAAAGTAGAGAAAATTAAGCAGGTTTATAAAGCCATCTATCAAAACCCTATCACCAACAAGGAAAAGACCCTTAGAAAGACCCATATAACCCCTTGCTATACCCCTATGGTAAAACCTTTCAGTAAAGAACTGCTCTTTGAAGGTAGTATGCAAAGGCTTGAGAGCCTCATATGCCTTCTGTGGGTCTATCAAACCCTTCACATACACAAGATAGGCTACTCCTATACCCGCTAAACCTACAAGCACTGACAGTATGGCTATGCTTAAATGTAGCTCCTTCTTTACTCCCAAAGCACCACCATACCACCCCTCAAAAAACCCTGCCACTACCGCCATAACTCCAAGCACTACCATCGGTATCGCCATCACTCCAGGGCTTTCGTGTGGCTCCTCTTCATGCTCGTGTCTGAAGTGTTCCTTGCCATGAAACATGACAAAGCCTTCCCTAAATATGTAATAGGCGGTCAAAAAGCTCACCACAGACACAAGCACTCCCCAGAAAAAGCTCACCTCATACGCAGTTGCCACTATGAGGTCTTTACTCCAAAAACCTGAAAGTGGAAATATACCTGCCAACGCCAATGCTCCCACGAGAAAACTGCCATAGGTTATGGGCATGTATCTTTTCAAACCTCCTGTCTCGTATATGTCATGCAGATGATGGTGAAA
>JAXSOH010000056.1:0-10461 GCA_037925805.1 Aquificaceae bacterium
CAAGTCTTGCCAAGAAGTCCACTCTTAGCTCGGTGGATGGCAGGGCTGTTGGCAATAGCTCTTTGATAGGAGCTGGAGAGAGGATTCTGCTGAGTCTATGGGGGACTTCCTCAAAGATGTCTTTGAGAGTTATATCTTTTGAGGGCACAGAGAGATTATAGCATGGAAGACCGAACAGGTGTTATTCAAACAACTTTCTCCTCGTATCCCTTATGGTGGGCTCAAGGCTATCAATCCCCCTATAGTTTGCAACTCGGGTTATTTTATGTTGAAACCTTAGGAGGACGTTCCTCCTAGGGCTAAACCTACTACTGCGAAAAAGAAAACCCTTGAGGTGTTGGTAAAAAGACACCTTGAGAGGTTACAAGGGCTGTAATAGTGCCGTCTTGGAGGCCTAAAGTTGTAGTAGAGCCTCCTAAACCCCTGCAGTGGTAGGAATAAATTTCTATGAGAGGGGGAACTATTAGAAACTATTACACTAACAAAATCAACAAGGGGGCAAAGCCCCCAGTTTTTTACAGAAGTTCTTTTACTTTGGCTACCACTTCGTCATAGTTAGGCTCTTGGGTTATCTCTGGCACGAGCTGTATGTAGGCTATTTTACCTTGCTTGTCTACCACAAATATAGCCCTTGCGAGAATACCCTTGAGAGCACCCTCAGATATGAGCACACCATACTTTTCCATATCTCTGTATCTGAAGTCAGAGGCAACTACCACATTGCCAATATTGAAGCTTTCGCAGAACCTCTTTTGAGCAAAGGGAAGGTCCATAGAAATAACGCATACCGCCACACCTTCCATACCTGCCATAAGCTCATTGAACTTCTTGGTCTCTGTCTCACATACGGGAGTGTCTAAAGATGGAACTGTGATTATAACCTGCACCTTATCGCTGGCTCCACCCACTGCTACTTCTTGAAGATCCTTTGTAACCACATAAGCCGCTGGAGCGGAGTCTCCAACCTTTATAGTAGGTCCGCAAAGGGCAACAGGGTTGCCTTTTAGATTTACAGTCTGTGCCATGATGTTACCTCCTTATGGGTTTTGCTATATTTTAAGGGTTGTGAAAAAGATTTTAGAATGATTTATATCAAAGACTTCAGTATCTGGCTTTGCGGAGGCTTGTGTTTAAGAATTTAAAGCTGGTGGGTCCAATATGCCAGATAGGAAACTTCTTGCCTGGGAGTGTTTCATCCATTGTGTAAAAATAAAGTAAGGATGTGTTAACATGAAACAGCCAAGCAAGGAGAAAGTAGAACAATACCGCAGGGAGTTCAGTGAGCTACTCAAAGACCTTATACCTCAAGCCATTGTAAGATGTTAGGAGTTGAATGGGCAAGAGGATATAGTCCCAGCTAATAATTCTTTTTGAGGGTATGTTATCAAGTATGGCAGAATTTACACGAATTTTGAAGCAGTCCCGTTTTTTCCGCTGGTGCTTATGGCTTTGCCATGTCCTCTCACTACAATGTGAGACCAAGAGCCTGCGAGGTGCTTGTGGAGAAAGGTAAATACAGGGTCATAAGGCAAAGGGAAGATTATCAATACATAACTTGCCTATCCATATAACTCGTTGACCGCCATTTTTATAATTTGAGTTAAAGTCTCTGGCGTATAGAAAGTGAGAGCTATCAATATAAGCAACATTAAAGTTGGTATTATTATCATAAATGGGTGTAAAACTTTTTCTCTTTCTCCTTTACTAACTCCAGAAAGCATAGGTAAAATCTGCCAGAAAATTCCAGAAAAGGCTACCGCAAGAGAAAATAAAACTAAAATACCAAGAAAGTGGCTCTTTTGAATAACACCGATTATTATGTAAATCTTGCTAAAAAAGGTAGAAAAAGGTGGTAATCCAGATATGCTGGCTAAGCCTAAAAGCATTACGAAGGAGGTAATTTTCATATCTTTAAAAAGTCCACTTATCTTTTCAATTCTCCTTTCATGCAACACAGAAAGTATATTTCCAGAAGTCATAAAAAGCACGCCTTTTGCTATAGCATGAAAAAGTATGTGAAAAAACGCACCAAAAGCACCATAGCCACCTACACCAAAGCCAAGAGCTATAAGACCCATGTTTTCCATGGACGAATAAGCAAAAAGCCTTTTATATTCTCCTTGCCTTAGCATAATCAAACTTGCAAGGAAAAGGGTAAGAAAACCAAAGAATATCATAAAGTCCCTTGCATAGCCTACGCCAGCCTTTTCATTTATCTGATAAAACCTCAAAACACCAAGTAAAGCGGTGTTTAGGAGAACGCCAGAGAGAAGAACACTGATAGGGCTCGGTGCCTGAGAGTGTGCATCGGGAAGCCAGTTATGCATAGGTGCAAAGCCTACCTTTGTGCCAAAGCCTACAAGGGCAAGTATAAAAGAAAGGAATAGTATATCTTTGTCAAGTTTTTGAACTGAAGCCATTATATCAAGGAAAGAAAGAGCTTTTAGACTTTCACCGTATATGTGTGCGGTTGAATAATAAAGTAATACAATAGCAAAAAGACCTAAGGTGATACCAATAGAGCACATTATTACATACTTCCATGAAGCCTCGTAGGATTCTTTACTTCTGTAGAAGGCTATAAGGAAGGCTGTTGTTAGGGTGGTAGCTTCCAATCCAACCCAATACACGCCAAGATTGTTGGAAAGTATGGAAAGTATCATGCTAAAGATAAAGCCATTTTTCCAAAAATAGTAATACTTAAAATGTCTTTTAGACATTCCTTGAGATATTTCTGTTCTTATGTAGCCAAAGGAGTAAAAGACTACAAAAAGCTCAAGCAGGGCAACAGTCAAAAGAAGAAAAGAATTCACAGGGTCCACAAAAAAGAGATTGTATAAATGCGTAGAATATTCCTTATGAAAGAAAATGTAAAGGCTTGAAAGGAACAAACCGAGAGATATAAAAAGCTGTAGATAAGACATGATAAGAACATCTACCAAAAGTGAAAGAAGCAAACCTAATGCGGGTAGTAAAAAGAGTATTGAAATCATTCTTTCAACACCTCCAGGTCATCAACTCTAATATCTTCAAAGTTTTTCATTATGCGAAGCAGTAAAACAGAAGCTATAAGTATACTTACAAGTATGTCAAAAAGTATACCAAGCTCTACCACCAAAGGCATTCCTGTAACTGCACTATTTGCAGCGAGGAATATGGCGTTCTCCATTATTAAAAGCCCAAGTATTTGGGAAAAGAGGATTTTTCTTATAACAAGAAGCATACCACCTATGAAGAAGGTTGATAGTGAAGACACAAAAACAAACCTGCCAAAGAGAAATTCAAGACCACCGAACTTTGTAAGAAGTATGGCGGATATGATTATGAGAATACCAGATAGCACTACTGCGGATGGTATGCTTATGACCATATCAAGTTCCCTTTCCCTACCAGTTCTTTTAAGAACTCTAAAGAGCAAAATAGGTATAAGTATGCCCTTAAAAACTAAAGTAGCCAAGAAGGAAAGGTAAAGATGGAAGACACCCGAGCTTATAGCAACCACAAGTATATAGAAGGCAAGCATCCATGATTGTAGCATGTTTAGTCTTATGGCAAATTTTAAAAAGGGAGATGCAACATTCAAAACCGCTGATACCAAAACCATAAGAGCAAAAAAACTTGCTAACTTTTCCACCTTAAGCCTCCATAGAAAGTATAAGTGTAAGTAAGGAAAGGACAAAAGCAAAAGATAGGACGTTTGGAATTCTAAATAGCCTCATCTTCGCATTGAAAGATTCCACAAAGGCGATGAGTATACAAAGAAAGAGCATCTTTAACAGATAAAGGGCAAAAGCCAAAGGATAGAAAGTAGAATCACCTATAAAGGGAAAGATAAGTATGGACATGATGCTTAGAAACAGGGTAAGCCTTAGATAAGAGCCATATTCAAAGAGTAGCAGATGTGGACCGCTTGCCTCCAGTATGTTGGCTTCGTGGACCATAGTAAGCTCTAAATGGGTCTCTGGATTATCAAAAGGTATGCGCGCATTTTCAGCAAGCGTGAGTATTAGTAGGGTAAACAAAAGGAGGAATGGGATGCTTATTGAAAAATGGCTTGGGTGCTCAGAGAAGAAGGAGCGAAGCTCATTGCTTAGTGTTAAAAAGGCATGGCTTAGATTGAATTCTCCAGTGTATATGCAAAGAGAAAACAAAAGCAAAATCGCACTTGGTTCTGATAGACTGCTTATAAACCATTCTCTGCTTGACCCAAGAGCTCCAAAGGAGCTTGCCTGATCAAGGGCATAAAGGGTCATGAAGAATATAGATAGAGACAGAAGGTATAGAAGAACAACAGGGTTTGAAGAGTTTCCAAGTAAAGGGCTTTCATAGAAAAAGGGAAGCATAAAGCATAGTAGAGCATGAGGCAAAAAGTAGAAATATGGAGCGAGTCTTGAGACTAAACTTGCGTCCTTTGAAAGGACTATCTCTTTCTTGTGGAGTTTATAGAGGTTTCTGTAAAGTTGAAAGACGCTTATGCCCTTTTGACCTCTTATTCTTTGCTTTAGCTTGTGAATAAAACCTGCAAAGAATGGGGCTAACATAAGCACCACAAGAGCCTGCATGATACCAAGAAGTAAATTCATGGTTTTTCTCCTGTTAGCACTATGTAAATAAGAAAACAGAGAAGAAGTGTAAGGAATATATAGCTTATGTAAAGATTTATATTTCCAGTCTGGAGTATTTTCCTAACTTGGTCTGAGATGGCGAGTATATAACCAGCAAGTCTTTTATATATCTTCTCTTCAAAAACATCTTTTAATTCTTCTTTGTATAAAATACTGTTTCTGAAATACTTTTTCATTTCTGCATCAAAATTTATCTCAGATACAGTGGAGTAAAACATAGAAAAAAGTCTCCTTATGCTATAGGTTTGGGAAAGGGTAGTAGCTTGTGCGGATGGATTTTCTTCATCAAGTCCACAAATCCATGTTTCGTAAATGCGTGCCCTGTTTTTTCTCATGGCGAGGAAAATAACAAGTAAAAGAATAAAGGACACGAATAAAAGATTAAAGGGTAAGTAGTTAAGGTCTGGAAGGGAAAGGGAATATATGTTAGAAAGGATACTAAGCAAAGGATATGGATAAATGCCTATTAAAACAGAAAGGGCGACTGGTAATGCTATTCCAAAGAGTTCAGCTACGCTTGGTTTGTTGGAGACCTTTGCACCCCTGGACTTTCCTAAGAAAACCACCCCAATAAACTTTACAAAGGTAGCACCCACGAAAACGCCAGACAGTGCAAGTAGAGTAAGCACAAGTATCAGTATGTAAGACGAAGGGTCACCTTTGATATTTAGAGCTAAGAAAAGGGTTTTGTAAAGGAGCAGTTCGCTGAAAAAGACATTAGAAGGAGGAAGAGCGGAAATAAAGACAGAAGACAATAACATGAGGTAAAAGAGCAATGGGCTTGCCTTTGAAAGGCCACCGAGCCTGTTCATATTATATTCGTGGGTTATCTTGACCACAACCCCTGCACCCATAAAGAGAGAGCTTTTTAGAAGAGAGTGGTTTAAGGTATGTAGCAATACAAAGGCTTTAGATGTAGAGTATATGGGCAGAATTCCTTCGTAAAGACCAAGATTAGCCAAGCCCATACCAATAACTAACAAGCCCATGTTTTCTATGCTAGAGTATGCAAGAAACTTTTTAACGCTTGACTCAGTAAGAGAGTAAATGGCACCATACACAAGAGAGAGACAACCGAAGACAATAAGTAGCAGGCTTGTAACGAGAAAGTTTGAAGAGGAAAATTCAAAAAGAAACCTCATCATACCATAGATAGCTGTGTTTAACATCACTCCAGACATAAGGGCTGAGACATTAGAAGGTGCTACAGGGTGTGCATAGGGTAGCCATACATGAAAAGGAACTATTCCAGCCTTCACGGAAAAACCTAAAAGTGCTAACAATACAATGTAGAGGTCTGCGGAACCACGAAAGCTGTCAAAACTCATGGATGAGGTTTTTATGTATAAAAGAAGAAAAGAAAGAATTATAAACGCTGTTCCCAGATGGGTCATTAAAAGGTATATAAATCCTACCTTTGAGCTTTCTTTTCCCTCATCACTAATAACGAGATAAAAAGAAGATAGAGACATTATCTCCCAAAAGAAGAGAAAGCTAATTATATCGTTGCTTATAATAGTGAAAAACATGGAAAGTATAAATACCCCTGTAAGGATTAAGACAAGACTAGCTTTTCCCTTTAGCTCACTAACATATCCAATGGTGTATATAGAAACATAAAAAGATACAAAAGCAAGAAGAGAAGAAAAAAATATAGATAGAGCGTCAAGTTTGAAGTATGCCTCAAAAAAGCCCAGCTGAACTGTGAACTCACTTGGTAAAAGCAAAAGGGATAAGGCTATAAAAGATGAGGCAACAAGTGGTGCGTGTTTGAAAAGGCTTAGGCTTCCACTACTTGAACCTTCGGACATGATAATTATCATTATACCACAGAACAAGTGTTATAATTCTAATTGTGTTCATTGAAGAAGAGGTAGAAGGTAGTAACCTTTACAGCAGGGTTAGAGACGCTATCAGGGAAGGATTCTATCTGTTTGGTATGGTAGGAAGTGATGAGAGAGAGTTGGGGAGAGGGTTTGCGATTAGGTATTTCTTTATGAAGAAGGGAAGTGTAAGGGTATTCATCCTAAGGACTGAGGATAAATTCCCCTCTATAGTTTCCCTTTGCCCATCCTCAAAGAACTACGAGAAGGAAATAAGGGATATGTTTGGGCTTTTGCCCGAAGGACATCCCGATAGTAGAAGGCTTATGCTATATCCAGAAAACTGGAACCCAGCCATACACCCCCTTAGAAAGGACTATAAAGGAGAAAAGCCAGAATTTAAGGTTTATGGTCGTTATACCTATAAAAAGGTTATGGGAGATGGGGTTAATGAGATACTTGTGGGTCCAATACATGCAGGTATAATAGAGCCCGGTCATTTTAGGTTTTCCCTTGCTGGCGAAGCCATACTTCAATTGGAGATAAGGCACTTCTGGAAGCATAGGGGAATAGAAAAGCTGTGTGAAGGGAAGGACCCCAAACAGGTGCTTAAGATTGTGAACAGAATTTCCGGAGATAATGCGGTTAATATATCTATAGCATACCTTAACGCGGTTGAACCACTTCTTGGACTTGAACCTTCTGAAAGGGTTAAGGTTATAAGGTCTATACTTGGAGAGCTTGAAAGGGTTTGGAACCATGTTAGAGATATAGGTTGGCTGTTCATGGACATAGCTTTTCCACTGGTCGCTCAGCACCTTTTTTCATTACAAGAGAAACTTATGAGGTTTAATAAGAGTCTTACAGGTCACAGGTTTATGTTTGATGTGTGTGAACTCGGAACTGTGAAGGTTGACTTTAATAGGGATAGGGAAAGGGATTTAATTGACTTACTTGAAGTTATAGAGGAGGAGATAAGACAAGTAGAGGAATTTGCCCTGGAAACCCCTTCTGTAAGGGATAGGTTTGAAACTACAGGGCGAGTTTTCAAAAATACAGCTATGGAGTTGTCTCTTTGCGGTGTTTGTGCCAGGGCTTCTGGTCTTGAAAGGGATACGCGCGTAGAGCTTCCATATTTAGCATACAAGGACGTAAACCTTCATACTTTTGAAGAAGGGGATGTTATGGCAAGGTTTCTTGTAAGAACGAGGGAAATTTATGAGTCCATAAGACTTATAAAACTTTTTCTCAAGAATTTGCCAGAGCAGACAGAAAAAGCAAACAAGATGCAAAAACCTGAACCCTACTCTTGGAATATTGGGAACGCAGAAACACCCAGAGGCAATGCCTTTTTCTTTGTGATGTTTGATAAAGATGGGAAAATATACAGATTAAAGTATGTAGACCCATCCTTTAGAAACTGGCCAGCAATACAGTATGCAGTTCTTGGAGATATAATAGCGGATTTTCCGCTTGTTAACAAAAGTATGAACCTTTCTTATGCAGGCAATGACCTTTAAAGGAGGAAAGCTATGCTTTTTCTTATGAAGAGAGCCTTTCGTTTGAAAACCGAAGAGATAATGCCAGAACACAAAGAGTTATTGTATGAACTTCGTGAGGCAATAGATAAGGTTTTTGGTGGCAGTCTGTTCGTCCGTGAAGTGGATACTGGCTCCTGTAATGCTTGTGAGGTGGAGGTTGCTAATCTTAACAATCCATACTACGATATAGAAAGGTTTGGCATAAAGTTTGTCGCCTCTCCGAAACATGCGGATGTGCTTTTAATAACTGGTTGTGTAACAAGGAACATGCTCGTCCCCATGATAAAGGCATATGAAAACGCACCAAACCCAAAATTTATTGTAACCCTGGGAGACTGCACCAAGGATTGTAGTTATTTCAAGGATTCCTATGCGGTGGAGGGTCCAGTAGAGAAGCATATACCAGTTCATCTTCACATACCTGGATGTCCACCAGAGCCAAGGCATATAATAGAGGGATTTTTAAAGCTGTGTAATAGATGGGAAAGATGAAGAATTTTGCCCAAAATATCTTCCATTTATGACTACATAATTTAGTATCTTATTTAGGTTTCTAATACCTTTCAAATCTTGAATTGAACTTAGATTCTTTTCTCTCCTTCTCCTTAATATCTCCTTTGCGGTTTCCTTTCCTATGCCGGGAACTTTTATAAGCATTTCGTAGTCCGCAGTGTTTATTTCCACTGGAAAGAGGTGCATGTTTGCCTCAGCCCATGCGGTTTTTGGGTCTTTGTCAAGAGGAAGGTTGCCATCTATTAGCACTGGCTTTAGCTCCTCAAAAGAAAAGCCATACTCTCTTATAAGAAAATCAACCTGATAAAGCCTGTGCTCTCTCTTTGGGTTCTCCGCTGGTCTATTTTCAAGCGGGGTGTTTTTCACAGGGAAAAAGGCACTAAAGTATATCCTGCTCAGTCTAAAACGTTTGTTTAGATAATCTACCACCTTTATTATCTCTTCATCCTTTTCATCCCCAACGCCTACCATCATCTGACTTATCTGGCTTTTACCCTTTTGGTCTCTTATAAGCCTATCCACATACTCTATTTTAGGAAGCATATCCTGAAGTATGCTTTTGCCCTTTGCTATGTCTTTGAGCCTCTCTTCCTTTGAGGTTTCAAGGTTTATGGAGACTCTGCTCGCCACTTTAACTGCCTCTTCTACGCTCTGCAAAGAAGCCCCAGGCATGAGTTTAAGGTGTATGTAACCCTTGAATTCATATTTCTCTCTAAGTATCTTTGCGGTGTCTATCATCCTTTCCATGGTAAAGTCTGGATTTCCGAAAATGCCCGAGGAAAGAAAAAGCCCGCTTACCTTACCCGCCTTGTATAGTTCCATAAACCCCCTTGCTATTTCTTCAGGCTTTAGTGCTATTCTTATTGTTTCGTCCCTGTCTCTTCTAAAGGCACAATACACGCAGTTTTTATCGCACATGGTTGTTTGCATGAGCTTGAGGATAGGCACTTTACCTTTGGGTGTGGAAGCGTAAAAGACACAACTTTCAAAGTTATAATCCCCATCCCTCTCAAAGCTGGCAAGCCTTGACATAAGCCTTATTCTTTGATGAAGCTCCATAATTTATAGAATATGCATAAGCTGGCTTTGTGCCAATATCCTCAGAAAATGTTAAAATCTTAACTCCATGAGGGCACTTATTTCTGTATACTACAAAGAAGGTCTTGAAAAACTTCTGCAGGCTATATATGAGAAGGGCTTTGAGGTCATATCCACTGGTGGCACTGCAAAGTTTATCCAAAGCCTTGGCTATAAGGTAAAGCTGGTGGAAGAGCTCACGGGCTTTCCCGAGATACTGGACGGTAGGGTAAAGACCTTGCATCCTGCGGTGCATGGCGGTATTCTCTACAGAGATTGGGTAGAAAAGGACAAGGAAGAAATAAAGAGCCTTGGCATACAGCCCATAGACCTTGTGGTGGTTAACCTATATCCCTTTGAAGAGAAACTAAAAGAAGACCTAACAGAGCAGGAGCTTATGGAGTTTATAGATATAGGTGGACCAACTCTTATTAGAGCTTCCGCTAAAAACTTCTACAGAGTTGCGGTAGTGGTAGACCCTGAAGACTACGGATGGGTAGCGGAGAGAATAAGAGAGGGTGGTCTAACCCTTGAAGAGAGAAAAGCCCTTGCAATAAAGGCTTTTTCCCTTACTGCCTACTACGATGCTCTTATATCAAAAGCCTTGGCAAGTATGTTTGAGGTGCAAACAGAAGCTACCTATTCCGCCATACCTATGAGGTTAGCAAGCCAGCTAAGATACGGAGAAAACCCCCATCAAAAAGGTTGGCTTTATCTCAACCCCCTTGAGGAGCTTGGTATTGCCCGTTCTAAGGTCTTGCAGGGAAAGGAAATGTCCTTTAACAATTACCTTGACAGCGACTCTGCCCTTAGGCTTGTAAGTGAGTTTTCAAAGCCTGCATGCGTGATAGTAAAGCACAATAACCCCTGCGGTGTAGCCTT
>JAXSOH010000057.1:0-10432 GCA_037925805.1 Aquificaceae bacterium
AAGGTATTTAAGACTTCAACACAGGCTAAGTGAGTATGTGAAGAACGAGGTAAGGAGGGTAATAAACAGGGTTATAGAGTTATACAGACCACAGAGGCTTGTGCTTGAGGACTTAAGAGGCTTTTTGAGGAGGGTGATTAACAATTTTCCAAAGGCTATAAAGAGGGTGCTTATAAGGTTTGGGCTTGGAGAGACAAAGAGGAAGTTAGAGGAAGTAAGAGAGGAATATGGCATAGAGGTAGTGTATGTTAATCCTGCCTATAGTTCACAGGCATGCAGTAATTGTGGGTATGTAGACAAAGGGAATAGGAAGACAAGGAGTGAGTTTGAATGTAAGCTATGCAATAGAAAGCTCCATGCAGATGTGAACGCAAGCAGGAATCTGCTTAGCCGTGCTGAGTGGAGCTTGCATCTACGTCGTATGGAGCAAGCCCTTATCAAGCAGGTAGAGGAGTTTATGGCTCGCCTGTTTGATGAGCGGTTTAGGTGTCTTTGGAGTAAGGCATTGGGATTGATTGAAAGAAATCCATACTTTCAGTCAGTCCCTAAACCCGAGGCGTGGATAAATGTCCATAGAAGGGGTATTTGTCCATGCTTGGCTTTACGTTCATAGCACCATCGGTAAGGCTGTAGACTATTACCCCGCAGGAAACAGAACAATATGGACATATGCTTTTCACAGCCTTTGCGTTGGAAATTTTAAGGTCTCTAACCCTTGCCATGGCAGGCTTTAGGTCGAAACCGGGAGTGTTTCATCCATTGTGTAAAAATAAAGTAAGGAGGTGTTAACATGAAACAGCCAAGCAAGGAGAAAGTAAAACAATACCGCAGGGAGTTCAGTGAGCTACTCAAAGACCTTATGCCTCAAGCTATTGTAATGTGTTAGGAGTTGAATGGGCAAGAGGATATAGTCCCAGCTAATACTTCTTTTTGAGGGTATGTTATGAAGTATGGCAGAATTTACACAAATTTTGAAACAGTCCCTCGAAACCAAGCCCACCAGTAAGGGTAGCACCCGCAGAGACGCCTGCAACTTTTAGAAAACTTCGCCTTGTTAGCTCCATTTTTACACCTCCTTTGATAACCTCACGATAAAATGTAGGGCTAAAAGGAATAAATATCCATTCAAATTTTCAAAGAATATCTTCTAACATTTCAAAATAAGAATTTTCTTATGCTGGTAATTTTCTGTGGCTCGCTTATAATTAAAGTAAAAAGGAGGAAAAAATGGATTTTGATTTCTCACAGCTTAGTATTCCCTTGCGTAAGGCACTCAAGGACATGGGCTTTGAAAAACCCACTCCAATCCAAAAGGAAGCCATACCCTTAGCCCTTAAAGGCTACGACATAATGGGTCAGGCGGCAACTGGAACAGGAAAAACTGCCGCCTTTGGTATACCTATAATTGAAGGAAGCGAAAAGGAGGAAGGGACAACCGCACTAATAATGACACCTACAAGAGAGCTCGCTATTCAGGTAAAAGAGCAGTTATACCAGCTCTCCAAGTATAAGGGGCTGAAGGTCTTTAGCTTCTATGGTGGAACACCAGTCCAGAAGGACCTTGAGCTTCTATGGAAGATAACACCAAACATAATAGTAGGGACGCCTGGGAGGATAAAGGATCTCACCATGAGGGGTCTTTTTAACTTTGAAAGTCTAAAATACTTTGTTTTAGATGAGGCGGATAGAATGCTTGATATGGGTTTTATAGAAGACATTGAGTGGATAATAACTCAGCTTCCAAAGGAAAGGCAGACCTTTCTCTTTTCTGCAACCATACCAAGAGAGGTAGAAGAGCTTGCCAAGAAACACCTAAAAAAGGACTACAAGTTTGTTAAGGTCATAACCGAGGAGCTAAAGCCAAGGATAGAGGAAAGGCTAATAAAGCTTAGCTCCTCTGGACAAAAGATGTCTGAGCTTGAGAAGATACTGAGGGAACATATCCTTGAAAAGGTTATAGTCTTCGTAAAGACAAAAAAGGATGCAAAGGAAATAACACAAGAGCTGAAAAGAAAGGGCTTTAATGTGGTCTCCCTCCATGGAGATATGACACAAAGGCAGAGGGAAAACTCTCTAAGGCTTTTCAGAGATAGCAAGGTTAAGATAGTAGTGGCTACAGATGTAGCCTCGAGAGGGCTTGACATAAAGGGTGTGAGCCTTGTGATAAACTACCATATACCAGAAGACCCAGAGGTATACATACACCGCATAGGTAGGACTGGAAGGATAGGTGCATACGGAAAAGCCTACAGCCTTATCACACCAGAAGACAGCAAAGCCCTTTGGAGGATAAAGAAGCTAAAAGAGAGCTACGTTCAAGCATAGGATGGAGTTAAGGGATAGAGCTTTAAGGATAAAACTGCTTCTACTTGACGTGGACGGTGTTCTCACAGACGGAAGGCTCTACTACACCTCAAGGGGTGAGGAGATAAAGGTCTTTAATGTAAGGGACGGACTTGGTATAAAGCTGGCTCAAAGGGCTGGCATAAGGGTAGGTGTAATATCTGGAAGAAGGAGTAAAGCACTTATGAATAGACTTACTGAGTTGGAGGTAGAGGAGGTGCACTTAGGACATAATCAAAAGCTTCCTATTCTTGAAGATATCATGAGAAGACTTTCTCTTAGCTTAGAGGAAATAGCCTTTCTTGGAGATGACTACGTAGACCTTCCAATTCTTAGAAGGGTGGGCTTTCCCATGGCGGTTTTGGACGCACCAGAGGAGATAAAGAAACATGCTCTGTATATAACGAAAGCAAGAGGTGGGCATGGAGCGGTAAGAGAAGCCATAGAATTTATCTTAAAGTTAAGAGGACAATGGGAAGAGGTCATAAGCCAATACTATGCTTAGGAGTTTAGTCTTTAGTTTACTTATAATCCTTCTTGCCTTTGCTCTCAAGATGTATGTAAACAGCTTTGCAATAGGCGGTGAGCAAGAAGAGATGGTGAACCTTCTTGAGGGTGTGACTATAAAAGGCTATAGCAAGACTGGTATTGAGTGGACTATAAGGGGCAAGAGCCTTGAGGTGGTTGGTAAAGATGTTAAGATCTACGAGGCGGAGCTCTTTTCAAAAGAGGCTAACATAAAGGCAGTTCAGGCTTATATAGACAGGTCTACGGGACAAGGAAAGCTCATTGAAGGGGTAGAGCTAAAGTCCGAAGAGCTTAACGCAAAGACACAAAATGCATACTTAGACCTGAGGGATGGCAGGATATGGGGAGAAGGAGAGATCCAAATATTGCAGGGAGAAAGTCTTGTGAAAGGTAGAGGGTTTGATATCACACTAAAACCTCTGAAAGTTATAATTAATAGGGCAAGGACGGACATAAGATGAGAAAGGTTGTAATTCTTATGGTCTTAATACCTACGCTTCTGTTTGCACAGCCCATAGTAGGCGAAGCGGACAATCTCACTTATGAGAAAGATAAGGTGGTGTATTCAGGAAATGTGAAAATCACAAGAGGAAACTCACTGCTTACTGCAAACAGGGTAGTTATAAGCTTGGACGAAAACAAGAAGGCAAGGCTTATAGAAGCGGAAGGAAATGCAAGATATACAGAAGGGAACAGGAAAGCCTCTGCAAACAAAATGGTATATGACCTCAAAGATGATGTTATAACTCTAATAGGGAAAGCAAAAGTGGAAGAGGGACAAAACTTTATTGAGGCGGATGAGATAGTTTATTACAAAAGAGAAGATAGGGCGGTTGCGGTTAGTAAAAATTCACAGGTAAGAACCTTTTATGTGGAGGAAAAGGATGAAAAAAACAGACCTAATAGAAAGCCTTAGAAAGGAGTTTAACATAAACAGGGCGGATGCGAAGCTCTTTGTGGACAGTTTTTTTGAAGAGATAGTTAACCTTGTTCTTGAAACTGGAAGGCTTGAACTTAGAGGCTTTGGCGTTTTTAAGATAAGAAGACTGAGCGGAAGGTTCATAAAGAACCCTAAGACTGGCATAGAGATGTATATGGAGGAAAGGTATAGTATAGGCTTTAAGCCATCAAGTCTTTTCAATAAAGGGCATGAAAAAGTTTGATGTCTTAATAGTTGGAGGAGGTCCTGCAGGCTCTTCTTGTGCCTATAGGCTTGCAAAGGCTGGTAAAAGGGTTTTGGTGGTTGACATAAAAAGAAGTATAGGAAAGCCTGTGCAATGTGCTGAGTTTGTCCCTATTCAGCTATACCACCAGTTTAAGGAGTTCTTCCCACAGGAGGCTATAGCTCAGAGGGTAAAGAATATGGTTCATTTCACACCTTGGGGAGAGGTGGTAAGTATGTGGTCGGAGGGCTTTGTATTAAACAGAGAGGTCTTTGACGCTCAGATAGCCAAGCTGGCACAGGAGCAGGGTGCGGTCTATATGCTTAGAACACAGTTTTTGGGCTTTGAAGATGGTTTTGCATGGCTTGAAGAGATTGACACAAGAGAAAAGTTTCCAGTAAAGGCGGACTTTGTAGTGGGTGCGGACGGACCAAGGTCAAAGGTAGCAAGGCTCACTGGTGAAAAAACCCAGACATTTCTCACCACCGCACAAATAACAATGAAACTAACAAAGGGACATGAAGACCTTCTTATATACTTTAGAGACTACATCCCTGGAGGATACGGCTGGGTCTTTCCAAAGGGAAGACTTGCCAACGTGGGAGTGGGGGTTAACCCAGATTATGGAGTTAATGTGATGGAAAGCCTCAAAAGGTTCGTAGAAGAGGTTGTCGCAGAGGGTGTAGTAGAGAAACAAATAATAAAAAGAACGGGCGGATGGATACCTGCGGATGGGCTACTGCCTCTGGTAAGAAACAATGTCTTGCTCGTGGGGGATGCGGGTGGCTTTTGTCATCCCATAACTGGCGGTGGAATAGCCAATGCGGTCATATCTGGAGATATGGCAGGTAAAGCACTAAGTGACGGCTCTCCAGAAGAGTTTGAAGAGGAAGCTCAAGAGGTCTTTGGAAGCACCCTCTGGAGGGCTTCAGAAAAAAGGAAAAAACATATGAAAAGATGGGACAACCTCAGGGAAATAATCCCAAAAACATGGATAGCCTTTGAGGAATATTGGCGTATAATTTAAACTCAGGAGGTAGGCATATGGACTTTTTAGGAAGAGACCAATCACCACTTACCTTTGAAGAATGGGAGCAATTAGAAGGTGCGGTTATTGATGTGGCTAAAAAGACCCTTGTATGCAGAAGGTTTATGCCAGTTGTAGGACCCATAGGCGTTGGGCATCAGGTAATAGCCTACGATGTTTACCTTGGCGTAGAACCGGGAGTATGTGAAGTAAGACCGGGCGAAGAGAGCGAAGCCTGCGAACCTGTGAGAACTGGAAGGAGAAAACACATAACCCTTCCCACCATATTCAAACCTTTTTCCATAACTTGGAGAGACCTTGAATACTTCAGACAGTTTAACATGCCAATTGATACCTCTCAGGCATCTGCGGCAGCCTTTGCCACTGCAGTGGCGGAGGATACCCTAATAATTCACGGCAATCCAAAAATGGAAATAGAGGGCTTTCTTACTGTGGAAGGAAGGCAGAGCATGTCCATGAGCGACTGGGATGTGCTTGGCAACGCCTTTAACGATGTGTCTCTGGGTATATCAAAGCTCTCAGAGAAGGGCTTTTATGGACCATACTATCTTCTCCTGAACCCAAGGGACTACTTTAAGCTCAATAGGGTCTATCACAACACAGGACTTCTTGAGATTGAGCAGATTAAAAAGCTGGTTTCTGATGTCTACCATACACCTATAGTCCCAGAAGGAAAGGCTATTCTCCTGTCCGCAGGACCACAGAACATGGACCTTGTCCTTGGGCTTGACTTTAGCCTTGCCTACGTGGAATCTACCAACATGGTGCACCACTTTAGGGTTATGGAAGTTATAGCACCACGCATAAAGAGACCTGGTGCCATAATGGTAATAGGCGAGAAGTGAAAGAGCGTTGGAAGGTAACAGAGAAGCTCCTTTCTGATGAGTATGACATAGAGGTTCAGGCAAGCTACGAGGGCTGGGGAGCTGGCTATGACCCTAAGTTTCTACCTCTTACAGAGATGTGGGCAAAGGGGGAAATAGAGGATGTGCCAGAAGCAGTAAAGCGACCCTCTGGCATTGCCTTCTATCTTCAGGAAGTCTCTAACAAACCAGAAGAGGAAGCCATAAATATCATAAGGCATGAGATAGAGTATCTTTTTAGCACTGACCTCTACCTTTGGAGGCTTGGTCAAAGGGAGTTTTATAAGTTTGGCTTTACGCCTACGTCCTTTTTAGTGCTTTATGCGGTCTTGGAGTCTATCAAAACGGACGAAAGGCTTATAAAAAACCATCCAGATAGCTTGCAAACTGTAAAAAAGCATTACAAAAACATACTGAATAACTTAGAAACCTACTATCCGTATCACCTTTTTGCTCTTTCCCTTCTGGAAAACTGGCTTGGTGAAGAAAACTATCAAAAAGATACGCAAAAATTCCTCCAAGAGTATCTAAATGCAAAAAGCAGGGATGCCTATGATGTCATAATAGAAGACCTCTTTGGAAGATACATGAGCCATATAGAAAAGGCACAAGATATAAACTATGTTGACCTGCTTTTGGAAGAGGCAAGAGGAAAAACCAGAGCGGATGCACACAGAGGCAGGATAATGACAGACCTTCTTAAGAGGCTTCCAGAGCACCTTCAGGAAATAATAGTGCAAAACAAAGACAAAAGGGCGGTTGATATATCAGAAGCGGACAGAAAAGAAATACTCAAAAGTCTGAAGGCAGTCCCGGACTGGATGCGGGACTATCTAAAGCAGATGTCTTACATAAGCATGATAGAAAGGGATGTGGAGTTTATAAGACACTTTCTACCAAAAACCCTTGAGGTTGACATAGAACACAGAGGCTTTTTGAGCTTTATTATAAAGGGATGGGAAGAGCAGTCTTCTTCCTCTTTTCAGTCTGGTTTTGGAAGAAGTAAAAGAGAAAAAACAGAAGAGGACAGGCTTTATGAAAAAGCTCACGGTCTTGGAAAGGAAGACTTTATGGTCTACAAAAGAATGCTTTCTAATATTTTGCCACAAATAGACGCTTTAAAGAGAAAATTGGTCAAACTCATGCCACAGGAAGAGGAAGGTTGGACTGGAAAACACTTCTATGGTAGAAGGATTGATACTAAAAGCCTAAGCGTGGAAGCACCTCTCGGAAGAGGAAGGATATATATGAGAAGGCATATACCAGTAAGAAAAGAATTAGCCTTTAAGCTCCTCATAGATATTTCCACTTCTATGAAAAGGGAGGACAAAATACAAAACGCCATAAAGGCTCTTTTGCTTTTTTCAGAGGTTATAGAAAGCCTTAAAATGTCCTTCTCCATAGATGTGTTTTCAGACAGGGTTTTTAGACTAAAGGCGTTTTCAGAGGACTACAAGGCTGTAAAGTGGAAAATAATAGAGCTTTTTAACCTGCTGGGCGGTGGGACAAACCTTGAAAAAGCCCTTATCTATTCTTATGAAGACCTTCAGACCTTCTGCTTGAAAAATCACATTAGGGGATGTATTGTAGTTTTCTCCGATGGAGAGCCCACAAGAGGTCTAAAAGGTCAAGAGCTAAAGAGCCTTATAGCACAGATAAAGGCAAGGATACCAATCATAGGCATAGGAGTTGGCACAGAAAGAAATTACACAGACTATTACTTTGAGAAAAGTGCCATAAGAATAAAGAGCATAAGCGAACTTCCTACCGCCTTTACAAGGATAATAGAAAATCAGGCAAGGAGGCTTCTATCCTTTCAATAGCCACCTTTAGACATAGGAGTTTGAGGAAAGAGAGGAGAGAATTGAAAAGGCTCTCAAAAAGCTCGCAGATAAAAACCCAGAGGTAAAAGAGGCACTAAAAGAAGCTGGCATCCTTTAGACCTTTTAAGCTAAAATATTCTTATGAGTGTAAGACATCACGTAAGGAATTACGTAGAAAAGCTCTTTGAGAATATAAAGGAAAAGGGCTTAGGTGAGCATACTATATATTGCATATACTCTCCCGTGTATGTGCAGAGGGAGAGCCTGCCTGCCAATCAGATAGATGTGGAAGAGTTTGAAATGGTAGACATAAAAGTTAACCTAAAAGACCCAGAAAGCGTAAAGAAGTTTCTTGATAGAACCACGAGAGAAGCTCTTGAAAACGAGGTCAAGGGCTATAACCTACTTGCTATGGTGCTTGACAGGGATGGAGAATACTTTTTCTCCTCTGAAAACCCCATCATAGAAGAACTAAAAGATGATATAGTGGATAGGATAGAAAGGCTCAAGGAAGAATGATAAGCCTTATTCTTCTCTCCGCAGGTGAGGGAAGACGCTTTGGTAGGAAAAAGCAGTTTGAAAAGCTCTTTGGAAAGCCTCTGTTTATGCATTCTTTGGAAAGGCTTCTTGGTAAGTTTGATGAGACTATTCTTGTCTTACCTCCAGAAGATATAAACCTTAGCATTCCCGCTGGAGTGGTTAAGGTCTCTGGTGGAAAGGAAAGACAAGACTCTGTCTTTAATGCACTTCTTGAAACCAAAGGAGACCTTGTAGTAGTGCATGACTGTGCCAGACCCTTTGCAAGCCTTGAACTTTTTTTAAAGGTTTCCGACCTTGGAGAGTTTGAAGGTAAAATTCCTGCCTTGCCCGTGAGGGACACCATAAAGAGAGTAGCCCATGGCATGGTGGTGGAAACAGTAGACAGGACAAACCTGTGGCTCTCTCAGACCCCCCAAGCCTTTAGGAAAAGAACTTTGCTTGAATGCCATTTCAAGGCAAGAAATGAGGGTTTTTATGCCACCGATGATGCTCAACTCCTTGAAAGGTATGGCTACAAGGTAGGTGTAATTCAAGGCGAGCCCACAAATATAAAGATTACATACTCAGAGGACATGCTACTTGCAGAGGCTATAGGGAAACTCTTAGGATATGGCTAATTTCTTCAAAGGTTGAATTATCCGTCTTTAATTGCTTTCCATCCACTTCTTCCACAACCGCACATAACAAAAGGGAGTTTAGCACAAAGACACTATCAAAATTTTCAATCTCAGAAACTTTTATGTAATCTTCCTTTATCTCTAAACGTCTGCTTAAAAACTCAAGGGTAGTCCCCCACAAAAGCCCATCTTCCTTGGCAGGAGTGTATAGCTTTGAACCTTTCAAAAAAAGCAAGTTTGCGGTAGAGGTTTCACAGATATGCTCTTTCTCATTGACTATTATTCCATCCCAAAAGCCTCTTTTTAATGCGTCCTTTTTGACTAAAAGATTAAAAAGATAAGAAGTGGTTTTGTGCCTACATATTGGGTCAGTGGAGTGTCTCTTGTATGAGGAAAAGCAGAGTTTTACACTTTTGGGCGTAGACTTTAGTGGCTTAGCCAACAACAATTTCCCATAGGACTGAGGCTTATCTGTAAGATACTCGCCCCCCTTTGAAATAAGCACATACTTTATATAAAGCTCCCCTTCTCCTTTTGAAACCTCCTCAAGGTCTTTTAAAAACTCCTCGTAAGTAGGATAAGGAATCTCAAAGAACTCCGCAGAGGCTTTTAACCTTTCGTAATGAAGTTTTAGCTTCTCTTCAGAGGGCTTCCACCTAAGAGTCTCAAAAAGACCTTCACCAAACAGAAGGGTTCGTGTAATCATCCATCTAACCTTAAAAGAAGTTCCCAGCTCATCATCTCTATCACATGGTGGAGCTCACCTTTGCATGTTCCCATGTTTATAGAGTAGGAAATGGTTTCTATAAACTTGCTTACCTCCCGGTCTTTCATCTTGCAAAACACTCTTACCGTAGAGAATAGAAAGTCAAGTGTCTGTTTATTTTCTCTGTAATCCCTTCTTGGAACTATCCATGCACTCAAGCCAAAAACCTTGTCGCCGGGTTTTTCTATGCGTAAGGTGAGGTTTCTGTGAGCGTAAACTACTTCATCCGCACGCATTTATTTTTTGTATTTTAACCCAAGTTGCAAGTTATTATAAAGTTAGATACCTCTCATAAACCTACTTTCCTAAATAAGCTGTCTATAGTGCTTTTCTGTCAATTACAACTCAACTCAAAAGTCTCTCCTCCCTCAAAAGCTCCAAAACATCTCCAGAGTTTATTAACTTCTCTATCAAGGCATTTAAATATTCCCTGTCTCTTATGCCCTTTACCTTTACTTCCACACCTTCAGGAACTCGCCCGAGCTTGCCCCTTATAAGGGTCAGCGCTGTATCTTGCAATGCTTTTATAAACCCTTCCTCAAGCCCAAGATTGTATAGAATGTCCTTTTTCAGCTTTCCCTTCGGCAATTTTATATCCTCTGGTCTCACAACTATAGGCATATGCCTAACCTCCTGCTCTGTCCAACAATGCAAATTTTAAACTTCTGTCAAAATTCCACCCCCTGTTTATACTATACCACATACGCCTCAACTCCCCAAACCGAGAAATAGATTTATTAT
>JAXSOH010000058.1:0-10042 GCA_037925805.1 Aquificaceae bacterium
TTTATCTGGAAAAAAGGGTGAGAGTATGTGCTTAGAGAAAGAGTTCCCTCATTGATAATCTTAGCCTTCTTAGGAATTAAAGATAACCTAGCTTTACCTTGATTTTCTATCTTTCCCTCAAAGTAAAGAGGAAAACTATCCCAAGTGCCCCAAGGCACCACTGTCCTCAAAATGCCTTCATTTACTATCTCACCTTTGAAAGTAGTATAAGGGGCATATTCAATTGAGAGAGCTACATTGTGGGGGATAGTAAGAGTTCCTGATATGTTACTTTCTTCAAGAAAGATGCGATATACCTTTTGGGAGCCTATATGAGAAAGAACATTATCAGCTCCTATACATTCGCATTTAGTCTCCGATGGGTGTGTTCCTGAAAGGATTTTTGAGATATCTTCAAGAGTGCAATTCTTTCCATTTACATAACACAAAAAAGCTGCGGGGTCTTTCCGAGGCTGAGCAAAAGATATACTACCGATTAGTAAAAGTCCTATGGAAGCTTTAGCTATTTTCCTCATGCTATACCTCCTTATTTCATCTACATCTTTTCCTCAGTTTTTCCAAAAAGCTCCTCTTCTAAGGCTGCATACCTTTTTTCAAATTCATTCATAGCATGCTTAACTATTTCATCAAAGCCTGAGGAGATTTCAAGGACTAATCCTGTGAGAAGTTCTACAAGCTCCCTCAAGGCTTCCACTTTCTCCTCTAAACTAAGGCTATTCCACTTTCTTTGTTCCATGTTCTATCCTCCTTAACTCTGAGTATCTAATTGTTTTGTAGTCATCCACATCCTTAACATATACGTTAACTTCATCATCAAAAAAACCGCTTAGAGCTACAGTAAGGAGTAGGGTCAAAAATCCTGCTAAGGCACCCCATAGGATATGGTTGAGAAAGAAATAAGTTAAGCTTCCTGAAATTAGAAAGACCGCTAAGGGTAATCCTATGAAGCTTACAGGCTTAAAGGCTTTTAAGATGGTAGCTATTTTCATCTCTTATAAAACCTCCTGTTATTTCTGGTAAGTCATACCATACCGGTTTTATAAAGGTCTTTAGCTTGCCCGAAGATGTGGTTATCTCTGCATAGGCTATGTAGTCTCTTAGGTCTAAGAAAACTTCTGGGGGGACTGTGTAGGTTTGAACTCTTGCATGTTGAACTTGTCCGCTTAGCCCTCCCATTATGTTGGTAAGGCTAAAATCACTCTCTTGCATGCTTATATCCTCCACTCCATACTCTAAACTTCCTGAGCTTTCTGCAAGCACCTTTGCTGTCTCTACCGCATCCACTCTAAAGGCAAAAAGAAAATGCCTTGAGTTCATCAAAAGAGAAAGCCTATCTTTGCTATCTACAGGTAAAAACTGCATTCCTAAGAATAAACACATGCCCTTACTTCTTGCTAAGGTAAGAACCTGTTTTTCAAGGTCAGGGTCTATGTTGAAGTTAAGGTATTCATCAAGGATGAAAAAAACAAAGTCCTTAAAGTCCTTTGTATCTGGTCTTGAAAGGTATCTGTTAAAGCTTGCACTTAAAAAGCCTTGATTGACAATGGAAAGGGGTCTTACAAATTCAGGTAGGAAAACTAAAAATACCTTTCTCCTTGCCAATATATCATCTAAGGTCAATAAAGGCTTGTCGCTTAGATAGGCTAAACTGTATAGGTCTAATAGGGTTTGCACTGTTGGTAAAGCTGTGGCTAAACCGCTTGCTTCTGTAGAGTTAAGGCTTAGTTCCTTTTGCTTTTTATACCACTCATAGATAGCGAGGGCTGTTTCTTTAGGCTTTAGCTCAGGCACATACTCCAAAAGCTTCATTAACCATTCCACCGCTTTCAAAGTCCAAAACTCCGCATCCTTGCCTTTGTTGTAGCTTGCTACCATGTTGTAAAACACACTTCTTGCTAGCATCTTGTCTTTTCTACAATCCTTTAAGACATCCCATACTATTCCCCTTTTGTCAAGATGGTTTACAATAACATCCCCCTCTTGATAGAAATGGGCTGTGTATTCTCCTTTGATATCATGGATAATAAAGCAATTATCAGGAAAGCTTGCCACAATATACTTAAGCAGATTGCTTTTCCCACTTCCCATCTTGCCAATTACTAAAGAGGTCTTGTTAAAATCCTTGCTTTCTATATAGATATTCTTTACCCACCATCTGTCATAAAGGTCTCTAAGGTAAAACCTCTTAAGTTCTACATTCCCGCCACTTCCTATCAGAAAGCTTCCACCATTGAAAGCTTCCTTAGGGCTTAAAAGGCTTCCTTTGTAGACCTTCATCTTGAAAGCCCTCCTCCTAAATCTTGCTTTGGAGTGTTATCTAAACCTTTAGCTTGTTCTTGCTTAGGCTCTTGGCTTTTCTCTGAAGTGGATGACTGCATTTCATTTGACTTATATGCAAAAGGTTGAAACGCTTCCTTCTGACTTGAAACTGTATTGTTTAGGTCTTTTAAGGTTTTGTTTAGTTCAGAGGAGTTATCCTTTTGCTGGGCTTGAGAAGGCTGCTGTTTAGATTGTTCTGTGAATTGGTTCACCTTTGAAAGGTTTTCTCTTATGTTGTTGGTAAGGTCTTTTATGCTTTCAGAGATGTTTAAGGAAGATCCTCTAAGGTCTGCTCCTCTAAAATCCACATAGATACCTCTATCTAAACCCCTTGAAAAATCTGCCATTTTCTCGGTTCTATCAAAGTTGCCTTCTCTTAACTCTTTAGCGAAGTTGGCATAAGCTTCTTTCAGTTCTTTACTATTAGCATGATGTTTGCTTAGCCTTTCTGCTATATTCGCTGCATTTTCAAAGTATTCCTGCTTACCTGTTAGACGACCTAAATACAGGTTTATCTGAAAGGCTTTGTCTAATTGTGCCACATCCCTTTTGGATAGGCTATCCAAAGAGTCCAAAAAGTTCTTTCCCCACAGACCGCTTTCAATAGAGGCTGTGATGAAGTTCTTTAAACTCATGGTTTATACCTCCTTTTAGGTAGTATTTCCCTTAAGAGAAAAACTGAAAGCACCACCAAAGCACTGAAGCTTAGCATCAAAAGTAAGAAAGGAAGTGGAGTTTGTCTGGCACTAAGTAAGATGGCATCGTAGTAAGACTTGACTTGCTTTTCTGTTCTAAAAAGTTCATCCTTGCTTGCAGAGACTTTCTTGTAGTTTTCTAAAGCTTCCTTGTAGTTTGCTTTTGCTTGCTTGCATTCTTGAGGGTCTACATTAAAACCACTACATGCAAAATCCATGTCAAATTTAGCCTTGTCTAAATCCTGTTTAGCTAAGGTTGTTAGCTGGGCATAGTCATACTGAAATCTTGCCTGCCATACATAGTCCACTCTTTGGAAAAAGGCACTGTAAACCTTGTAAAAGCCAAAGCCTACCACTATCAAAAGGGCTATCAGAAGTATCCTCTTATACTGATGCCTTAACAGCTCCTTGTAATCCATTGCACTACCTCTTGAGGATGTTTATAACTTTGCTTGGCTCTTCCTTCTTATCCATAAGTTCTAAGGCTTGCTGGAAGTTTTGGCTGTTTTTGGTAAAGCTCTGCAAAGCGAGTTTTTTGACTTGACTTGCCTCTACAGACCGACCTGTTCTTTCCATCCATGCGGTATAGTTTGCTATGGTATTTACCGCACTGCTATACTTTTCATGGCTTTTGAGTTTAGAGATTATGTTGTCAAGGCTTTGAGTTTTGCTTACCTCTAAAACCGCCTTGTATCCTAAGATGCTATCCTCAGTCCATACAGAAAGACCTCTGCAATATACCTCTGGCATACCCTTTTGCATTCCAAAATCAAGAATGCATTCTCCACACTTGACCTTGTAGATGTCACCACAAAAGTAGCATTCTCCTTTTATGTTAAAACTCACAGGATAATCCATTGCTTTGCTATAGTCAAGGTTTTTTATTATGTTCTCCGCATCCGCAAGACCTATAGTTCCTAAATCCTCAAGTTTTATCATCTGGTCTTTCAAAAAGCCTGATAGTTGTATTAGAAAAGTCAGAGTTTTTCTTGCTTTCTCTGTGTCTACCAGTTTCTCCGCACTACCTCTTGATTTAGCAAGACTTTCCAAATACTGCAAGGTAGTTGTGTAAACCATACCGCCCTCTCTGACCTTTACTCTTAGGTAGCTATCAGGACTTTCTGAAAAGCCTACTGTTTGGAAAAACAAGGCTGGAATGCTTACACTAAGTCTTAGGCTTTTGCTTTCCATGTTTTTCAAAGCTTCTTGGATTTCCTCTCGGACACTATCTCTCACTCCGCTTTCTTTGGAGCTTCTTCTTTCTCCGCCAGTTCTGTCTTCTCGCTCTTTTACTCTTCTTTCTTGTTCTCCTTTCTCAAGAGTTCTTGTCCTATCTTGCCCTTGCTCTTGCCTTGTGTCTATTCCTGTCTTTCCTAAGGCTATGGAAGTAAGTAAGGCTAAAAGTAAAAACTTTTTCATGGCATCCTCCTTACAAAAAGTGGCAAAGTCAAAAGGCTAAGTAAGGCATAGACATTGCTATAGGCATAAGCAAAGATAAGAGAAAAGAAAACCGCAAGAAGTGTCAGAGCTAATGTCCTTTTGAGGTCTAAAGATAGGTTTTCTTGAGGGTTTTTATAAACTCCGCTTTTGAGAAATTCCAATAACTCCTTTTTACTGCTAAAGATTAGAATATCCCTGTAGCTTAGTTCTTTCTCCTCAGTGTTATTCTCCGCTTGCATTACATGGTCTATCAGATATAGCATTAAGGCTGGGAAAACTGCAAAAAAGCTCTGTGTTGGCACTCCTAAAAGCAAGGCATAGAGAATAAACTCAGTTCCTTTCAGGCTGGCTATCCTTCTCATGGTTTTCCTCTTTCACTTGTTTCACCACTTCCTGCTTAGGCTTATCTTGGTAAGTGGATTTAAGGTCGCTTGTTATACCACCTACCAAAAGAAGAGGTATCCCTATAATGCTAAGTAGCAGAATTTCTAATAGCCTCATACCTATACATTTACGTTAACTTCCTCTGGCAAAGGATTACTCTCTGTGTAAAACTCAAAAAGCCTTATGCCTTTTTCTCTGTTTATTTTGGGCTTGAAAGAAGGTATGGGGCAATCTACTCCAAGTTCAAAGTCCGATGGGACTGCAAAGATATGTCCTCTGTAAGCTTCTCCTTTCATAAAGAAGTAAGCCTGAAAGTTCTTAAGGCTGGTTAGCATTTTCGGTGGGATTTTATATTGGTCTACTTCTCCCACATTTCCTATCTCAAGTGGCATACTTATACTGACATCCTTTGTTCCCACAAGCTCTGAAAACCACTTAGCACTTTCATAGTCCGCTTGGCTTAGGAAAACCTTTATTCTTGTGTTGCTTTGGATTATGCTCCTTAGCTCAGGATTGTAAGCAAAGTCTATATCCTTTATGCTTTGATGGGCTATGATAAGCTTGGCTCCTGCACTTCTGCCTTTGTTGAAAAGGTCTTCTATACCCGCAAAGACAAAATTCTCAAATTCGTCAATGCTTATCACAAAGTCCTTTTTTACTCCAAGCCCTGCCATAAGTCCTGTCAGAAATCTCAAATCCGCAAGAAGCATCTTAGCTGTTGCCTTTGCCACTACCTCATAAAGCAAAACTGGTAAAACAAAGTAAACTACTCCACCCTTTTCTAATACTCGGTCAAGTTCTATGTCTGACTCGTATGAATTGACAAGTTCTCCCACCGCACCTGTTGAAAATCTCTGAAAAAATAGCCTTGTTCCTGTTATCTCCTTCTCTGCTTGACTTCTTATCATGTTGTTTTCATGAGTAAGTCTTGAGTGAAGTTCTTTTAGAGAGAGACCGTATTCCTCATTTCTGCAAAGGCTTATAAGCCTGCTAAGAGCTGGATAGTCTCCTCTTTTGCCTCTTAAAAGACTTACCCAAAGGTCTTTAAAGGATATCCTTTGCCCTGTGGAAAGCATAGCCCCCACAAGGGAAAGGACTATGTTTTCTTTAACCTCTTCGTAGAAGCTTACCACAGAGCCTTGCCTTTCTGCGGATTTCATTATTTTGCTGGTTATGGTCTCTGTATTGCCTAAAAGTAAAGGATTGTAGCTATGAGAACCCAAAGAACTCAAAAAGCCTAAACCACCTTGATAGGGATTGAAAAAGTAAAAGTCTTGCTTTAGGAAATGGCTAACAGAGTAAACAAGGCTGAAGTTTTGCAAGTCAAATTTCATATCTGCCTTTATCAGAGGTAAACCTTGCCATAGAGTTTGAAAGTCTAAAAGAGTTAAGAATAAGGTCTTACCACTACCTGTAGCACCAAGAACATGCATGTGTGTAGAAAGGTCAAAAAGGCTTGCATAAAGCAAGCCCTCTGATGTTTTACCAAGTAAAAAGTTGCCTTTTTTAAGCATCAATCTGATACTCTGGAAAGTCTCTCCTCCTGAAGATTCTTTAATGCCTGAGATAACTCCTTGATATACTTACAAGCTTCCTTGTTGCCTAAATCACAGCTTTTCTTTAAATAGTCAGAACCTAAAAGCAAAACCGCTTCAGCCCTTTGGAAAGCTTCTAAGGCTAGCTGAAGTAAATCTTCAGAGACTTTTCTATCATACTCCTTTTTGGAGACCTTGATAACAGAACCGTCACGTGTAGACAAGGGCACTAAAGATACATCCTCTGCAAAGGACAAGCCTGCTAAAAGAACTGGGAGCAAAAGAAGTTTTCTCATAGCTATGCCTCCTTTAGCGTTTTAATGGAAAATTACGTTAACTTTCTCTGACACAATACCGCTAAGCTTAGATATGGATACTTGCCTACCTCTACCTCTATACCATTGGCAAGCCTAAAAAGGCTAAAGCCTGTTTTACTGGGTAGTATCTGAAGTTTTTCTGTTTTCACTGGATATACCGCATTCCATGTCTGTAAGGTAGTTAAAGTGGTTGCTATAAGCCTGAGAACTTCAGGGTCTTTAAGAGTAAAGCTGGCTGGCATATCTGGATGCAAAACCTCAAGTTTTACCACATCCTCTTTTTCCTCTACAGTTATCACATGGTCTCCACCATGCCATTCAAGTTTTTCAATTTTTACCGCACTAAAGAGTTGCCTTTCTATATCCCACTTGAGAAAGTGAAGGTCTGAAAGACTTAAAGTCCTTTTGGTTTCTCCTAAGGTCAGGACTATTCTCCTGCTTGGTATCTTCTTTCCATCCTCTGGCTTTTCCTGTATGTTTAGCAAAGATATTCCTCTGTGGTCTATAACACACCGCTTTACAACTTCCTTTTCAGGCTTGCTGGCAAGGTAAAGGCTATCTAAAACAAAGGCATATAGCATTATCAGTTCTTTGTCGCTAAGCTTCTCTAACATGCTACTTCCTTTTTAGGGTCACTCCTATAACAGGCTGGCTTTTCAAAAAGGTTTCAAAGTCCTCTTTCAAGACAAGAATACGCTTGCCTACTTTCCTGTGAGGCACACCATGAAAGTGGACGAACCTCCAAGCACCACCTCTGGAAGTGTTAAGTATCTTTGCAATGTCATCTAAAGTCAAAATCTCCTTGTCAAGCATCTTTAACCTCCTTTAGTTTTTCCTCAATGAGAGATAACACGTTAAGGGCTATTCTATAGTCGTTAAAGCCAATAACTTGTCTACTGTAAGGCAATACCAAAACCGCTGGTGTGGATATACCACTTTGAGGATAGGGGCTAAAATACTTGTAAGTGTAGGGGTCTAAGTCCTTTAGACTACCTGTTTTGATAAGCCATCTGTTTTTATAGCCCTCTTCTGAAGGATAAGGGAAAGACATTATGGCTGGGGTATGTGTATGGCTTGTCACCACTATATCCGCATAGGGATACAAAAGCATGAGTTCTCTCAGGCTTGAGTGGATAGGATTTAGGAAAGAGTTAAACCTGCTTTTGTGAACACAGGCTATGGTTAGGTCAAAGGCATTTTCAAAGTGAAGTTTTATAGTAAGCCTGTTAAGTCCTATAGGGGTATTAGCTCCTTTAAGAAATTCCCATTGGCTAAACTCCTCATGATTGCCTATCACAAAACCAAGAAGTTTTTTGTTATAGCTTAGGGCTTTGAGAAGTCTTGTCAAGAAGGCTCTCTGATATACAGGGGGAATTACCTGAGAGTTTAAAACCTTAACCGCTAACATACCTGCAAATACATCAAAGTTGTCTATCACATCTCCATTAAGAACCACATAGACATTACTATCCGCATCCATAAGAAGCTTGTATAACTCAGTAAGCTCCGCATAATTGGTGTAGAAACTTCCGAAGTGAATATCCGAGGAAAAGATTATCACAGAAGGTCTGGCTGGTAAGGTATGCTTTACTGCCTTTACGGTCTGCATCTCACCATTCATAAAGTCCTGCAAAGTAGAGATATGCTCCATAGTATGTTCTAAAAACTCAAGAAGCTCCTCAATCTCTTGCTGGATGTTCTCAAAGCCATTGTTTTCTTTCATGTTATTCATTCTTGCTACCTCCTGCTGGGTTTTAAAAAGAAATCACGTTATAACTTTTATATGATGGCTATCTCTTTAGGAATACTCGCTGGCATTCACAAAAGGTTTGGAATATCTTCTGCTACACTTCTTAGATGGGCTGGCTATAAACCGACAGGGGCTTTAACAAAAAGGCTTTTGAAAACTCCTATTGAGGAAATTCCTTTAGAAGAAGTAGCTAAGCTATTGCAAGGAAAACACTATAGGCTATCTGAATGGCATATATGGGAGTGTATGCTAAGAAAGGCTAATGTTAAAAGTAGAGACCAAGCAAGGGAGCTAATCAAGGGGCTGTATAGTAAAAGTGAGTGGGAAAAAAGAAAGTATGCGAGTTTCAAGATTTTTATCAATCACAGAAAGCAAAGGCTAAAAGAACTATACAAGCAAGCGGGCTATAGGAAGTTTAAAAGCAAAAGACATGGGGGTGAAGGCTATAAGCTAAGCTGGGATGAACTATTCTGGATAGCAAAAGAGGGTAGGCAAAAGTATGGGAAATCTATTGTATGGGATACTACTATTAGAAAGAGGCTTGCTAAACTTGGGCTTACAAAGGATAGGGCTAAAGAACTTAGCTATGAGGAATACAAAAGGCTTGTGGCTGAATATCAGATAAGGAAGTATCTCAAGGATGACTGGAAAGAACTTCTATACAACACTTGGTATAAGCTAAATTACACAGAACAAGACACACTATGCTTTCTTAGAGCGTATGCCATAACAAAACAAGACATGGCAGGTAAAAGTTTTGAGAAGTTTTTAGACTTTGTCTTTGAAAGGGTCTATACATTTGCCAATTTAAGCATCAGAAGGAGAACACTACTTAAAGATGAACTTTTGAGAAAGCTATGTCAGGTAGAGTTTAAGGAAAGGGGTGGAAGATATGCTGTCAGAAAAGTGAGCGATATCAATGAACTTATAGAACTTTACAAAAGAACAAGTGCTTATCATGTTTTGGATTGTATGGATAGGGGGCTGTATGAAAACATCAGAAGCTTCCTAAAAGCCAAAGGGATAAAGAGTATAAAGGAGTTAAGGAAAGACAAGGAGATGTTTAGGCAAGCCATAGAGGAATGGCTACAAAGAAAGTCAGAGGTTTTCTTGAAGTAGAAAGATGAACCTCTGCAAAACTTTTATAGCTGGATGGTCTGAGGCTATTTCCTTTAAATACCCCAAGCCTTGCAGGAAATTACCATAAAAGTAGTTTTCTTGAGAAGTCAAAGTTATGTAAGGATGTTGTTTTTCAAAATCTTTGCTAAAGTCTATGCTTATGTATGCTCTAAGATTTCTGCTTAAAAGCCAAAAGAGACCATCTAAATCATCATAGGAATAAAGCACTTTTAAGATAAAGCCACCATAATCTCCATGCATACACCAGATATAAAAATGACTTGTATTGGCTATGTCTATAACTAACACATCTACTTCTGTCGGGCAATTTCTTTTCCTTTCCTCAAATTTTCTATCCCATCCAAAAGTGCCTACTTGAATAATAAAAGGTCGGTAAACAGATTCTTCAAAAATGGCATTGATATCTGCACAGAAGGAGCATGAGAGGGTTTGAAGTGTTTCTATATTCACGGGGAAATTTCC
>JAXSOH010000058.1:10052-10395 GCA_037925805.1 Aquificaceae bacterium
TTCCTTAAAAGATAGGTCTAGTTTAGAATGTGTATAAAGTTGCAAGTCTCCTAGTAATTTAAGAATGCCTCTTATATGGTTTAGAAATTTCTGAACAAAAGGTGTTAAAGAGGGGTCTCCTTTAGGCTTTTCTGAAGGAAAGGAAAGGCTTTCAATAATTATTGGCTCTAATCCAAAGAGAATGTAAAGAGGATTGACTTTAAAACGTTCATATAAAGCTATCAAGAAGTCCACCTGAGGTAGTGTATTTCCTGCTACATAGCGGGATAGGGTTGGCACAGAAACACCAAGTATCTCGGCAGCTCTCACAAGAGGTAGTTTAAGATTACTCAAAGCAGTTTTT
>JAXSOH010000059.1:0-10108 GCA_037925805.1 Aquificaceae bacterium
AAAAGATAACAGGCAATAAAACTTCAACCCTCAAGCTCCACAGCCCCAAGGTCATACCCTCCCACTTGAGCTATCTTCACTCTTATTATGTCCCCTGGCTTTAGCTCCCTCTCAGCCTCCACGTAGGTTATCCCATCCACTTCTGGAGCTTGTGCGTAAATTCTGCCCACTGGCACGTAGCCAAACTCCTCGTCAAAGCCATCTACCAACAGTTCCAACTCTTTCCCAATAAGCTCTTGGTTTTTCCTAAGGGTTATCCCTTCCTGAATTCTTAGGAGCTCTTCCCTCCTTCTTTCCTTTTCTTCCTTTGAAACTGGGTCTCCCAAGGAAAAGGCATAAGTGCCTTCCTCTTGATAGTAGGTAAAGACGCCAACCCAGTGGAAGTGCCCCTCTGAAACAAAATCCAAAAGCCTCTGAAAGTCCTCTTCTTCCTCTGTGGGATAGCCCACTATAAAGGTTGTCCTCAGGACAGCCTGTGGCAGTTTTGTGCGAACCTTTTCTATAAGACCTCTTACAAAGCCCTCCTCATAGCCCCTTCTCATGCTTCTTAAGACCTTAGAGCTTATATGTTGCAGTGGCATATCAAAGTAAGGTAGAACCTTTTCTGAGCTTTGCATATAGTCAAGCAGGTCATCCTCTATCTCTGTGGGATAGAGATATAGAAGTCTTATCCACCTAATGCCTTCTACCCTTTCAAGCTCGCTGAGTAGCCTTATAAGATAGCCCTTTCCGTATAGGTCTCTTCCGTAGTAGGTGGTGTCTTGTGAGACTATGCAAAGCTCTTTTACGCCCTGACTTGCAAGGTATCTGGCTTCCTCTATTATTTCCTCAATAGGTCTGGAGCGGTGCTTTCCTCTTATCAAGGGTATGGCACAAAAGGAGCAAAGCCTATTGCACCCTTCTGCAATCTTTAGGTATGCGTAAGACTTGGGCGTGGTAAGCACTCTCTGAGTTTTTTCCTTCTTCTCCAATCCCAGAAACTCTACCACACTGTCCCAGCTTTCTGTCCCAAAGTAGGCAAGCACCTCTGGAATTTCCTTCTGAAGCTCTTCCTTATACCTCTGCACAAGACATCCCATAACTATAACCTTTTTGTCTTCCGCAAACTCTAAGATGGTTTCTATGGCTTCTCTCTTTGCAGGCTCAATAAAACCGCAGGTGTTTATAACTATCACATCCGCCTTTTTTGGGTCGCTAAGGAGCTTTGCACCACCCTCCTTTAACTTTCCAAGAAGCACCTCCGTGTCCACAAGGTTTTTGGCACAACCTAAACTTATCACACCTACCTTCATCATTCCTCCATATCAAGCTCAGCATCTATCCTAAAGACGTTGGCGTTGTGAAAGGCATCATACATGACATATTTTCTGTAAGGATTGTCCTTTAAGGCTTCTCTTATTTCATCTATGCTCTTGCCTTGCTCTTTTGCTTTCCTTATGTTCTCTCTGAGAAACTGCACATATCCGAGAGTAAAATCCACAGCGGACATGTCCATAGGCTCGTTGTGTCCACCAAGAATCACCTTTGCATCCATCTTCTTAATCTTATGCAGGGCTTCCAAAAGACCCTTTGAGCTTGCTCCCCTGTCTCCCATAAAGGGTATGCGATTATAGAGGACAAGGTCTCCTGTAAAGAGCACCTTTTCTGAGGGCATGTATACCACAAGGTCGTTGTCTGTATGGGCTGGTCCCATGTATATGATTTCAAAGGTCTTTCCACCCACCTTGAGGGTGTATCTGTCCTCTACCACTATATCTGGTGGGACAAGGGCTACCTTTTTGAAAAGGTCGCCAAACCTCTGCTTTGCGTTCTCAAGGGCAAGCTGTGCCTCTCCTGACTGATATAAATCCATGAGCCTTTTGTGGGCTATTATCTTAGCTCCAAGCTCCTTGTAGGTTTTTGCTCCATACCAATGGTCAGGGTGGTAGTGGGTGATTATGGCGTATTTTATGGGGGCTTTCCTTACTCTCATTAGGTTTTCCACAAATTCCTTTGAAAGCTCTGGAGTGGATAGGGCATCTATCACAACCCAACCCTCCTCTGTTAACACCGCAAAGGCATTGGACATAAAGCCTCTATTTTCCACAGAGGGCAGGGCATCCACACCCCTAACCATATAAATGTCCTTTTGCACCCTCCTTAGCTTCATCTCGGGCGCCATGGCGTAGGCAAGAAAAACAAGCACAAAAAGCAGCTTCATGTATCTCAACTCTCATACCTCCTGCTATATGATTTTATTCCTCTCCGTAAATATGTTAACCATTTCTAACTCTTCTTGAGTTTCTATCACCAAAACCTTCACACTTCTACCCTTTGAACTTATAACCTCTTGGTTTTTTCTGTTTGCCTCTTGGTTAAGCTCAACCCCAAGAAAGGCGAGCCTTTTGCAAAGCTCTTCTCTCACCTCTGGACTGTTTTCTCCTATACCACCAGAAAAAACGAGGGCGTCCACCTTTCCCTCTAACAAAAACCAATAAGCACCCACATACTTCAAAAGCCTATGCAGAAAAGCCTCAAAGGCAAGGATTGCCCTCTTGTTGCCGTTCCTTTTCAAAGTGAGAAGTTCCTCAAAGTCAGAGACCCCCGCTATAGCCTTTATACCACTCTCTCTGTATAGCCTTCTTTCCAACTCCTCCACAGACAAGCCAGACCTTAGCATATGGAGTATAACCCCAGCGTCCACATCGCCAGGTCTTGCCACCATAAGGAGACCCTCAAGAGGCGTAAAGCCCATGGAAGTATCCACAGAAACTCCCTCCTTTACCGCACACACACTACAGCCTTGTCCTAAGTGCATCATTATGAGGTTTGGCTTTGTTTTTTCAAGAACCTGCTTAGACCGTCTCAAAAGGTAGGAGTAGGAAATGCCATGAAAGCCATACCTCTTTATACCCCTTTGATAAAGCTCGTAGTCCAGTCCATATATTCTTGCACTCTCTGGTATGCTTGAATGGAAGTCCGTATCAAAAATAGCGTAGTGTTTGCTTTTACTAAAAAGCTCAAGGCTCTGCTCTATGCCTTCCAAGGCTATGGAGTTGTGGAGAGGGTTTATGCGTGCAAGCTCTTGCAGTATCGCAAGGCTTTTAGCCTCTATAAGCATAGGGCTTTTGTGTTCCATACCGTGCACCACCCTGTGTAGGACTACCTCTGGGTTAATCGGAAGTTCCTTTGCAAGCTCCCTTAGTGCTTGGGATAAGCCTTCCCCTCTGAAGACCTTCTTGTGCTTTAGGATTTGCCTCTGACCCTCAAAGAGGGCATACTTAAGAGAGGAGCTTCCGTAGTTTAGGCACAAGAAAGTTCTCATCGGAAAACTCCGGTGCATCTACACCTTCCTCGTAGGCATGCCTTAGGGCTTTTATCTGCATATCCTTTAAAAGGTCTATGTATCTGCCTCCCACCGACTGTAGGGCTGGTGTTCTTTGGATAGCGTCTATGGCAATGCTAAAGCGGTCTGTTTGGTTTAGTATGGCAAGCTGGAGAGGAGTGGTAATGCCACCTCTTCCCTTAAGGAAGGGTTGAAGCTGTGTGGCATCTATGCCTATCTTTCTGTTTTCTCTGTAGCCTCTCACATGCAGGTTCTTGTGGTTCCTTCTTCTGTAAGTGAGCCTGTGGATAAGCCAGGGATAGCCGTGGAAGTTAAAGATTATGGGTTTGTCTGTAGTAAAGTAGGAGTCAAAGTCCCTGTCTGGAAGACCGTCAGGATGCTCGCTGTCTGGAGTAAGCCTAAAGAGGTTCACCACGTTCACAAACCTTATGGCTAAGTTTGGAAAGAACTCTCGCAGGAGCAAAGATGCACCTATAGCCTCCTTTGTGGGTATATCACCACAGCTCGCAAGGACCACATCGGGTTCTCTATCTGTGTGTGTGCTTGCAAAGTCAAAGATACCTATGCCCTTTATTGCATGGGAGTAAGCACTTTGATAATCTAAATACTGAGGGTGTGCCTGCTTGTCAACTACGATGATGTTTACTCTGTTTGTGGACTTAAGGCATAGCTCCGCAGTTATAAGGAGTGTGTTGGCATCGCATGGGAAATATAGCCTTACCACATTAGGCCACTTGTCCACTATGCTGTTTATAAAGCCAGGGTCTTGGTGGGTAAAGCCGTTATGGTCTTGTCTCCAAACCACGGAGGTAAGCAAGAGATTAAGAGAACTAATCGGTGCTCTCCAAGGCACATCCTGAGAGATATCCAGCCACTTTCCAAACTGGTTTACCATTGAGGTTATTATGGGAGCAAAGCCTTCGTAGGTGCTTAAAATGCCATACCTTCCCGTAAGGAGATAACCCTCAAGCCAGCCTTCCACTGTGTGTTCAGAAAGCATCTCCATCACTTTGCCTGTAGGGCTCAAATAGCCTTCATCCTCGTCCACAGGAAGTCTCTCTAACATCCATACCTTGCCTGCTTCAAAAGTGGGATGTAGTCTGTTTGAGGCGGTCTCGTCTGGTCCAAAAACTCTAAAGTTGTGGGGATTTCTCCTTAAAACTTCTCTAAGGTAGTATCCAAGAGGCAAGGTGTTGTTATGGAGAGTAAACCTCTCTACGCTATGGTCTTCCATTTTTGGCAGGTCAAGAGGCTTTCTCAAAAGCCCACCGTTGGCAAAGGGAGTATCTCCAAGCCTTCTGCCCTCTTCTGGAAATAGCTCGCTGAGGTTTATAAGAAGTCCACCCTCTTGGTCAAAGAGCTCTTCTGGTTTATAGCTCTGTAGCCACTCCTCAAGGAGCTTTAGGCTATCTGGATTTTCATGAACATCAGAAAGAGGAACTTGGTGAGACCTCCAATAACCCTCTATGTATTTTCCTCTAAACTCCTTTGGTGCTGTCCAACCCTTGGGTGTTTTTAGCACTATGGCAGGAAGCACAGGTCTTTTCTCTTTTCCGCGCAGGTCCATAAGCCTTTCAAAGGCGGACTCCATAACCTCCTTCATCTGACCAGCCACCTCTTCTGGCTCTTCTCCCTCCACCCAAAGTGGCTCATAGCCATAGCCTCTCAAAAGACTCATAAGCTCTTCCTTTGGAATTCTCGCGAGCAGTGTGGGGTTGTTTATCTTGTAGCCATTGAGAGAAAGCACAGGGAGAACAAGACCATCCCTTTTTGGGTTTAAAAACTTATTAGAGTGCCATGCGGTAGCCAAAGGTCCAGTTTCTGCCTCGCCATCGCCCACTATGGCGACAGCCACAAGGTTAGGATTGTCAAAGACCGCACCAAAGGCATGAGAAAGGCTGTATCCAAGCTCACCACCTTCTTGTATAGACCCGGGAAGCTCTGGAGTGCAGTGGCTTCCAAGCCCTCCTGGAAAGGAAAAAGCCTTAAAGAGCCTTTTCATACCCTCCTTGTCTTGAGAAAACTCAGGATAGAACTTGCTAAGAGTTCCCTCAAGGTATAGGGGTGCTATGTAGCCCGGTGCACCATGTCCGGGACCCACCACAAGCAAAGCATCAAGGGGATACTTACGAAGCATATAGCTGGTAAACAGGTAAACAAAGCTGATATTTGGGCTCCCTCCCCAGTGTCCCAGAAGTCTTTTCTTAAGATGCTCCTTCCTTAGAGGTTCCCTTAGAAGAGGATTGTCCTTGAGGTATATCATCCCCACCGCCAAGTAGTTGCATGCTTTGAAAGCTCTTAATAGCTCTTTCATAACTCACCTCCTCCAGCCAATCTTCAAAGTTCTTACCCTTTATTATAGCAGAGAGCATAGACTCTTCCAGAGAATATAGCTTTTTAGGGACAAGCTCTGGTCTAAGTTTTAGGGTTCTCTCTATAGAGTGCCAAAGCTCCCAAAGTCTAATAAGCTCGTGATTGCCAGAGAGGAGCACCTCTGGGACTTTCATCTCCCTAAAGTTTGCTGGTCTTGTATAAACTGGAGCACCAAGCCATCTTCTAAAGGAGTCCCTCTTTAGACTTTCAGGCTCGCTCAAAACCCCCGGCAAAAGCCTCGCAACGCCTTCTAAAAGCACAAGGGCAAAAAGCTCACCACCTGCCAAAACAAAGTCTCCAAGAGAAAGCTCCTCGTCCGCCAGAGTGCTAACCCTTTCGTCCAAGCCCTCGTATCTACCACATATAACCGCCAAGCTGTCAAGAGCAGACAATCTGTCAAGGTCTTCTTGAGTAAGCCTTCTGCCCCAGGGTTGAGGGATAATGGTATAAGGTTTTCCAAAATTCTCCACCACATGCTCATAAGCCTTAAAAACAGGCTCAGGCTTTATAACCATCCCCGGATGCCCACCATAGGCAGTGTCATCCACCTGTCTTTTGTGAGCAAAGTCTCTTATATCTACAGTATGGAGCTCCAGCGTGCCTTTCTTTATCGCCTGCCTTACTATGCCATACTCCGCATAACACTGAATTGCCTGGGGGAAAAGGGTAAGGACAAAAAACCTCATTTAAAGAATTATTACATCCTTACCACCCCACAGTGAGCTGTAGCATGTGTATACGGTTCTCCTTCTGACCTGCGTAAGCACCTACCTCCTCCGCATAAGTGGTGTAAGTAAGGCTAAGTATTAAAAAGTTCAGCTCCGCTCCAAAGGTAGGATAGCCCTGATACAAGCCAGCCCTCAAGGCAAGACCTATCCAACTTTTATCAAGAGGTCTCCACTCCGCACCAAGTCTTATTCTTTTTCCTTTGTCTTTGTCCTCCTTAAACTCGTTAGTTATATCCACATAGTCCGCTGCCAGTATTAAATTGCCTATCTTGGGTATCCTTGGGTTAAGAGAAAATCCAGCGTTTAGAGTCATGGGTATTTTACCAGCTTTCTTGAAATCTAAGTCTCCTATGTTTTGCAGAGATGCACCTATCGCTGGTCTAAGGAAGCTATCTCTCGCAAACTGATAGATAAAACCCACGTCCCCACTAACTGCGTTACCGCTTTTCTTGAGGTCTTTGGTTATGTAATTTTCAAGGTTATCTTGATTTTCTACTATCTCTCTTGCAGTAAAGTTATGGATAAGTGCTTCTCTGTGTAAAGCCTTGACCGCACCACCTACATATAGACCCTCTGCAGCCTTAAGGCTAAGACCAAAAACACCACCAAGCATACCATCTGCGTTCACTTCCAGAAAGCCGTCAGAACCAAAACCTTGATGAGGAACCGCATCCACCCTTAGGTTTGCAACGCCTCCAAGAGCAAAAGCCCACTTTTCCTGATTTCTACCTATGGATGTCCAGTTAGATGCACTTAAGTGCATAGGCTCGCCCCTGTATTTTGCCAAAATCCTGTTTACTTCCCTAAGTTGGTCGTCAGTTTTATCTCCGTCTCCATCCTGGTCTCCCACATCAAAGGCATCTTGCAGGTCTTTAGCAAAGTCTATAACATTTTTGCCAACACCGACCGCTGGAGAAATAAGATTAAACTCCCAGTTTTTAGGCTTCATAGTGCTGAGACCAGCAGGGTTATAAAAGACTGCATCCGTCCTACCACCCACCGCAATGTTTGCACCACCCATACCCATAACCCTTGGAGACTTGTAGATGTATGGGTATATCCTCACGCTGGGTTCTTGAGCAAAAACGAGACCAGAAACACCAAATAAGCTCAACACCGCAAGTCTCTTAAGCATGACTGCCCTCCTTACTTTTTAATCTTGTTGATGTAATTTTTTATCTCATCTGCAGAGCATACTCCATCCGCTCCACAAGCTTCTTTCTTGAGGTCATCTATAGACTTTTTGAGGTCTGGGTTCTTATCTCCTAAAAGCTCACTTATTAAGTTTACCGCTTTGTCAAGGTTTTCTTCTATGTTTTTTACGAGGTCTTTCTTTTGTGGATAGGGGCATGGCCAATCTTGGTTGTCTGAAGCCTTACAAAAACCTACAGTGGTTGCAGGCTGATATGTTCCTGTAGAGGTTTTGTAGTATAGTTTTTTATATTGGTTTGGGCATACTTGTGGAGAACCGGAGAAAGTGAAAACTATGCCAAGATATGTGGTGGTAGTGTCTGTTGAGAATGTTAGGTCTGTAGATGTTGAGTATGGTATACCTGCAGCACTACAAGTTCCTGTTGAATTAGGACTTACACTATTATTACTACTAACCCTTTCAAACATACACACAGTAGCATCCACATCATCGGGCTTGTCGTTATTGTTAAGGTCGCATTCAGTTTTTATCTCTCCTATTACTGACTTCATAGTAGATAGTGCCTTCATAGCACTTACAAGACTAAGATAAAATTTCGCATCATCGTTATTGCTTAACTTACTATACTCTGCAACTGCAAAGTCCAGAAAGCCATACTTGTCTGGGTTCATTTCTGGGACAAGGGCTTTTAGGTAAGTGTCTGCAGTGTCACTGCTACCCTGCTGTTCTATAAGCCTGTCTATAACATCCTTTATGTCAAAGCCTGCCTTTCCAAAGTATGCCGCTCCTCTATCCAATTGATTAGCACAGGATGAACTCAGAACCGCATCGTAGTTGCCTTTGTCAAGGTTCTGACTCACTTCAAACCTGCAGGCTTCGTAAGAGTTTTTGTCCGCAAGCCCTTCAAAGACGTTTCCTCCACCGCCACAAGAAAAGAGTGCCATAGAGCTTAGGGCAATCAAAGAAATGCCAACTTTTCTCTTTTTCATAGCCTACCCTCCTTAGCCAGAATAAAAAGCTCTGGGCTGGGGTATTTTTATCCCGCCTTTTTAAACACAGGGTCTCCCCAGCAGGCGGTATTCCCCATAGTTCCTACTTTCAACTATTTTAGGAACGCTAACATTATATTGCAATTTTTGACCTTGTCAAGAGTTTTTTAGGCTTATATAAGAAAGTTTTCCACCAAGCTCCTTGCCCTCTCTTGGCTAAAGCGATAGTATATGTCTATGGTGGTCTTTACATTGGAATGTCCTGCAAACTCTTTTACCACCTCCGCAGGAAAGCCAGAGTTTACAAGGTTTGTTATATAGGTATGCCTAAAGCTATGCACGGAGAAGGGAATACCGAGCCTTTGAGAAAGTCTATTGGTATAAACCTGTAAAGAGCCGGCTTTTACTCTTATGTAGGCATCGTAGTCCTCAAGCCATTTATCAAGCCTTTCGTTTATTTTCATGGTTTCCTCTTTAGAGGGACCAATTACTGGAACCAATCTTTCTTTTCCTCTCTTTGTTATCTCCGCAGGAAGCCTTAGCCAGTATATACCACTTTTGTCTCTATAGAAAAATTCCTTCCTAAGCTGGACATACTCAGAAAGCCTAACACCGCTATAGAGGAGAAGGCTATAAACGCGTTCGTATTTTGTATCTCTTACTGTCTGGAAAATCCTATCAAGCTCTTCTTTGCTAAGAGCCTTTGGGCTTTTTTGAGGCTTTGAACCAGAAAGGTCATCTCTTATCTCTTCCAAGACCGCTTCTAATTCTGAGTAGTGTTCCTTGCTAAGCCATCCTCTTCTAAAGGCAAACTTATAAAAGTGCTTTATAGCAGACAGGTGAGTAAGGAGAGAGGAAGTAGAGAGGTTAGAGGAGTCAACATAAGAAAACAGCTTTCTGGGTTCAATCTCAAGAAGACTTACTTTCTCACCTAAGTGCTTTTGAAGAGACCCAAGACACATAGTATATGTGGTTACAGTTCTCTGGCTCTTTGCCCTGCTAAGGCTTTTAACCCATAGGTCCAAAAGCCTATCCATAGTTCTATTAATTTTATTCCTTCTTTTTTCTCTTCTCCAGTTCCATGCGAAGAGTAGACAGCTCCATCTCTTTGTTTAATATCTCCCTATCCTTATCCAGCACAACCCTTTGGATTTCCAGCTCTTTTTGGCTCAGAAGATGTTCCTTTTCTCTGAGTTCCTCTTGAAGTTTTTTTATCGCATTATCCTTCTCTTGGATTATCTCCTTTAACCTTTGGTTCTCAGCTTCCTTTTCCATGCATCTTTCTTTAACACCTTCCAGTTCCCTTGTGAGAAACTCCATCTCCTTCTCCCTTATGGCAAGGAGCGTATATAGGCTTGATAGCTCATGTAGAAGCTGTTCCTTTTGTTGTTCCTTTTGCATAAGGGCGGACATATAGGTGGCTATAAGGCTACCCTCAAGGCTTGACTTTAGACCTTCAAGGTTAGACTGCAGACTTTTGCTTTTCTCTTCTTGGTTCTCCTTAAAACTCCTTATGTGTTCTAACTCATCTTGCGTAAGG
>JAXSOH010000060.1:0-9585 GCA_037925805.1 Aquificaceae bacterium
CAAGGTTTTGAACTATTTTTCAAACAAAGATCACGACCAAAATTTTTTTTGTTTGAAAAATGTGAAACACTCCATACCTTGTGCCCCACGGTGGAAAGTGGCATTTTTGAAATTTTTTTTCAAGTTTTTCCGCTTCTCTGTTGGGAGGGAGGGGAAGTGATATTTTTGACAGGGAGTGTTTCATCTATTGTGTAAAAATAAAGTAAGGAGGTGTTAACATGAATCAGCCAAGCAAGGAGAAAGTAGAACAATACCGCAGGGAGTTCAGTGAGCTACTCAAAGACCTTATGCCTCAAGCCATTGTAAGGTGTTAGGAGTTGAATGGGCAAGAGAATACGGTCCCGGCTAATAATTCTTTTTGAGGGTATGTTATCAAGTATGGCAGAATTTACACAAATTTTGAAACAGTCCCTTTTGACATTTTGTCAATTTCTTCATCTTCCTCAAGTAGGTGTTTTATGTGCCTTTCAGAAAGCCCTGTCTTCTCCGCTATTTCTTTTATCTTTAGCCCGCTATCTCTTAGCTCAGCTGGCAGGAGGGAGGGAAAGGGGAATGTGAAATTTTGCAATTTTTTCAATTATTGCAGTTGTTGTAATTTTTTATTCTTACATAGTGGATAAACAGTCCCAAGTGGTTGACTTTGAAAAATGCCTAAACTTATCTGCCTTGGGTTCAGATATATGCGAGGCTTTCACTTTGAAAAACCGTGCAATTTGGAAAATATCTTAGCTTTATCAAACATCTCGTAAAGAATTGGCAGAAGAAACAAGCTAAGAGGAAGTCCAGTGAATATACCACCTATGACCGCAAGGGCAAGGGGTTTTCTCAGCTCCGCACCTGCGGTAAGACCAAGGGCTACGGGTGTTAGGGCGGACACTATGGTAAAGGTGGTCATAAGGATGGGTCTTAGTCTCTCTCTTCTTGCCTGAAGGATAGCCTCACGGGTTTGTATACCTTCCTTTCTAAGCTGGATTATCCTCTCTATGAATAGCACCGCATCACGGACGATTATACCCACAAGGAGAATTATGCCAAAGTAAGAGGGGACGCTGAGTGAGGTATTTGTAAGAAGCAAAAGCCCGAAAGCACCAGCTACTGCGAGGGGAACCATGAGAAGAACTGTAAAGGGATGCCTGTAGCTTTCAAAGAGAGAGGCAAGCACCATATAAACGCCTATTAGTGCAAAGATAAGTGCAAAGCCAAGACCTTGAAAGGCTCTTTGAAACTCCCTTGCCTGACCTACGGGTTCAAAGGTGTAGCCGGGTGGAAGGTTATTCCTTAGCCAACTTTCAACCTCCGCCACCGCATTAGCAAGAGGTTTTTCTGGAGATAGGTTGGCAAAGAAGGTGAGAGAATACTGTCTGTTGTATCGGTTTACCGCCTTATAACCTGTGGCTACTTGCATATCTACCAACTCTGTCAGAGGTATAAGCTCTCCTTTGAAGTTTCTCACATAGACCCTTTTGAGGTTTTCCATGTTTTGCACAAACTCAGGCAAAGCCTTTACATACACATCGTAGCTCTCCGCACCGAGCTCGTAAGTTCCGAGCTGAAACTTACCAAAAAGCACGTTAAGGGTTATTGCCACATCCTCCACGCTAACACCTAGGTCTCCAAGTTTTTCTCTGTTTACCCTTATTTGAACCTGTGGCTCGTTGAGCCTAAGGTCTGTATCCACGTCCCTGTAGCCAACCTTGTTTCTAAACTCTGTGGTAAGTCTATTGGCTATGCTTTGAAGCTCTTCCAGAGAGGGACCTCTTATGGCATACTGGAGGTCTACCTGCCTTCCACCGCCAGGTCCCACAATACCCGGAGGCTCTACGCTTACTCTCACATCCTTTACTTTTCTTAGCTCTTCTCTTACCATTTCCATAACCTTTGCCTGATGGGGTCTTTTGCCCTCCTTTAGGTAAACAAAGCCAAGACCACCGTTTACATCCGGTCTTCCTGCCACACCTTGACCCATAGCAATACCAAAGCGTTCCACGTAGGGGTTTTTGAGAAGAATCGCTTCTATTTCCCTTGTCTTCTTTTCTGTGTATTCAAAGGAAGAGCCCACAGGCGTTTCAAACCTTAAAAGAAACCTACCCTCATCTACTATGGGGAAAAACTCCTTTTTGACCGCCCTAAAAAGTTGGAAGCCTATGAAAACACTAAGCAAAGAGAAGGCTATAACCACTAACTTGTGGTCAAGAGACCACCTGAGAAGTCTATCAAAGAAGTTTTCAAACCTCTCGTAAGCTCTTACAAAGGGGTTAGTGGAAGGTGGACCTGCGACAAGCCTTGAAACTGCCATGGGAGTAAAGCTAATGGCAACAAGGTAAGAGAGTGCTATGGCTATAGCGAGGGTTAAGGCAAAACTTCCAAAGAGCTTGCCTACCACACCCTTCAGAAATATTATAGGCAGGAAAACTATCACCAAAGAGGCTGTGGAAGCAAGAAGGGCAAATATAACTACCCTTGTTCCCTTTTCTCCCGCCTCTAAGGGACTAAGACCTTCTTCGTATCTTCTTCTGTATATGCTTTCAAGCACCACTATGGCATCGTCTATGACTATGCCTACTGCCACTGCAAGGGCAAGAAGGGTAAAGGTATTAAGGGAGTTTCCAAGCTGGTAGATGAAAAAGACTGTGCCAAGAAGGGTTATGGGTATGGCGAATATGGGAACAAGGGTAAGCCTTAGGCTTCCAAGGAAAAAGTAGACCACAAGAGCGGTTAGCAGACTACCTATTATTATCTCCTCTATTGCTGCTTTGACGCTATCTTTTACAAATATGGAGGAGTCAAAGGTGTAGTCCATTCTCATGTCTTGAGGTAGCTGTTTGTTTAGCTCTTCCATCTTTGCCTTTACCGCATCCACCACTTCAACGGTGTTGGTTTTTGACTGCTTGTAAACAACCAAGGCGATAGCCTGCTCGCCCATAAACCTTGCCATGCCTCTCCTTTCATCTTCTGTGAACTCCACAAAGCCCACATCTCTAAGCCTTACACCGTTTCTTATGTATACACTCTCAAGCTCTCTTGAGTCTTGAGCTTTTCCGTAGAGCCTTAGTATGTATTCCCTGTTTTTGCCATATATGGCTCCTGCGGGTGCTTCTATGTGGTTTTTATTTACCGCATCCAACACATCCTGAACCGCAAGCCCTCTTGAGTAGAGCCTTTCTGGGTCAATCCTCACCCAAAGCACATTGTCTCTAAAACCACCAAGGTCTACTTGACCCACTCCCTTTATCCTTTCAAACTCTCTCTTTATAACCTTGTCCGCCCAGTAGGCAAGGGTCTGATAATCTGCAGTCTTTGAATGAAGCAAAGCAACAAAAACGGGGGCAAGAGCTGTATCCACCTTTCTAACCAAAGGTGGGTCTACTCCCTCAGGAAGTCTTCTTAAAACCCTTTGCACCGCATCCCGAACCTCCTGTGCTGCAACGTCTATGTCTTTTTCAAGAGAGAAGGTTATGGTTATTCTTGAAGTGCCTGCAAAGCTGGCAGATGAGATGCTCTCTATCCCGCTTATGGTGGCTATCTGGTCTTCAATCACTCTTGTGACGTTCACATCCACCACGTAGGCGTTGGCACCGGGATAGGTAGTTACAATGCTAACTGTGGGGAAGTCCACGTCAGGAAGCCTATCAAGGGGTATTGTCCTCAGAGAATAAAGCCCAAGGATTATAAAGGCTATCATAAACATCCAAGAGGTGACCGGTCTGTGTATAAAAAAGCGATACATGGTAGGGTATATTATAACCGACCGACTGGTCAGTATGTTAGTGGGTTAGGATGGCTTACCTTTGTCCTTAACAGTTCAAAACAATTGGATATTAGCAATCCCTCCGCTTCCTACAGTGTAAGCCTTGGTAGCTTTGGCATTAAACTTCCACGAATGCAGTTATAAGTTCCCTACCTCTAAGCTCCTCAAGCTCATCTTCCGTAAGGGTTTCAAGGTAAAGCTCTATAGCTTCTTTTATGTTTTTTACAACCTCATCAAAGGTGTCTCCCTGCGTGTAGCAACCGGGCAGTTCAGGACAGTAGGCAAAATAGCCATGCTCGTCCTTTTGGATTACCACTTGGAAAACCATAAGAATACATTAAAACCCCTTAGCCTGCATGTCAACCGACCGACTGGTCAGTATGTTATAATCTTTCTCACTATGAGGAAGGTTCTTTATGCCATAGGCATTTTTGCTCTACTCTTTGCCCTTTCCTGTCAGAGGCAAACTCAAAAGGCTTCAGAACAACAGCCAAGAGAGAGAAAGGTAGTGGTGAGCCTCTATAAATTGAAGTCTGAAGAAGTGCCAATAGAGTATGCTACCAAGGGATACTTTGAGGGGGAAAAGGATGTTTTGCTTAGACCTCTTGTCAGCGGTAGAGTTTTGAACCTTTTTGTGGAAGAGGGTGCCTTTGTAAAAAGCGGACAGGCTCTCTTGAAGATAGACCCTGCGGATTATGAGAACGTGCTTGGACAATTGGAGGCACAGCTTGCACAAGCAAGGGCAAACTATGAAAACTTAAAGTCTGTCTCTGAAAGGAGAAAATTCCTCTTTGAAAGAGAGCTTATCGCAAGGGAAGAGTTTGAAAACGTCCAGACACAGCTCAAGGCTCAAGAAGACCTAATTAGAAGCATTCAAGCACAGATAGCCAACGCAAGGCTAAACTTGAGCAGGACAAGTCTTACCGCACCCTTCTCTGGCTACATAGCTCAAAGGTTTGTAAACGTGGGAGACTATATAACGCCTCAAAGTCAGACCTTCAGGCTTGTCACCCTTGACCCTATAAGGTTTGTCTTTCAAATTCCTCAAGAATATCTTCCATACGCAAAGGAGAGTTCAAAGGTTAAGATAAGGGTTGAAGCCTTTGGAGAATACGAAGGGACGGTGTTCTTTGTTTCACCCACCGCAGATGCCAACAGGCTTATAACCATAAAAGCAAGGCTCAAAAACCCTAAGGGAGACCTAAAGCCAAACATGTATGGAGAAGCAAGGCTCTTGCTCGGAGTTGAAAAGGGTTTTGCAGTGCCAGAGCAGGTGGTGGTAGTTCAAGGAAACAAGAAGGTGGTTTGGAAAATTCAAGATGGCACAGCCAAGCCTGTGCAAGTGGAGGTTATAAAACAAGGACAAGGCATAGTTTACATAAGGGGTGAGCTACAAGAGGGTGATAGCATAGCCTTAGAAAATGCCTACGTGCTTCAACAAGGTGTAAAGGTGGAGGTAAGATGAGGCTTATTGTATTGCTCTTTGTAAGTCTAAAGCTGGTCTTTGCCCTAAGCCTTGAGGAGGCAGTGGAGCTTGCCATAAAAAACAACACTTCCATGAGGCTTTCTACCTTTGACCTGCAAAAGGCTGAGGAAAACATAAGGAAAGCCAAGGCGGGTATTCTGCCTCAAGTGAATTTTTCCTATAGTTATACCAGGTTTGGTGGAGAACTGGTCTTTGGTGCTACTCCAAGAAATAGGCATAGCTACGCCTTAGGAGTGGAGCAAACACTTTTTAACCGTGCGGTTTTTGAGGGGTTAAAGTTTGCAAAAGACCAAAGAGAACTTCAAGAGCTTATATACGAGGATGTGAAAAGAGAGGTGGAGTTTCAAACCAAGCAATTCTTCTATTCCCTTCTCTACAAGAAGGAGGTTATAAAACTCTTGGAGGAGAACCTCAGATACTGGGAAGAAAACTACAGGCAGACAGAAAGTAAGTTTCAGTCAGGGGTAATTCCAAGAGTAGAGCTTCTCAGGGCAAAAGCTCAGCTTGAAAACGCCAAAGCTCAGTTGGAGAATGCAACAGCGGACTACAAGAAAAGCCTTGAGGACTTTAAAGCCTTTCTTAGATACGAAGGAGAGCTTGAAATTCAAGGAGAACTCCAAAGGGGAGAGCTAAGGCAAGAAGACCTAAAAGCATCCCTTGAGAACAATAGCACCCTAAGGGTTGCCAAAAAGAACCTTGAGGTTTTCCAAAGAGTGGTTGAAGTCCAAAGGTCTCAGTATTATCCTACCCTTGACCTCTTTGCTACCTATCAGGGTAATACCGCAAGGATTGGTGGCAGGGATACCATGGTGGAGGGTTATACGGTTGGTGCAAGGCTAAACTATAAGATATTTGATGGCTTCGCCCGTGAGGCAAGCATAGCACAGGCAAGGATTGACATACTTAAGCAAAAGGAAACTCTCATGGACACAGAGCAGAAGTTAAAGGCAGAGCTCAGCAAAACTCTCTTAGAAGTAAACTCTTTGAGTGTTCAGATAAAGGCTTCAGAGCTATCTCTCCAAGCAGCGGAAGAAAGTCTTAAACTTTCAAAGGAGAGATATCGCTTTGGTGTTGGAACTCAGCTTGAGGTCCTTGATGCGGTAAGCAACTATAACAACACTTTGCAAAACTACTACTATTTGCTCTATCTATACAACACTGCCTTAGCAAGGCTTGAAAGGCTTATAAGATGAGTGCAAAGGATAGGATAATCCAATCCGCTAAGGAGCTTTTTTCTCAAAGGGGCTATAACCATACCACTGTGGATGACATAGTAAGGCATGCGGGTCTTTCAAAGGGTGCTTTTTACTTCTACTTTAAGACCAAAGACCAGCTTATGGAAGAGCTTGTAAACACTATGGCGGAAAGAACAAAGAGTATTATGAAAAGGTGGTTAGAAAAAGATGTCTCCGCAGAGGAGTGCATTAGGGGGCATATAAGGGACTTTCTTATAGAGTGCTACGAGGACAGGCATATAGCTTATGTCTTTTTCTTTGAGCTCATATGCAACAGGGAAGACTTCAGAAGACTTTACCGCAAACACCTACAAGAGATAAGAGAACTGCTCACAAAGATGGTAGAAAAGGGATACCAGAAAGGTGAGTTCATATGTGGAAGCACAAAAACCCTTGTTAACTTGATAGCGGGCTATGTAAGACTTATATACATGGAGGAGCTACTTTTAAACAACGCATCTTTGGAAGACCTACTGAGAGAGGTAGATGAAGGTCTTGGACTTATATTCAGGGGGTTAAAATGCGGGCAATAGGCATTCTTTTGGCTTTTTGTGGACTTTCCTTCTCTCTTGGACTTGAGGAGTTAATAAGCTCCGCAATTGAGAGGAACCCAAGGGTTTCCTCAAAGGGCTACGTGGTGGAGTCCGCTAAGCTAAGGCTAAAGTCAAGTCACCAACTTTACTATCCTGAATTTTTTGCGGGATACCGATACTCAATTCAGTCAGAAAGACAGTCTATAAGTATGCCATCTTTTGGAGGCTTGCCACCCTTTGAGGTAAGAAGCTCAAAGAGGAGCTACCAAAACTTCCAGCTTGGAGTAAGGCAGGTGCTATACGATGGAGGCTTCAGGTCTTCAAGTCTTGATATATCAAAGGCTCAGTTGAGGATATCTGAAGAGGACTATAGGGAGACGGTGCTTGAGGTAAAACTTGAGGTTATAAAGGCTTACCTTTCTGTGCTTTCCGCTTTGGAGCTTCTTGAGGTGGTGAAAAAGCAAAAGGAGGCGGTGGAGGCAGACCTAAGGCAAAGGGAAGCCTTCTTTAGAGAGGGTCTAATCGCCATAACGGACGTGCTACAGGCAAGAGTAAAGCTTGCGGAGGTCCAAAGAGACCTAAGAGAAGCGGAAGGAAACTACAAAATAGCCCTTGCCAACCTTTCAAGGCTCACAGGTATTGAGGAGGAAAGACTAAAAGCCTTAGAACCCTTAAATATAAAGCCAGAGCTTTCAAGTCTTGAGGAGCTTATAAACACCGCCATAGAAAAAAGACCAGCCATAAAAGCACTCAGAGAAAAAATCTCCTTCACACAAGCTCAAAGAAGAATGGAAAGCTCAAAGCTCTATCCAAAGGTCTTTCTGGAAGCGGTTTACAACTACTCAGACCAAAACCCTACAGTTTCTCCAAAGGGCTTTTTTGTCCTAAGTGCGGGCGTTAGCCTAAGTTTTCAGTCCCTTAGTGCCTACTATAGCACTTTGGCTTTTATGCAGGAAGAAAAGTCCGCAAAGGAAGACCTAAGAGACCTACAGCAGGCAATAGCCCTAAGGGTGAAGTCCGCCTATGAGAACTTTTTGACCGCACAGGACAATCTTAGGGTCGCAGAGGAGTCTGTAAAGTTTGCAGAGGAGTTTTATAGGCTTTCCCTTGAGCAGTATAGAAACCAGATAATAAGTGGGACAGACCTACTGCAGGCGGAGGCGAGTAGAACCCAAGCCTTGAAGTCTAAGGTTATAGCCTACTACAAATTACTTGAAGCTTACTTTGAACTTCTAAGAGAGGTAGGCGAGCTGTGAGAAAGGTAGGAATAGGGGTAATTCTTTTTCTTTTGGTGCTTTTTGGCTTTTTGTCCTATAGATGGATAAAGCACAGAATGGAATATGCCATAACGGATGCAGTTTTTGTAAAAGCGGACACCATGAGCAACGTGCCCTTTGAGGTTAGTGGTAGAGTGCTGGAGGTCTACAAGGATATGGGAGACAGGGTAAAAAAGGGAGAGCTGTTGGCGAGGCTTGAACCAGAGGACTATAAGCTACACTTAGAGAACCTGCAAATGAGACTAAACTCTCTCTTGGCACAAAAGGAAGCCCTTGAACTTCAGCTAAAAAGGTCAAAGGCTCAGATTGACTTAGGGGTTGGTATGGTAGGAGACACTCTAAAAGAGCTAAAAGCCAAAGAGGACGCACTAATAAGACAAGTGCAAGAGCTTGAAGTCCAAATACAACAGACAGAAAGAGACAGACAAAGAGCGGAAAACCTCTTTAAAGAGGGTCTTATTCCAAAGCAGAGGTTTGAACAGATAGACACCACCTATAAAAGCCTTCAACTTAGGAAAAAGGCTTTAGAAGACAGTTTAAGGGAGCTAAGAGCGGTTTACTCAAGAACTCAGAGAGAATACGAAAAAACCGAGCTTGAAAGAATAAGAGCACAAGAGCTTAGCAAACAGATTGAGGCACTGGAGAAGGACATAGGAGCCTTAGAAACCCAAATACAACAGGCTAAGTTAAACCTTGAAAGAACAGAGCTACGCTCACCCATAGATGGTATAGTTGCCAAGAGGTTTATAAGCGTGGGAGACATGGTAAGGGCTGGTCAGCCAGCCTTTAGTCTAATAGACCCAGAGAGTTTTTATGTGGAAGCCCTTCTTGAGGAGACAAAGCTAAGGGGTGTAAAGCCTGGGGCAAAGGCATACATAAGACTTGATGCCTACAAGAATGTAGTCTTTGAGGGGGTAGTGGAAGAGATAAGCCCAGCCTCTGCGGCAACCTTTGCCCTCGTGCCAAGGGATGTGTCCGCAGGAGAGTTTACCAAAGTAGTCCAGCGAATACCAGTGAAGATAAGGATAACCAAAGGGGACAAGAGCCTTCTTAGAGTTGGCATGGGTGGAAAGGTGGAGATAAGGAGAGAATGAAGGAAGAAAGACCCTTTCACGAAAGTCTTACACCCATAGAGAGGGGTATTCTCACCTTTTCTCTGATGATAGGCGTCTTTATGGCGATTTTGGATACCACCATCGTGGACATAGTGGTGCCTAAGATGATGGCACCTCTTAGCACAGACCTTTATGGTATCCAGTGGGTAATAACCGCCTACATGACCGCTTCCGCAAGTGCCATACTGTTG
>JAXSOH010000061.1:0-9572 GCA_037925805.1 Aquificaceae bacterium
ACCAAGAGGAGCTTGAAAAACTCATATACCCTGTAGGCTTTTATAGAAACAAGGCAAGACAATTAAAGGAGCTTGCAAAACAGCTTGTAGAAGACTTTAATGGTAAAGTTCCAGACAGCCTTGAAGACCTTTTAAAGCTAAAGGGCGTGGGAAGAAAGGTGGCAAACATCGTGCTTTCTGAAGGTTTTGGAAAGCCAGCCATAGCGGTAGACGTGCATGTGCATCGCATAAGCAACAGGTGGGGGCTTGTAAAGACAAAAACTCCAGAAGAAACAGAAGAGGCTTTGATGGAAATACTGCCAAGAGAGTATTGGAGAGACTACAACAGACTTTTGGTAGCCTTTGGTCAAACCATATGCAAACCCATAAAGCCAAAGTGCGGAGAATGTCCAATAAGCAATTGGTGTGGTTATTATAATAGTCTTAAGAACTAATATCTGAGGGGGTGTTTCATCAATTGTGTAAAAATAATGCTTTGTCCAATATACTTGCAGGAAAGGTAGAAATTTCGGTCATCTGGAGAATTTTTATGATATAAATCATTCTTATTGAAATATTGTCCTTCAATAATCTTAAGGCAAGGGCTAAAGATATTAGACAAATCAGAGCAATACTGCGAGGACAAGGTAGTAAAGAGCTCTATACAAGTGAGTAAAAAATGCAATATGTTATCATATACCACATGCCTTACTTATTAATTCTCATCTTAGTCTTGCTTTATTTTCTTAACCTCGGGTCTTTTCAGGTTTGGTCTCCAAATGAAGCCTTTTATGCGGACTCAGCCCATAGGATGCTACAGAGTGGAGATTTTGTAAATCCACACTACAACGGAGAACTTAGGCTCAATAAGCCACCCCTGACCTACTGGCTTATAGCTTTTGGTTATTCTCTTTTTGGTGTCAACGAGTTTGGTCTTAGGTTTATGCATGCACTTCTTGGACTTGGAACTGGTCTTATAACAATGTTAATGGCAAAAGAGCTTACGGGAAGCTGGAAGGTTGGAGTATTTAGCTTTTTGGTATTGAACCTCTCTGTGCAGTTTTTTGCCAATTCCCAATATGCCTCTCCAGAGGTGCCCTTTACCTTCTTTATAACTCTTAGCTTATATTTGTGGCTTCTCTACTACAAAAGAGGCTACCTTTTCCTTTTATCCTTAGCTTTTTTCGCTTCCTCTCTCGCCATGCTGGTAAAGGGACCTGCAGGTTTTGTTCTACCTGCTGGCACTGTGTTTATATACCTTCTCCTTACAGACCTCAAGGAGCTTCTCAAACTCAGGTATTACATACTTAGCATCTCTGCCCTTGTGCTCGGTCTCTGGTGGCATGTTTATCAGCTGTTTACAAAGGGAAGTCTTTTCTGGGAGGTCTTTTACAGGGAAAACCTAAAGCGAGTTTATGACGGAGGAGAGCCCATATACTTTTACATGGCAGACTTAAATGTTAGCTTTTTACCCTATTCCCTTATATTTTTTCCAGCACTTTTTTGGGTAATTTTTAAACTCAGAAAGGAGTATGCCTTTCCTCTTGTGTGGTTTTCTTTTATATACGCGCTTTTTAGCCTTATAGCTCAAAAGATTCCTGTCTATGTTATGCCAGCCTTCCCAGCCCTTGCGGTTATAACCTCTGGCTTTTTGCTATCAGAGGATTGGAAAAGGCTAAAGAAATATTTAGGGCTTTCTCTTTCTTTGCTTATAAGTGTGTTAATAGGTGTTGCTATTTTTGTGTTCGGAGCTCCTAAATACTTTTTATTACTCCTTCCTTTACCCCTTGTGCTTCACTTTAAGGACTACAGGCTCTCGCCAGCTCTCGCAGGTATATTGTTAATAGCTTTTCTAAAACTTGGACTTTTGCCAGAGCTTGAGAGCTATCGCAAGGTAAAAGAACTTGGGAGCTACATAAGAACTCTTGACCCAAACAATTCAAAGCCCACCTATCAGATAGGACACTTCCATCATAACCTACCCTTCTACGCCCAGAGAAAGATAATAAGAGACCAAGAACCACAAAAGGGTGCTCTAATAGTCTTCAAAGCAGGCACTTTTGAAGGTTGTGAACCCACAAAGAACTTCAAGCTTTATATTGGTTCAGAGAGTAGGCTCTTTAGGTTTATAACTGACACGAAAAAGGGCAAGAGGTTTGAAGAGTTCGGTGTCTGCCTTTACTGACCGGGAACTTGAATGACAATAAACTCCGCTCTTCTGTTGGTAAACCTTCCTATGGATGTGGTGTTTTCTGATATGTATCTTTCTTTGCCAAAGCCAGCAACTTCTATCCTGTCTGCAGGTATGCCAGCCTTTATTAGATAGTCCCTTACCGCTTGAGCCCTCATTAGAGCGAGCCTTTGGTTATAGTCTTTTGAACCTACATCGTCTGTAAAGCCTTCTATCCTTATACTCACATTGGAGTTCTCCTTTAAGGTCTTGACCACTTCATTAAGAAAAGGTATGTATTCTTTCTTTATGTTGTGTTTGCCAAAGTCAAAGTGAATTCTTGCAGTTACTGTAAGGAATTCTTCTCGAGGCTGAGGTGTAGAAACTTCTGAGATTGTAGGCTGTTCAACCTTCGTCTCAGTGGGAAGAGTTTCTGTTTCATTTCGTGCAATTTCTGGAACAAAAGGCTTGCCGGTATAGCATTCGATGTTTCCCTCTTTGGCTATGTTGACCTTCTGCAATGCGTTGTTTGCTTCCGTTTGAGCCCTTGAGTAAAAGTTTATAAGTCTTGAAGTGTTTGGTCTTGGATTTGAAAGTTCATAAACGAAAGCCTCATAGTAAATCTCCGCCCTTGCAAGCTCTGTAGGAGCACAATTCAAAGCCTTATTTTCTCTAACATACTTCAGGTTTGATTCAAGAGAATTTATATCAAGCCCAAGAGCTTTTTGGTATTCAACCTTTTCTGTCTCTACCTCTGTTACAAATTTTATGCTATCAAGCTCCATCTTGCCGGACATAGCCTTTGAAAGCGCATTAAAAGCCTTGACCATAAAAAACCTTGAACCTACTTCATCCATATTAGAGGCCAGTGTATTAGCCACATCCCTACTGGCTACTGCTTTTTCAAAGTGGTAGGGGTTTTTCTGGGACGCTCCTTCACTTTTTGCGAGCTCAATGTTTCTCTGAATCTGGCTTATACTCTCAAGAACCCTCATTTTAGAAAAGTCTTGGGCAAATAGGATGGTGGAGCTTATGAGTAAAATACCTAATTTTTTTATAGTCTTCTCCATCATGCAATAAAATTTTACACCATGAAGGCAGTTTTGCAAAGGGTAAAACACTCCAAAGTTCTTGTGGATGGTTCGGAGGTTGCCAGTATAGGAGAGGGGTTAAATATCCTCTTAGGAGTGGGGGTGGGCGACAATGAAAAGGACGTAGAAAAGCTGGTAGAAAAAGTGATAAACCTCCGCATATTTGAAGATAGCTCTGGAAAGTTTAACCTTTCCCTTCTTGATATAAAGGGTTCTGCCCTTGTGGTCTCCCAGTTTACCCTATACGCAAACACAAAAAAGGGAAGAAGACCAAGTTTTGAGCTTGCGGAAAAGCCAGAAAGAGCGAGAGAGCTTTATGAGTTTTTTGTGAAAAAACTTTCAGAATACGTGCCTACCCAATGTGGTATATTCGGAGCGATGATGGAAGTGCATATAGTAAACTGGGGACCCGTTACTATAATACTCGATAGCAAGGAGCTTTAGGTTTTACCTATCTACCCAACGCTTTCAAACTCTAACCAATTTCTAAAGACCCGTGCAAACTCAATGGTTTTGGCTTGAAGCTCCTGAATACCCTTTGTGTTTTCTAATATAAAGTGTGCATATTTGCCTTTCTCCTCTGGTGGCATTTGCCTTATCCATCTTCTTTCAAAATCTTCTGGGCTATATCCAGCCTTCAAGGCTCGCTCTCTACAAAGCTGGTAGGGTGCATACACGAGCAAGGTTATATTGTAGTTTCTGTAAGTCCCTTTCTCTATTAGCAGACTTGCCTCCACAACCACTAGGCTTTTTTGAGGAAGTCTTCTAAACTCTTCATCAAGCCTTCTGTAGAGTTCACTATGAGTTATACTTTCCAACAGTTTCAAACTTTGTGGGTCCGAAAAGACTATCTGTGCGAGCTTTTTTCTGTCAATGTTTCCTTCTTTGTCAAGCACCCTATCACCAAAAGCCTCTACTACCTCTTTGTAAACCTCACCCTTCTCTTCGTAGAAGGACCTTATTATTCTGTCCGCATCAAAGACGCAAAAGCCAACCTCTTGAAGGAACCTTCCTACAGTAGATTTACCAGAGCCAAGATTTCCCGTTAGGGCTATCTTTAACATTGAGAAATATTTTAAACGGAGGTGTGGTCGTGAAAAAGCTTTATATAATCCTTCTGCTTGTAAGCCTTGGCTTTGCCTCAGAGGGAGGGCTTATTTTTAAAAATTCCTGTATGAGATGCCATACGGACAAGGATAAAAAGCCCTTGAGCTATCTAAAGGAGAAGTATAGGGGTAAGCCTGAGGCGGTTATGGAGCTTGCTAAAAGATGCCCATGGGGTCAAGGCTTGTCGGAGATGGAAATAGAGCTTGTAAGCAAGTGGCTTGCGGGCGTAAATACGCGTTAAAATATTACCATGCTTACACCTTATGATGAGGCTTTGGAAAGTTTACTTGAAAGGGTTGATAGATTACCCACAGAAAGAGTATTGCTGTGGGATGCTTTAGGTAGAATTCTGGCGGAAGACATCTTTGCGGACAGGGACAGCCCAGCCTTTGACAACTCAGCCATGGACGGCTATGCGGTTATCTCTCAAGACCTTGAAGAAATTCCAGCAAAGCTAAAGGTGGTGGGGGAAGTTTCTGCAGGTAGCGAGTTTTCTGGACGCTTAGAAAGAGGGCAAGCCATAAGGATATTCACTGGTGCAGGCATTCCAGAGGGTGCAAATGCGGTTGTGCCTGTGGAATACACAAAACTTGAAGGCGAATATGTGCTCATAGAAAAGCCTTTCAAAGAGGGTGCTAACATAAGGAGAAGGGGAGAAGAAATAAAGGCGGGAGAACTTATTCTCAAGAGAGGCACGAGGATAAGGGGTTATGAGATAGGTCTGCTTGCCTTTGCCGACAAGGTCTTTGTGGAAGTGTATCAAAAGCCGAGAGTAGCAGTGCTTTCCACTGGAGACGAGATAAAAGAGCCAGGAGAACCCATAGAAAAGCCATCACAGATAAGGAGCACAAATAATCACCTTGTTTATGCAAGGGCAAGGGAGCTTGGTTGTGAAGTGCACCAATTGGGGATAATAAGAGATGAGCCTGAGAGTATAGAGAAAGTCCTCCAAAGAGTGGAAGATTACGATGTCTTTATCACCACAGGTGGGGTCTCCGCAGGGGAGAAGGACTTTGTCCATAAGTTGGTAAAGGATATGGGCTTTGAGGTGGTCTTCCATAAGCTAAGCATAAAGCCTGCAAAACCTGTGCTTTTTGCCAAAAGGGGAAGGACGCTATTCTTTGGTCTGCCGGGCAATCCTGTATCCTGTGCTATGGCTTTTGATATGCTTGTTAAACCAGCCCTTTTAAAGATGCAGGGAGTAGAAGAGCATAGACCCAAGTTTTTAAGGGCTGAGCTTCTTAGAAAGTTTTCAAGAAAGGGTGCAGAAAGAAGAGAATTTGTAAGGGCAAGGTATATGGAAGAGGATGGCAGACTATTTTGCGATTATTCTCCTAAAACTCAGTCTCATATGCTTACCTCATATGTGGATGCCAACTGTTATATGGTAGTATACGAAGGGGTGTATGAGCTAAAGGCAGGTCAGCAGGTGGATATTGTGCCTTTTGATTGGTAATGGAAAGTGGAGAGCTGTGGAAACTAAGGAAACAGGTGCTTGAAGTTCTTGGCTCTAAGCTAAACATAGATAAGTGTCTTCTTATCATGTATGGCTCAACTGCCTTAGGAGAGGACACAGAGCTTTCAGACTTGGACCTTGCTTCGGACTGCCTTGAGCCTATAGAGGATGAGCTTTTTCTACAGCTTGAGGAAGAGCTAAACCTGTATGTGGACACGCCAAAGAAGATTGAGCTTGTAGAGTTGAGGAGATTGTCTGAGGAATTCTTAGAAAGCATACTTACAGGAGCGGTATTATGGCATGTGGGGAGAGATTACTTAAAAAGCTGGCTCAAACAGAAAGGGCTTTAGACAAATTAGAGCAGGTAAAAGACCTCAAAGAAAGGCTTGAGGAAGAAATTCTGTATGAAGTTTGTATAAAAAGGTTTGAGTCCACCTTTGAAACCTTATGGAAAACGGTCAGACCTTTTCTTTTAGAGCAAAAAGGGCTTGAATGCAATTCACCTATGGATTGTTTTAAGAGTTTTTACTCTGTTGGGCTGTTAGAGAAAGGTTTCGGAGACAATATTCCTCGTGTGGTTAGACTAAGAAATGAAGTGGTGAGGACTGTTTCAAAATTTGTGTAAATTCTGCCATACTTGACAACATATCCTCAAAAAGAAGTATTAGCTGGGACTATATCCTCTTGCCCATTCAACTCCTAACACCTTACAATGGCTTGAGGCATAAGGTCTTTGAGTAGCTTACTGAACTCTCTGCGGTATTGCTCTACTTTCTCCCTGCTTGGCTGTTTCATGTTAACACCTCCTTACTTTATTTTTACACAGTGGATGAAATACTCCCAAGTGGTTCATATATATGATTTTTCTTTGGCAGAAAAGGCTTATACAAACATAATGGAGACCGCCCTGCCTCTTTTCAGGACGGTGCATAGGAAAATAAGGGAGGGGTGCCAGATGAAGGATTAGAGCTTTATGACCGTTTTCTTTCTCTCCATATAGCCCTTTCTAAGTCTGTAGCCTTCTTCTGGATATAGTCCATAAAAGAGATTTTGCACATGGTTGCCTTCCACGAAGAAACACCACCTTTCTAAAAAGCCACCCAATACGAGGCTTGCAAAGGCTATCTTAAAAAAGTTGTAGTTATAGTTTCCAGTAATCCAAGCGTAGAGTATAAGGAAAAGTGGCACAATGAAGGTAAGTATGTAGGCAACAGGAAGAACAGAGCCAAGCAGGTCTTTACCCTTTTTGTAATAGAATTCCTGCGTGCAGTAGTTGTTTGTGGTTGTGCCTGTGTCAAGGACTCTTATGGGTCTGTTGTGTGGTAGGTTTAGGGCTTCATTTATAGTGGGTCTTGGAATGATAAACTGCCTTATGTTAAAGGCTATCCTAAAGGCGAGCCCAAGGGAAACAAATAGGAATGTGAGGAAAAGATAAGTAGGTATAAACTCGGGTCTGTAAAAATAGGTCAAGGACAAAAAGGCAGAGGAGCCTAGCATAAGATACATGTTGAGATAATAAAGCACCGTGAGAGAGGTATTCCACTCAAGCACAAACTTATTGCTGGCGTATATCATGGCAGTGGAAAAGGCAGAAAGCCATCCAAGAACAAAGGTAAGAATACCCAGAGAGTGCTGTATGAAGAGGTTTGCATTAAAGTAATAGGCAAGCCCATAAAGAAAAAGGACAAAGCCATAGGCTCCACTAAAGACCGCCTCACGGGAAAGCCAAGAGGTATGGAAACGCCTTATAGCCTTCCAGGCTCTCATTTTGTGTCCCAGGTGAAAACTTGCACCAATAGCACCAAGCCCTATGAGGACAAGGGAGATAACCAGTGAGATAATAACTGCCTGTTTTGGCATTGCGGTGTTTTTACCAAAGAGTGTGAGAAACTCCATAAAGTAGGTGAAGGTGAAAAGCCCTATGGAAACACCTGCGGTTAAGAAAAACCATATCAAAGAGATGGGTGGATGCATGTCTTAACCTCCTACATGATGTCTTCTTAAAACTTCTAAGAAAAGAGGGTTATCGTGCTTTAGAAGGTGCTCGTCCACATGGACTTTTGTCTCAGTTCTTGGCAGGTAGTGATTACCTGGGTTTGTGCCTGCGTCAGAGAATAGCACAAAGCCATTACGCTCCTTTATGACCCTGTATACTTCGCTGTTCGGGTCTTCTATATCTCCAAAGAACCTCGCCTTTGCAGGACACGTAAGGACACAGGCAGGTTTTCTGTGCTCTGGTGGAAGGGACTCGTCGTATATTCTGTCTATGCAAAGAGTGCATTTTTTCATCACCTTGTCCGCTTCGTCAAACTCTCTACAACCATAGGGACAAGACCAAGAGCAGAGCTTACAACCAATACAGTCATCATAATTTACAAGCACTATGCCATCCTGCTCTCTTTTGTAGCTTGCACCTGTGGGACAAACTGGGACACAAGGAGAATCTTGACAGTGCAGGCAAGACTTAGGAAGGTGAAAGACCTGCGTATTTGGAAACTCGCCCATTTCGTAGGTCATTATCCTGTTATACCACACACCTTGAGGTTCTCTACCGTATGGGTCAAAGTCAGAAAGCGGTCCAAAGGCCGCCTGTGTGTTCCATTCCTTGCAATTTGTCGCACAGGCATGACAGCCAACGCAGGTGTTAAGGTCTATCACAAGTGCAAACTGTGCCATATCTATACCTCCTTAAAAACTTCTTCAAGGTCTAAGTCTATATCTAAAACTTTAGAAAATACCTTACCCTTTTCCACAGCCCTTGAAGTTAGCTTAAAACCTTCTTCTGAGTTTGTGTATATCTCAAGGCTTCTTTCCATAGGGTCAACTATCCAATACTCTCTCACTCCTGCCCTTTCGTAAACCTTTTTCTTGACCCTTAGGTCATAGTAAGCAGTAGAGGGTGAGAGAACTTCTACCACTACATCGGGAGCTCCATATACGCCTTTGTTCGTTATCCTTGCATTTGAACCCTTAAGCACTACCATTATATCTGGCTGATAGGCGTTCTCTTTGTCAAGATATAAGTCCACTGGAGCGTAAATGACCTCACCTTTGCCTGCATCTTCAATGAGCCTATATAATCTCACAAAGACCCTCTTTGAGCTTCTAAAGTGCTCAAACCCCGGTGCTGGGCTCATAATAAGCTCTCCTTCAACAAGCTGATATGGGCTACCCTCTGGCAATGCCTCATAATCTGCTATAGTCTTCTTCTCAATGGTCTTCATGTCTCTATACCCTCAAAAACCTCTTCAAGCTCAAGCTCCAAAGAAAGCACCTCAGACCTCACCACACCCTTACCCTTTGCCTTGCTTATGAGCTTAAAGCCTTCTTCTGTATTGAGATATACCTCAAAGGTTCTCCTAAGAGGGTCCACTATCCAATACTCTCTCACTCCAGACCTCTCATAAACATCCTTCTTTTGAGTCAAGTCATAGTAAGCAGTGGAAGGTGAGAGTATCTCCACCACCACATCAGGCGGTCCATAAACACCTTTTCTGGTTATCCTTGCCTTTGAGCCTTTTAAAACCACCATTATATCTGGCTGGTAGGCGTTCTCTTCGTCAAGATATAAGTCCACTGGAGCATAGATGACTTCACCTTTGCCTGCTTCGAGTATAAGCCTGAATAATCTCAAAAGAATGTTTCTCTGACTTCTAAAGTGCTCAAACCCCGGTGCTGGGCTCATAACAAGCTCTCCTTCAACAAGCTGGTATGGGCTACCTTCTGGCAATGCCTCGTAGTCCGCTACAGTTTTCTTCTCAAGGGTCTT
>JAXSOH010000062.1:0-9327 GCA_037925805.1 Aquificaceae bacterium
GGATACGGGAAATATATGGCGAAAACAGGCGGGAATAGCACCCTATGCGAGGACTCTCAAGTTTGTAGAAAATGAAAAGCGGTTGGAAAATCTCTTTAAATATACCCAAAACCATGGTGCGGTAGCCACCTATTTGGCAGTGCAAAAAACTAACGGAAAGATTTTAGAAAGCTACAAACCTCTCATGCTATACACAAGTGCTCCACAACTCATAAGAGTGGGTATAAAGGACTTTTTTGGTAAAGATGGTCTTAGCATAACATACAAGGCACTTAATGAAATGCTAAAAGAAAAGTTTGGTTTTTGGCATCATGTAATCTTACCTTTTGCAATTTCTCTAATATACCTCTTGCTGAACCTTATTCTGCCTTTTAGGAACATAAAAAGTGCTTTTGGTTTTGCAGGTCTTTTGTTTGGTTTCACCTTTGTCTATAGTTTTATGTAGTCTATGAATTTATCTCTATCTCATACTGCTTTATCTTCCTGTATAGGTTAGAAAGGTCTATGCCTATGGCTTCTGCGGTTTTTCTAAGGTCATAGTCGTTTTCCTTCAACTTTCTTTCAATGAAAAGCTTTTCAAAAGACTGCCTTGCCTTCCTTAGGTCCTTTTCCATGAGAAGAGACCTTATGTCCTCTGGCTCGTGGTCAAAACCAAGAAGACTTTTCAGGTCTTTTTCCGTTATCTGCACGCCCTCGTGGAGTATGGCAAGCCTTTCCATAAGGTTTTTCAATTCTCTTACGTTTCCTTTCCATGGGTAGGTTTCAAGGAGCTTTTTTGCACCTTCACTTAAATATTTGAGTTGTTTATTGTATTCTCTTAGAAACTTTGATAGGAAATACTCCGCAAGGAGAATTATATCCTCATCCCTTTCCCTAAGGGGTGGAAGACTTATCACAAAGGTGGATATTCTGTGATAGAGGTCTTCTCTGAAGTTTCCTTTTTTTACCTCTTCCTGCAGGTCTTTGTTGGTGGCACACAGGAGCCTAAAGTCAGACCCTATTACCTGCGTTCCACCAAGTCTTGTAAATTCTTTTGTTTCAAGCACTCTAAGAAGCTTTGCCTGTGCCTTGGGACTTAGCTCGGAAACCTCATCCAAAAATAGTGTGCCACCATGAGCCAGTTCAATTTTACCCAGCTTTCTTTGACTGGCAGAGGTAAAGGCACCCTTTTCGTAGCCAAAAAGCTCTGCCTCCACAAGGTCGTCAGGAAGCCCAGCACAGTTTATGTCTATAAAGGGTCCTTCGGACCTTTCTGAAAGGGTGTGTATTCTCCTTGCGACAAGCTCCTTTCCTGTACCACTTTCTCCCACTATAAGGACGTTGGCGTTGGTCTTTGCCACCTTGTGGATGAGTTCCTTTACCTGTAGCATCTGCCTGCTTTTGCCAATTATTGGGTCTTGGTCTTCTTCTTTTCTTGACCTTATGGTCTCCCTTAGGGCTTTTTCTACCGTTGTCAAAAGCCTATCCATAGAGAAGGGTTTTTCAAGAAAGTCGTATGCACCTTCCTTTATTGACCTAACCGCATGCTCTGTCTTGCCATGGCCTGTTATGACTATAATGGCAGAGCCTGGGAGTTTCTCCTTCAGGTAAGAAATGTATTCAAGCCCATTACCGTCAGGAAGCCAAAGGTCTAAAAGCACACAGTGAAAGTAAAAACGCTCTACCTTTTCCCTCATGGACTTTATATTGTCTGCGGTAGACACACTGTAGCCTTCTTCCTCGAGTATACTCCTTAGGGTTTCTCTTATACCCTTTTCATCATCCACCACCAATATGTTAGCTTGCATAGTTTATAATTTAACAGCAAGAGAGGCAAAAATATGAAAAAAGCTATCATACTAATAGTCCTAATCCCTATGCTAATTTTCGGCGTGTGGTTCTTTGCAAATCCATACATAACCCTTAAAAGGTTCAGCTCTGCTTTGGAAAGAGGTGATGCGGACGAAGTATCCAAATACATAGATTACCAAGCCCTGAAGGAAGACTTTAAAAAAGACCTAAAGACCCTTTTAGCCAAGGAGATGGCAAAGCAAGAATACAATGGGGAAATTGAAGCTTTTGTTTTGGCTTTTGGAGAATTTCTTATAAATGCTTTTGTGGAAATGGCGGTCTCACCAGAAGGACTTACCTACATAATGGAAAAGGGTCGCATGCCTACAGAAGAAGTAGCAATGCAAAATTCAGAAGGAGAAAAGCCAGAGGATATGAAGATAGCCGATACAAAGGAAGAGGTTGAAACAAGTGCAAGCTACAAAGGCATAAATACCTTTGTATATCACATAAGGGATAAAGGCTCTAAAGAGGGCATAGACCTTATCTTTAAAAGAAGAGGCTTAGCAAATTGGAAGCTGGTAGGCATAGATTTTTACTTTAAAGAATAAGCTATGTCAGTAAATATGTAGCTCTTTAACTTACCTGCAACTTTACTGGCAGGAATATTTTTCCCTTTGAGAATAGCTTCAAGGGCTTGCCTTTTTTCCTCGCCTTTTAGGAAGAAGATAAGGACGCAGGATTCGTTGAGATACTCTTCTTTGAGAGACAGCCTAAGAAGTCCATCGGGAGACCTGCTTATGCAAACCTTTGGACTGACGTCTTGACACTCCACACCCGGAAACAAGGAGGCGGTATGCCCGTCCGCACCCACACCAAGAAGTGCTATATGTAGCCTATCTGGAAGTTGAAAACTGTAATCCATCGCACATTCCTCTGGTGGCATCTCCGTCTTAAAAAAGGCAAGCCTACCTCTATTACCTATGGCTTCCCTTACCACCCTGTAGTTGCTAAGTTCAGAAGACAGAGGCACATACCTCTCATCACTAAGATAAAACCTAAGCCTATCCCAAGGTAGCCTTTGAGAAGAAAGCATCCTGTAAAGCTCTATGGGAGTTTTTCCACCTGCAAGAGCAATATGGCAAACCCTTTCTCTTTTGAGAAACAGAGCTAAGAGCCTCAAAAGAAACAAAAATAAAAGTCTATCTACCTGTGGAGAAGAAAAGAGAGTTTTGTTATTGACTTTATCCATAGTTATGAATTATAAGGCAAAGTCTTTTTGGCCGCTTTTGCTCCCATCACATCTTGATAGGTAAATAGGGCTTTTGGTTCTTGAAGTTCAATGAAAGGCTACTGCTCGTCTACTTCCATTACGGCAGTCTTTATACCCTCTATCCGTAAACTTTCCCATAGTTTGGAGACGTGGTAAAATCTACACACATTTTGAAATAATCTCACTTAGTTAAGAAAACCTCTCTGGTGAAAAAAGGTCAATAAACGGAGTCCTTTGACCCTTTAGGTAATCTTTTACAACCCTCGCAGTAATAGGTGCGTGGAGTATACCGTTTCTATAGTGCCCTGTTGCTATAAAGTAGTTTTCTCCAATCTGGAATATAGGCTTCTCATCAGGCGTGGCAGGTCTATAGCCGTAGAGGGTGTTCATTAATGTAGCCTTAGACAAAGCTGGTGCAACCCTTATGGCACCTTCCGAAAGAAGTTTTAGACCCTCAAGGGTATTTCCACCCATAAAGCCCACATCTTCAGAAGTGGCACCCACATAAAGGTATCTTTCTCTGGGTATAAGGTAAGAAATAGAAGAGTAGTGAACCCTTGGGAGACTTGCCCCTTTGAGTTTAAGTGCTTGCCCCTTTATTGGATAAACAGGAAGGTCAAAAAGCTCCTTTGTCCAAGAACCTAAGGCAAAAACATAGAAATCGCCTCTATATTCTGACTTGATACCCTTTACCCCTTCTATCTCCTCTTCTCTTTTCCTTACACTGGTTATCTCATCTACCACATAATCCACACCAAGTCTGTTCATAGCAAAAAGCAAAGCATCCATTAGCATTTCTGCGTCCACCCATGCCTCTTCTGTATAGTGTATGATGGATATAACATCCTTTGACAACTCCTCCCCCTTCTGTAGAAGTTCAACACCATAGCTTGCACTTTTGTATCTATCCGCCACCTTGAGAAGCTCTTCCTCTCCTCCTAACACCACCCTGTATATGCCCTCTTGCCAAAAGTCAACCCTTTGTTTAGAAACATCACTCAAAAACCTTAGGAAATCTGGATACTCCTTAAGGCTCTGATAAGAGAAGTCAAAAAGCTCACCCTCTAAGCCTTCGGAGAAAGGTGCCAGCATGCCCCCAGCGGTCCAAGAGGTAGCTTCTTCTGGGTTTCTGGTTATGACCTGAACCTTGTAGCCTTCGGATGCAAGAAGCAAGGCACAGCTTAGACCTATTACTCCACTTCCCACTACAATGATTTTCCTCATGATATATAATTTACTCATTATGGGTGAACTTAAAAGAAAACTTGATACAGATTATGTATATTTTGCGGAGGTTGAACTGCTCTTTAACTACGGTGTTGGATATCCAGACATAATAATCAAACTGAGAGAGAAGGTCTACCAAGAAGGGCTTGAAGAAAGCCTTTATGTGAAAAAGGCGGACAGAAAGCTCTTTCAAAATGTGCACCGCTTTCTTGAGCTTCTTGATGGATCTGATGAACCTATGGAGGATGACGACAGCCAACCCATAGAAAAGTGGTGGTGGCATCTTCATAAGATAGCAAAGGGCAAGTATCCAAGCCTTATGTTAAAGGAGTATCTCAGGGAAGTTTACAGAAAGCGTAGAAAGTATTGGAAAGTAAAAGAGAAAAGCTTATACCCTATAAGGCATTCTCAAGGGCTTAAAAGCCTACATCTTACAAGTTAGAGAATGGATAACCTAAAAGAGCTAAGAAGAGAAATAGACACCATTGACGAGGAAATTTTACGACTTCTTAATCAGAGGGCAAAGCTTGCCAAAAGGGCAGGCGAGATAAAGAAGGGTATGGGTCTTGAGGTTCATGCACCAGAAAGGGAAAGGGAGATAATAAACCGTATCATAAGGCTAAATAAGGAGCTTTACGGTGAGGAGTTTCCCACCGAGGCGGTAGTCCATATATATAGAGAAATAATCTCAGCATGCCTATCGCTGGAAAAGGAGCTTAAGATAGCCTATTTGGGTCCAAAGGCAACCTTTACACACCAAGCTGCACTTGAATATTTTGGCTTTTCCGCTCATTATGTGCCAGTAAGCACAATAGGAGATGTCTTTAGGGAGGTTGAGACGGGTAGAGTTGACTACGGTGTGGTTCCAGTGGAGAACACCACAGAAGGAGTTGTCAACTACACTCTTGACATGTTTTTGGAATCTGACCTCAGAATAATAGGAGAGGTGGTAATACCCATCAAGCTCAATCTTCTATCTACTGCAAACGGATTAGAAAACATAAAGACCATATACTCTCATAGACATGCACTTGCACAGTGTAAGGAGTGGCTAAGGAAAAACCTCCCACAGGCAAGCCTTATAGAAACTGAAAGCACCGCCAAAGCCTGTGAGCTGGTTATGGAGCTTGAGGATGCAGGGGCTATAGCCAGCGAGGTTGCTGCATACACCTACCACCTTAACATACTTGCGGAGAACATCCAAGATAACCCTAACAATTACACAAGGTTTTTGGTTATAGGTAAAAGGTGGATGAAACCAACTGGAAAAGACAAAACGAGCCTGATATTTGCCATAAGGGATGAGGCTGGAGCTCTCTATAAGGCTTTGGAGAGTTTTTACCGGCATGGTGTCAACCTCACAAAGATAGTCTCAAGACCATCAAGAAAAAAGGTTTGGGATTATGTGTTTTTTGTGGACTTGGAGGGACATGCGGAAGAGGAAAATGTAAAGAAGGCTTTGGAGCTTTTGCAGGAGAGGTCTCAGATGGTTAAAGTTCTTGGCTCATATCCGAAGGCACTTCTACAGGAGGGCTAACTCGGTCAGCAATCTTCTTTTGTGAGAAGTGCCCGTTGAAGGCTCAATAGTCTTGTCTGTGAGTTTTAGACCCACTGCTCTCCCATCTGAGGTAAGCCTTATGACTAAGTAGGTAAGTTTTGAAAGGCGATCCTCAAGACTGCCCTCCACCATATCTAAGCTGAGGACTATCGGCGGTGCGGACTCGTCCACCATTTCCTTTACGTATAGACTGCCAGTTTTTGCAGAGGTCTTCCAATGGATAAGTTTTATAGGCTCGTTGGAATATTCTCTAACTCCATACAGCTCATCATAACCGCGACTTCTACTTTGGAGATTAGCTTGACCTCTTTCCCTTTGAGAAGTGATTAAATGTCTTTCTGCCACTGCCATAGGCTTTGGAAATACCACCATGTTTATAGGAACTTCTACACTATAAAACCTCTCAAAAAGACCCACAGGAAAGGAAGAAGCTATCTCAAGATTTATAGTTGAGTAATGTCCCCTTCTTTCAAAAACTGTGGAAAGCCTGCCTTCTACTTCCTTACCTCCAAGTATAAGAGGAAACGCGTGGCTACCATCTCCTATCTTTATACCTACGAGAAAGGCGGGAAGTCTTTTCTTGTTTTTTACCACAACCCTAAGCTCACTCATAGTGTTTGCGTAAACTTCTTCTGGTGGTATAAGAATGACCTCAAGCCCTCTTAGGTTGTAAAGAGACAAAACCCCAGAAAGTAGCATGAAGGAAAGCATGTAGGATACTATCAGATACAGTAGATTGTTGGCGGTATTTACCGCCGCCACGCCTAAGAATATAGTTATGCCTATAAATATAACTCCAGCTCTGTTAACCCTGACCTTGTATCTTGTTTTCACCGAAGAAAACTCTGAAAAGCTCTGTTGGTATTGGCACAAGAACCGTATTGCCTGGCTTTGTGGCTACATTTTGTATGGTCTCAAGGTATCTAAGCTGGATAGCTATAGGCTGGGTTGCAAGTATTTGTGCTGCTTCTGCCAGCTTTTGTGCTGCCTGATATTCCGCTTCTGCTGTGATTATCTTTGCCCTTCTTTCCCTTTCTGCCTCCGCCTGTCTTGCCATAGCCTTACGAAGTTCTTCGGGTAGGTCTATTCTCTTTAGCTCCACAGCTACCACCTTCACGCCCCAAGGGTCTGTTTGCCTGTCAATAATCTCCTGAAGTTGAAGATTTAGCTTTTCCCTTTCAGAAAGTAGTTCATCAAGCTCTGCAGCACCACACACGCTTCTTAAAGTAGTTTGTGCTATCTGAGAGGTAGCATATAGGTAATTTTCAACTTGGACTATAGCCTTCACAGGGTCAACCACCCTAAAATAGACCACCGCATCCACACTAACAGACACATTATCTCTGGTGATTATGTCCTGCGTAGGCACATCCATGGTGACGGTTCTGAGGTCTACCTTTACCATCTTGTCAATTATGGGTATAAGTATGAAAAGACCAGGTCCCTTTGCTCCTATTACCCTTCCGAGCCTGAAGATAACCGCCCTTTGATACTCTGGCACTATTTTCACCGCAGTGGCAAGAAATATGATTACTACGATGGCTATAACTATTAGAGGTGAAAAAACCATGGCTAAACCTCCTATGAACTTAAGTATGTCCCCTCCTGCTATGCTGGCAAGAACCACTGCAAGGAAAAGCAAAAAGGGCAGTAGGTCAAGAATAGGCTTCATGCCCTAAATTATATCACGCCTCAAGGATAGCACCCCTTGAAGCGGAGGAGACAAACTTCGCATACCTTCTGAGCCACGAGCTTTTTATAGGCTTTTGCTTAGGACGGAAGCCTTCCATCCTCCTCTTAAATTCTTCCTCTGATATAAGAAGCTCCAACCTTCTGTTGGGAATGTCTATAAGTATCTCATCACCCTCTTGCACTATCCCTATAGGTCCTCCTGCCGCAGCCTCTGGAGAAACATGTCCTATACAAGCCCCCCTCGTGCCACCAGAAAACCTACCATCGGTTATAAGTGCAACCTTATCTCCCAAACCCATGCCCATTATGGCAGAAGTAGGTGATAGCATTTCTCTCATACCGGGACCACCCTTTGGTCCCTCGTAGCGTATGACCACCACATGACCGGGCCTTACCTTACCCCCAAGTATGCCTTCTATGGCTTCCTCTTCTGAGTCAAAGCATATGGCTTTTCCTCTAAAGACCAACATATTAGAGTCAACTCCTGCGGTCTTTACCACAGCACCCTCTGGTGCGAGGTTTCCAAAGAGTATGGCTATGCCACCTTCCTTAGAGTATGGCTCTTCTATTCTCCTTATGACTTCACCATCCGCATCGGGTGCTTCTTGGGCTATTTCTCTAAAGGTCTTGAGGCTTACCGTTGGTCTATCTGGGTAGGGTAGATATCCACCTCTTATAAGCTCTTTGAGTATGGCAGGCATTCCACCTACATTGTCAAGGTCTTGTATGTGGTAATGAGATGCGGGTGATATTTTGCATATATTGGGTGTTCTCTTTGATATTTCGTTTATGCGTGCAAGGTCGTATTCAACGCCTGCCTCACGGGCTATAGCCAAAAGATGCAATATGGTATTGGAGGAGCCTCCCATAGCTATATCCACCGCAAAGGCGTTGTCAAAGGTCTCTTGTGTTAGCAAGTCTCTTGGTCTTATATCTTTTCTAAGTAGCTCCATTATCTGCCTTGCGGTCTTACGGGCAAGGAGCTCTCTCCTTGGGTCTACCGCAGGAATAGTGCCATTGCCAGGCAGAGACAGACCTAAAACCTCTGTAATGCAGTTCATGGAGTTTGCGGTAAACATACCAGAGCAACTTCCACAAGTAGGACAAGCATGCTCCTCTATAACCTTTAGCTCTCTTTCTGTGATCTTCCCAGCCTTGAGCTGACCTATGCCTTCAAATACGCTTATGAGGTCTACTTTTTTGCCATTTACCTCTCCAACAAGCATAGGACCACCGCTTATGAAAATGGCAGGAATGTTTAGCCTTGCAACCGCCATAATCATACCAGGCACTATCTTGTCACAGTTAGGTATGCATATGAGAGCATCCAGCTGGTGAGCTTCCACTACTGTTTCAATGGAGTCCGCAATAAGCTCTCTTGAAGGTAAAGAATAATGCATACCGTAATGCCCCATCGCTATGCCGTCGTCCACACCTATCACATTAAACTCTATAGGAACACCACCCGCCTTGCGAACCTCTTCCTTTATAGGTTGGACAAACTCTCTCAAATGCACATGTCCTGGGATTACGTCAATGTAAGAGTTGGCTATGCCAATAAGAGGTTTGTCAAAATCCTCATCAGATAGCCCACAGGCTCTGAGAAGTGCCCTATGAGGCGACCTCTCTATTCCCTTCTTAACCTTATCACTTCTAAGCATCTTTCACCTCCTCAAAGTTCAAAATATCCATATACTCCCACTCTCTGTAAGCCATAGCATATATATTAGCCTTAGACAATTGCTTGACAAAGCCCTCATTAAAGCTAAAGCTTGCCATAATGAGAATTAACTTCTTTCCTGCAAAC
>JAXSOH010000063.1:0-9185 GCA_037925805.1 Aquificaceae bacterium
ATAACATCGTTTTCTGTTATGCCACCCACATCCCCGTGTATTATCCTTACAGAAACCTCAGGTGTGGAAAGCTCAGAGAGAGACTTCTTCAAAGCTTCCAAAGAGCCAATTGTATCCGTTTTTAGTATGAGCTTTAGCTCCTTTAGTTCTCCTTCTTGTATCTTTTTAAAGACCTCCTCAAGCACAAAGCCTTTTGCAACCTTCTCCATCTGCTCCTTTTTGAGTTTTCTCTGCTCTGCTATCTGTTTGGCTTTTCTTTCATCCTCAACCACTTTGAGCTGGTCTCCTGCCATGGGAAGCTCTTCAAACCCCAACACCTCAACGGGCATAGAAGGTCCTGCTTCTTTAACCTTCCTGCCCTTATCATCAAACATAGCCCTCACGCGCCCATAGGTAGTCCCCGCCACAAAGATATCACCAAGTTTAAGAGTTCCCTCTTGCACCAGAACTGTTGCCACCACGCCCCTCTGCTTGTCAAGTTTAGACTCTATTATTGTCCCCCTTGCTGGCTTATTAGCATTTGCCTTTAGCTCAAGCAGGTCTGCCACCAAGAGTATGTATTCAAGCAAGGTCTCCACATTCTGCCCCGTCTTGGCAGAAACATCCACAAACACCGTATCCCCACCCCACTCTTCTGGTATTAGTCCAAGCTCAGAAAGCTCTCTCCTTACCCTTTGAGGGTCAGCCCCCGGCTTGTCTATTTTATTGACCGCCACGATTATAGGCACATTAAAGGCTTTGGCATGGTTTATGGCTTCTACAGTCTGTGGCATGACGCCATCGTCCGCAGCAACCACCAAAACCGCTATGTCTGTAACCTGAGCTCCCCTTGCCCTTAAAGAAGTAAAGGCTTCATGACCTGGTGTATCCAGAAAGGTTATCTTCCTTCCATCTGACATCTCCACCACCGACGCACCAATATGCTGAGTTATTCCACCCTTTTCTCTCTCCGCAACTCTTGTCTTTCTTATGGTGTCTAAAAGTGTAGTCTTTCCATGGTCTACGTGTCCCATAACCACCACCACTGGAGGTCTTGGCTCTCCACCCTCTTCAGAGACCTCTGCCTCCTCCTCTTCCTTCACTTCCTCCGACTTTATCTCCGCAAGAAATCCAAGAGCTTCCGCTACTTGAACTGCGATATCAGAAGGAACTGTCTGGTTTATTGTAGCAAGTATCCCCCTCTTGAGAAGCTCTGCCATTATCTGGTTAGGGGGAGTCCTTAAAAGGTCTGCAAGCTCTCTTACTGTTATCACCTCAGGAATTTGAACTATCTTAATTTCCTCTTCCTTTTCTTCCTTCTTTTCCTTTTTCACTGGCTGTTGGAGTTTTTTTAGCATTTGCTCTTCGCTTTTACTGAGTTTTTCCTTTGGTTGTGGTTTTTGAGGTTTTTCTTCTACCCTTTGCTCGCGAGTTGGAGGCATGGGTGGTGGTGCAGGAACCCTCGCTGGGAAGGGTCTTCTTTCCTCTGCCCTTCTTGGTCTCTCCCTTTCCTCTGCCCTCTCTCGCCTTGGAGGTGGTGCTTCCCTTGCTGGCTGTCTTGCCCTTTCGTGGTGTCTCTTATCCCTTTGCCTTTGGTCTCTATGCCTTTTCTCTTCTCTTTTTGGCTCGGTTTTTTCTTCTTTTTGCTTTTCTTCTTTGGACTGCTCAGAAACTACTACGGTCTCCTCTTTTGCTACTGCTTTGCTTCCATTTTCTACCGGCTTTTCTTTGGGAACAGAAAAATGGTCGTAAACTATCTGAAGCTCTTCTTCATCAAGGTAAGCAAAATTCCCCTTATCTATACCCCACTCTTTGAGAATTTCTCTCACCTCTTTGACTGGAACACCAAGCTCTTTTGCTACATCTTGAACCCTTAATTTTCCCATAGTTTATAATTATAAGCCTAAAATGTTGTCTGTCTTAATTCTCACAAAAAACGAGGAGAAAAACATAGAAAGAGCCATAAAGAGCGTGCAGGGACTTGCGGATGAGGTTATCGTGGTGGACTCTGGCTCAACGGATAGAACTGTGGAAATTGCCAAAGAGCTGGGAGCAAAGGTTTTTTTTAGAGAATGGCAAGGATACCCAGACCAACTAAACTGCGGCATAGGTCTTTGCTCTGGAGATTGGGTGTTTGTGCTTGATGCGGATGAGGAAGTTTCTAAGGAGCTAAGGGAAAGTATAAAGGAAGCAATCCAAAACCCAAAGCATGATATTTATATGGTTAGCAGACGGACTTATTACTTGGGAGATTTTTTAAAACACGCATGGTATCCCGAATGGAGGATTAGGCTTTTTCGTAAAGGAAAGGTAAGGTTTGAAGGATTGCTCCACGAAAGGGCTATATTTAGCGGTAGCGTAGGAAGGTTAAAGGGAGACCTACATCACTATTCATACAAAAGTCTAAAAGACCAGTATTTAAAAACGGTGCACTACGCATACACAATGGCGGAAATTATGAAAAGTGAAGGCAAAAGGTTCAGGTTATATAAGCTAATATTCAATCCTCTTTGGCATTTTATTAAGGTATACTTTGTCCAATTGGGTTTTCTTGATGGTCTAAGAGGCTTTATGGTTGCCCTTTCTGCCTTCTTTTACACCTTCCTTAAGTATAAGTTTCTCTACGAGCTTGAGCTAAAGGAGAAGGTTTCCAAGTTATGGTAAGCGTGGTCATACCCGTCTATAACGGAGAGCAATACATAGCACAAGCCATACAGTCAGTGCTGGAGCAGAGCCTAAAGGTTGACGAAATAATAGTTATAGACGATGCGTCAACGGATAGAACAGAGCAGGTAGTAAAGAGTGAATTTTCTCGCTGGGTGCATTACCATCGCAACCCAAAGAACATGGAAAGGTGCTACTCAAGAAACCTCGGAGTTAGCTTAGCAAAGGGTGAATATGTCTTTTTCCTTGACCATGATGACCTTTGGGGAAAAAACCATGTGGAGAAACTAAGGGACGCTTTAAAGGTTGCGGATATGGTTTATAGTTTTCCGAGAACCCTTGTAAACTCGGAGGGTAAAATTCTGAGGGTTTCAAGAAAAAAGATACCAAAAGACCACAAAATTTTAGTGTTTTCTGGAATGGTAGGCTACCCATCCGCTACCGCTTTTAGAAGGGAGAGCTTTTTAGGATACAAAGACCAATTCATGATTAGAGAGGACTGGGAAATCTTCCTTAGGGCGGTGCTTAAAGGTCTAAAGGTAGAAATCTGCGATACTAACACGGTAAAGATAAGAGAGCATGGGAAAAGAAGTAGCAAAAGCATCAGGCTTTATGAAGGCACTATGGCGGTTTACAGCTTTTACAGGGAGAAAATTCCAGAGGAATACCTGCCATACTTTCTTTTTCATGTGGGAGATGTGTGTATGAGGTTTGGAAACCTCAAAGAAGGCTGGAAGTTGGTGCTTTCCTCACTTTCAAAAAAGCCAGAGCTTTTGCTTTCTGGTAGAAACTTGCTTACAATTCTAAAAAGAGGCTTTAGGTTTTGGAAAAACTATGCTTAGCCTTCGTATGAGAGCGGAGTTAAAGGGACAGCACATATCTGGTGCGGAAAGGCTTATAAAACCTGACGCCCTTCAAAGGACTATAAGGGAACTTATCAAAAGACCCAAGGCTTATGACAAGATGGTTATAACCCTTGAAAGGGTGGAAGAGATAACCACAATTCCAAAGGCACTTACCATATACAGCTACGACTTTAAAAGCGTAGAAGAAGCCCATAACTTTGCCATAAAAAGCCTATCAAAGGAAGGCATTCCAGAGGATATAGCCCTGAAGGCACTTGAGACCCTAAAGAGGGGAGCAAACCCAAAGGGTGGCAATATGAGAGGTGCTGTGCTAATGGATATTCAAACAGGTGAACGGCTTGAGCCAGACAAGGAAAGAGGCATAAGAACTGTAAGGGTGGACTGGAAGGACAGGCAAGAGGTCAAGAGGGTTTTGAGAGAAAGAGGATTAAAAAAGCCATACCTTGAAAGACTTCTTGATGCCCTTGCCCTTGCTACAAAGAATATACATTGCGGAGTTATAGCGGAGCTATGCTGGAGCGATGACCCAGATTACATAACAGGCTACATTGCAGGTAAAAACTTGGGATATGTAAGAATAAAACCTATGAAGGAATATGGTGTTCCTTTGGGTGGAAGGGTGTATTTTGTAAAGAGGGAAGGCATAGAGAAACTTATAGAGTGCTTGCAAAATAGAGCTGTCTTGATTGAAAACTTATAGGAATATACTGAAATTCTTATATAACGTAGACTTAAAACCTTATAAGTCCTTTGAATTGCAAACTTATTACTGTGAAGGATAAAATGTGAGAGAAAACCTTTGAAGGGAGGTAAAGGCTATGAAAAAGGCTCTCGCTTTAACTGCCTTGTTAGGAATTGCAGGGCTCTCTTTTGCCACAAACGGGGATAACCTAATAGGTGTATCTCCAGCCTCAAGAGGTATGGGTGGCATAGGTGTGGGTATGCCAGTTGGACCTACGGACTCTATCTTTAGAAACCCTGCTTGGATGAGCCAGTATAAGGGTTTTAACGCTCAGTTTGGTGGAATACTCTTTATGCCTAAGGTTAAGGCAAAAACTAACGTGACCCCCATGGGTCCTATGAATCCTCCAGCCTCTGCTACCAGTGAGGCGGACATGTTTGTTGTCCCGGAAGTTGGTATAGTGCAACAGATTAATAATAACCTGAGCTTTGGTATAGGTGCCTTTGGTGTCTCAGGTATGGGCGTGGACTATAGAAACAAGGACTCAAGACTCGCCAACATGCATACGAGCTTTCAGTTTATGCGTGTTATACCAACCCTTTCCTATAAGGTAAACGACGCCATATCTGTTTCAGGTGCTCTTCACTTGGCTTATGGCTCACTGGATATGGGAGCAAACATGTGTCAGCCAATGACTAACAACTGTTGGAATGCGGGAGGAGGTCAATCTCAAACTTACGGTATGGGCTTTCAGCTTGGCTTAGCTTACAACATGGGAGACTTTGTGTATGCAGGTATAACTTACCAGAGCCCCGTTTCCATGACTTATAAGAGGGTCTTTGACAGCGATGGTAATGGTCTTTTTGAAGACCTTAAGCTCCAACAGCCTATGGAGCTTGCCCTTGGTTTAGGCGTAAAGCCTATGGATAGCCTTAAGGTGGGTATGGATTTAAGGTGGATAGGATGGAGCAAGGCGGATGGATATAAGCAGTTCCAATGGAAAGACCAGTTAGTTGTAGCTCTTGGTGGGGAGTTTAAGCCTATGGAAAACCTTGCTCTTAGGGCAGGTTATAACTATGGAAAGTCTCCCATAAGGGGTGGAGCTAAGAATCCCATGAATGCCAATAGGATACCCAATTTCTCTGCACCCTTTAGCGACTTTAATATAGCGTGGTTTAACCTTATAGGCTTCCCAGCCATTACAGAACAGCACATAACCCTCGGTCTTGGATATGAGTTTACAAAGACCTTTGGAGTAGACTTTGCATACAAGCGTGCCTTTAACAAGAAGGTAAAGGCAACAGACAATGCAGGCATGGGTATGGAAGTAGAAGCCCAGAATGCCCAAGACGCTATAGCCATAGGTCTTAACTGGAAGTTCTAAACCACCTTGGGGAGGTTCTTCCTCCCCTCCTTAAAAAGTGATTAGCCTCATACAAAATTTCCAAACTCTCTGGTAGAATTCTTTCAAAACTTTTCAAGGAGGTATCCGATGGAGTTTAGGCACGTTTTTGTTTGCGTAAACCAAAGACCACCAGGTCATCCTATGGGCTCTTGTGCGGAGAAGGGCGGAAGGGACATATACATGAAGCTCATGGAAAAACTGCAAATGGACCCAGAGCTTCTTATGAGCACTGCGGTCACACCTACGGGCTGTCTTGGACCTTGCGGTCTTGGAGCTACGGTTGTGGTCTATCCTGAGGGAGTATGGTATGGAAATGTAAAACCCTCAGATGTGGATGAGATAGTCCAAAGCCATCTAAAGGGTGGTCAACCAGTAGAAAGGCTTGTGGTTTCTAAGGGCAAGCCTCCGGGCATGTTTTAAAAACAGGGGGCTATACAGCCCCTGGCAATCCTTCCTCTTCAAATTCTATTTCCATTCTCTCTGCAGGTATTATGGTGGTTATGGCGTGCTTGTAAACAAGGGTTTGTTGACGCCCATCCTCTATAAGAATGGTATATAGGTCAAAGGACCTTATCCTTCCCTGAAGTCTTACGCCGTTAACAAGGTAGATGGTGACCTTTACCCTTCTTTTCCTTGCGGTGTTTAAAAAGGCTTCCTGAAGTTTGTAAGCCATATCTTATCTCCTCCTTTCAAGAAATTCCATGGTAGTATTGTAAAGTTTTTCTGCCAAAAGAATATAATACTCGTAGTTTTCCAAATTTTCAAGAAGTTCCAAAGGAAAGACCCACACTCCAGCGTATGCACCCACAAAAGACCCCACAAGGTATCCTATGGCGTCCGTGTCTCCTCCCACCATCCCGCAGGCGTTTACTCCTTCCCAGAAGGCTTCTATAGGGTCGTCCACATGCCTTAAGAAGATAAAAAGTGCAAGAGGCAAGGCTTCAAAAACATAGGTGGAGTTTCCTATAAGCTCTATGGCTTCTTCTGTGTTAGCTTCTTCTTCTAAGAGTTTCTTCACATGGTCAAGGTATCTTTTGCTTTTGTCATATTTTAGAAAGTTTTTAAGGCTTTCAAGGAGTGCAAACCTCTCCACTGGGTCTCTTAGGTCAAGGCTCTCAAGCACGAGGTAGCTAACAAGGGCAGAAACCAAAGCACTGGCATCGTATATCTCCTTGCTTCTGTGTGTAATTAAGCTTACAAGCCTCCCAGCCTCAACAGCAATATGTGGATTGTAGTAGTGGAAAAGCCCAGTTATAACGCATCTGAGCACCCCCTCCACAGAAGAAGATACAAGCCCCGCATCCTCAAGACCTACACCAGAGGATATAAGGTCTATGGCGGTAATCAGTGCAGGGTCTGGGTATCTGTGGCTTTCTTCTTTACTCGCCCAGTCTCTGAGCTTTTCAAAAAAGTGGTAAGGGTCTAAGGATTTTTTCTCCACTATACTTTGAGCAAGTAGCACGCTTATGGTGGTCTCATCAGAAGTTTTTTCTGGCTCAAGACCCACAGAGGGACTAAGAGGATGTGGCTCTACAAAGTAGTTCACCTTGCCATCATAAAATTCAAGCACATCTGCCAAAGGCACATCCTCAAGACTTTTGCCAATGGCATCGCCTATGGCACCGCCAAGGATAACGCCTTTAAACTTATCAAGAATGGTATCCATTTGAAACTATAAATTATAGCTCCGATTTAACCTGTGAGAAAAACTCCCTTACCACCTCACGCCAGTCCCTTTGACCCTCTTCCACCTTGTCAAGACCCCCCTCCATCTGGCTTGTAAAGGCATAGTCTATTACCTTTGGGAAGTTTTCCTGCAAAAAGTCCGCCACCTCAAAGGCTATTTCTGTAGGCTTTAGGTGTCCCTTCTCCTCCACCACATAGCCTCGCTCCTTTAAGGTCTTTAATATGGTCGCATAGGTGGAGGGTCTGCCTATACCAAGCTCCTCAAGTTTTTTAACCAAAGAACCCTCTGTGTATCTTGGTGGTGGCTGGGTTTGTCTCTTTTCAAGTAGTATCTTTTTGGGCTTTAAAACCTCTCCCTCTTTCAAAGATGGCAGTTTTACGATTTCCTTTTCTTCTGGGTAAATTTTCAAGTATCCATCAAAGACAAGCTCCGAACCTTTAGCTAAAAACCTCATATCTTCACCCTTCCTCTTTTCGTATATGGGCACTATGACCGCCTTCTTTTTGAGAAAGACCGCAGGGCTTGAAAGGCTTGCAAGGGTTCTCTTTAGTATAAGCATATAAAGGTCTAACTCCCTTCCCTTAAGAGGTGGGACCTTTAGTGCTGTGGGTCTTATACATTCATGAGCACCCTGAGAGAGCTCCTTTTCTTTGAACTTCCTTAGCCTACCCACATACTCCCTTCCGTAAGTCTTTTCAATGTATTTCATAAACTCCTCTGCCTTTTGTGGGTTCATCCTATAGCTGTCCGTCCTTGGATAGGTGATATAACCCTCTTCGTAGAGCTTTTGAGCCATCTTTTGCACTTGCTCCACACCAACCTTTAAAACCCCACTGGCTACTGTCTGAAGACTTGAAGTTATAAAGGGCTTTGGAGGTTCATGTTTTTCTTCTTTCTCTTCATAGCTTAAGACTTCAAAAAGGGCAGATTTTAACTTTTCAAGGTAGGGCTTGGCATTTTCTGGCTTTTCAAATCTATAGTCCCAAAGGGCAGAAAACTCCACGCCATCCTTTTCAAAGACCACCTTTATGTAGTAGTATTCCTTTTTTCTAAAAGCCATTATCTCCCTTTCCCTTTCCACTACGAGCCTTAGGGCAGGAGATTGAACCCTTCCCACCGAGAGGGTATTTCTGCTAAGGGCTCTCCACAGATAGGGAGAAAGCTTATAGCCTATGAGCCTATCAAGCACCCTTCTGGCAAACTGTGCCTTTACAAGGTTTTGGTTTATAACAGTAGGCTTTTGTATGGCAGACCTTATACCTTGAGAGGTGACCTCATAGAAAACTACTCTACTTATGGGCTTTTTAAGGCTTTCAAGCTCCTTATAGATAAAGTAAGCTATGGCTTCTCCCTCTCTGTCTGGGTCTGTGCCTATGTATATGGACTCTGCCTTGCGAGCCAAAGCCTTTAACTTCTCCATAAGCTCCCTTTTACCCCTTACCCATACAAAGGTTGGCTTTAGGGATTCCTCGTCCACTCCGAGCTTATCCTTTGGCAAGTCCCTTATATGACCCAGAGTAGCTCTAACTATCCAACCTTCCCCTAAATACTTAGCTATTGTCTTTGCCTTTGTAGGGCTTTCCACTATAAAGAGCTTCATGAGATGTTATAATAACGCAAGTTGCAAGTTAGCTTAGGTTCATCTTCCACATTGTATGCAGAGCGTAAGAAGCCACCGCAGTATAGATTTTCACCCATGCAATATTGCTAACACACAGCTTAAAATTGTTGAAAGACTTTGCTTTGACTAAGCATGATATGTATAATAAACACTTCCAGAAACTCAATTCCACTTGAACATTGCTCTGTCCAACAATGCAAATTTTAAACTTCTGTCAAAATTCCACCCCCTGTTTATACTATACCACATACGCCTCAACTCCCCAAACCGAGAAATAGATT
>JAXSOH010000064.1:0-9038 GCA_037925805.1 Aquificaceae bacterium
ACTTCATGGAATACATTCAAGACTTCCTTGAGAGCATATGGCAGGGTATGAGAAAAGCTCCAAAGCCCAAAAGGGGACAGGACATAAGGTTAAAGTTAGAACTAAGCCTTGAAGAGTCAGCTCTGGGATGTGAAAAGGAAATAGAATATGACCGTTGGGTAGACTGTCCTGACTGTGAGGGCAAGGGATATAGGGGTCAAATGGAAAGGGTGACCTGCCATGCCTGCGGAGGAACTGGTAGAAGGGTCAGTGGCATATTTAACTTTCCAAGACCTTGCTCTGTTTGTAAAGGAAGAGGCTACATAATAAAGAACCTGTGTCCTACCTGCGGAGGAAGAGGCAGGGTTGCAAAAAGAAGCAAGGTAAGGGTAAGCATTCCACCCGGGACGGACGAGGGTGAGGTTTTGAAGGTTTCGGGCTTTGGTCATACAGGAGAAAGGGGCGGAGAGCCAGGAGACTTGTATTTGAGAATAGGCATAAAACCACATGAAGTTTTTAAAAAAGTAGGCAAAGACCTTTATATGGAGAAGTTCATATCCTTTCCTATGGCGGTGCTCGGTGGCACTACGAGAATAAGGTGGCTTGATGGTAGAGAAATAGAGGTCTTTGTCCAGCCGGGAACGGAGTGTGGGTCAACAAAGACTTTACCAAGCTATGGGTTCCCTGTGGGTGGTGGCGCGGGCAACTTGATAATAACCTTTCGTATAGAAGTTCCCAAAAATCTAAGCAGTGCACTCAGGGGGCTTCTTGAAAAGCTTGCCAAAGAGCTAAAGGATGATGGTGTGGAGGTAAAAAGTGGAATTATGGAAAAAATAAAGAACCTTCTACCCCTTTGAAAGCCTTTTTACCCCAAGGTAGTCCCCTATACCAAGCCTATGCCATAGTAGTTTGAGAAGCTCAAGAAACACAAGAGCGGTTGTCTGTGCATCATCCATGGCTCTATGAATGCGTCTGTATTCTATCCCAAAGTAGTCCGCAAGGTCTTTTAGAGAATATCTCCTAAGCTCTGGCAGTATGTTTTTAGCGAGGTTGAGAGTGCATATGTGAGGATGTCTAAATCTTTTGCCATATAGCTGTCTGTAATACTTGTCTATAAAAGCAATATCCTTCTCCACCCTATGGGCGACTATGACACTATCACCTACGAACCTGAGAAACTTTGGAAGGACATCTTCCATCTTTGGTTTTCCCACAAGCATGGCGTTGGTTATGCCTGTGAGGTCTGTTATTCTCTGAGGCAAGGGGTATCCCGGATATACAAGGCTTGAGAACCTCTCTGTTATAACTCCACCTTCAACCCTAACACAGGCAATTTCAATTATCTCGGACTTTGAGGGGTCAACACCTGTGGCTTCCACATCTATGCTCACAAAAGTGCTTTCAAGCAAGATTTCTCTCATTAGGGAATTTCCTCAACCTTTGGAGCCTCTTTATGCAAATATTTAGGGTCTACTATACCTTCCAGTTCGTTTTTCTCTTGTGGAGTTTCTGACTGTTCATCAGCGTAACATATAATCTCAGTGCCTTCCACAAAAAGCATAGGCTTTGGACAATCTACCATGACTACACCTTCTGGTATAGGAAAATTCTTGTTGGGATACATGTATACCGCAACGGACATAAAGTCTATCCATATGGGAAGTGCAACCCTTGAGCCTGCCATTCCTCTACCCATGCTCCTCTTTGTGTCAAAGCCTACCCATACGCCAGCCACTATGTCAGGTGAGAAGCCCACAAACCATGCGTCCATGTAATCATTGGTAGTTCCAGTCTTTCCTGCCACTACCCTTTGCAGAGAGCTTGCGGATACCGCGGTTCCCTCAAGCACCACAGCTCTTAGCATATCCACGAGAACTCTTGTCTCCTGTGGAGGAAGGACCTGCTCACACTTTGGAGAGTTTTCTTCAATAACAGAGCCGTCTGGTGCTACTATCTTTCTTATAAAGTATGGCTCACATCTGACTCCAAGGTTTGCGAAGGTTTGAAAGGCGGATGTTAGCTGGAGAGGGGTGGCCTCTACACTGCCAAGAGCCATAGAATAGTAGGGTTTTAGCTCAATACCAAGAAGTCTTCCCAATTCTATAGGCAGGTCAAAGCCTATATCCGCAAGGAGGTTCACCGTGGCAGTGTTTACGCTTTTTGCCAAAGCAGTTCTTAGAGTAATCTGACCGTATTCCGCACCCTCATAATTATCAGGAACCCATTCTCTGCCTGTAGATGGGTCATAAAAACCCCTTGGAGTAGCATCTATTAAAGTTGCTTGCGTATAGCCCTTCATAAGAGCTGCAAGGTATATTACAGGCTTTATAGCAGAACCCGGCTGACGCTTTGCGTAAACAGCTCTGTTATAGGAGCTTCTTAGGTAAGAATACCCACCCACCATAGCCCTTATAGCACCCGTTTTCACATCAAGGCTTACAAGAGCTCCCTGCAGGTCTGGAAGCACCTCTGCCCTTATCTCTTTGCTTTTCTTTTCCTGATAGAGTCTTACCAGCACGAAGTCTCCTTTTTCAATAGGTAGGTTCTTTTTCTCAAGGTCAAATTCGTGCTCTCCCAGCTCCAACTTAAGCCTTTCTCCATTTACAGAAAGCACCTTCCCTATGTATACCCTGCCCGGCTTTAGTTCAATATTTTGCTCCTTGTATCTGTTTGCAGCTTCATATGGGTCTTCAGGTAAAAAGGGTATATTGTTCGCCCTGGCAACTTTCATAATGCCTCGCTTCAAAGATTCCTTTGCATGCTCCTGAAGGTCCTTATCCACAGTGGTGTATACCTTATATCCTCCAGCCAAAATAAACTCGCCATACTTGTCTGCAAGATAGTCTTTCAGATAATCAAGGAAATAGTCCATCCCGTAATACCTGTTCTCTAACCTAACTTTTATTGGTTTTTCTGTAAGCTTTCTGTATTCCTCTTCTGTAATGTATCCATCTTCATACATACGCCCAAGCACATAGTCTCTTCTCTCTTTTACCCTATCTTGATTTCTAAAGGGATTATAGCGTGTAGGTGCCTTTGGAAGACCTGCCAAGATTGCAGCCTCATCAATGGTGAGCTCCTTTACAGATTTCCCAAAGTATATCCTTGAGGCTGCTTCCACGCCGTAGGCTCCCTGACCAAGGTATATGTAATTTAGATACATCTCTAATATCTGCTCCTTTGTAAAATACCTTTCAATCCTAAGTGCCAAAAGAGCTTCTCTTATTTTTCTCTTTAGGCTTTTGTCTGGTGTTAGAAAGAGGTTTCTCGCCACCTGTTGGGTTATGGTGGATGCACCTTGGCGAATTTCCCTATGCTTTATGTTAGTAAGGGTAGCCCTAAATATGGCTACAGGGTCAACGCCTGGATGCCTGTAGAAGTTCTTATCCTCTGCAGATACGAAAGCGTGTCTAACATGAAGGGGTATATCTTCAAGACTTACATAGTATCTCCTTTGCACCGCCACATCACCAAAGGGTCTATCCTTTGCATCATAGACTATGGTAGCCACTGGAGGCTTCCAGTCTCTTAGGGCTTCCACTGGGGGAAGGTTGGCAGACAGGATTAGTATAAAGGCTAAGGAGATAAAAAGGAACGCACCCAAGAAACCCAAAAGGATAAAAAGGACTTTACGCACATTAATATATTAACTCCATTCGTGGCTTATGTTAACTACCAGAATGGTATAATTTTAATCATATCAATTTCCAAGAAAGGAGGAAGCCTATGAACCTTTATGAGTATGAAGCCTATGACAAGCTGTTTAAAAAATACGGAGTCCCTACCCCAAAGTATATGTTCGGAGACCATCTGAGCGATGATATTGTAAACTTTATAAACCAGTTGGGTGAGTGTGTAATAAAGTCCCAAGTGCTCGTAGGCAAAAGGGGTAAAGCTGGAGCGGTAAAACTTTGCAAAAGCCCAGAGTCAGCTGTAGAAACCTTTAATGCACTCCTTAACTACCCTGTTTATGGCGAGATGCCAGTAGGTCTTCTCGTGAGCGAAAAGGCTAACATACTAAAAGAGCTCTACGCCTCTATTACCTATTCCACAGAGGTTAGATCGCCAGTGCTTACCCTTAGCCTTGAGGGAGGCATGGACATAGAAGAAGTTCCACCAGAAAAGGTCAAAAGCTGGGTCATTGACCCAATAAAGGGACTATATCCCCATATGGTTAGAAACTATCTCCTTGAGCTTGGCTTTCCTCAGGAATACATGGGAGTCCTGAGAGAGCTTTCTGAGGTTATATCCAATATGTGGAAAGCCTTCTGGGAAGCAGAAGCAAGGCTCTTGGAGATAAACCCCCTTGCCATATGCGATGTGGGTGGCAAGCAGAGAGTCCTTGCCCTTGATGCAGTGGTGACCATTGACGACGATGCCAGCGTTCCACCCGCCAAGATATACGGAGTGAGAACCGCCATGAAGAGACCACCCACAGAAAGAGAGATAGAAGCCTCTCTTATAGACAGGGATGACCACAGAGGAAAGGCTGGCTCTTATGTGGAAGTGGATGGAGATATTGCCATGATGACCTTTGGAGGTGGTGGCTCAACGGTTACCATAGAAACCACATACGCCATGGGTCTAAAACCTGCCAACTTTACCGACATAGGAGGAAACCCGCCTGCGGAGAAGATGTATAAGATAACAAGGATAATACTCTCCAAGCCCGGTATAAGGGGAGTATTGGTCTGTGGTGGAACCGCCAACAACACAAGGATAGATGTAACCCTTGGCGAAGGCGTGGCAAACGCCATAAGAGACCTCCACAAAGAAGGAAAACTCAACCCAGACTGGATATGGGTGGTGCGTAGAAACGGACCAGAAGCAGAAAAGGGGCTTAGGATGCTCTACGAAGCCATGAAGGAGTGTGGAGTAAAAGCAGAGGTCTACGACTCATCTCTGCCACTTACCGAAGCACCTATAAGGTTAAAAGAACTTCTTGATAGATGTGAATCTGTGCAGAGAGAATCTAAGGAGGATAGGCACTTAACAGAAGAGCAGGCTCAAGATATGGGGCTTTAGTGCCCCTCGGGCTTTTATATCTGCTACTATGGTGTATAATTCTTATGTGCTTGCCTTCTTTAAAAAGAGTCTTACAGTATTATCATTTGTCTTCCTATACAGCTGTTCTACAATGCTTCCCCAGTCTGGACCCAGCACTTCAGCCATAAGACAAGAAGCCACAGAGGATTTTATACAGCTTGTTGAACCTAACACAAAAGCCATAAATTTTTTGAAAACCTCCAAGGAAAAAGACTTTCTTAGCAACCTTAAGGAGTTCCAAGCGGAACGTTTCTTTCCAAGACTTGATATTGGGGATGTGGTGGAGGTTATAATCTACGAGCAACCCCCAGCAGTCCTCTTTTCACAGGCAAGCTCACTAATTCAAGCTGGTCCTTCAGTTTTTCAAGTCCCAGCCCAGCAGGTGGACGAAAATGGAAACATAAATGTACCCTTTGCTGGTTTTGTAAACGTCAAAGGTAAAACCCCAGAAGAATTATCCGCAGAAATATATGAGAGGCTTAAAAGAAAAGCAAACAATCCACAAGTAGTTGTAAGAGTCTTAGACCATCGCTCTGCAAAGGTAACCATAGCAGGAAACGTCAGGGAAAGCAGAAGCATACCCCTCTCATACAACATATACACCTTGCTCGATGTTATATCTGCTGTAGGTGGAATAAATGCTCCAGTAAACAAGACTATAATTAAACTCAACAGAAAAGGCAAGAGCATAGAAATACCCTTTGAGCTTCTTCTCAAAGACCCACAGCTTAACCTAAACCTTTCACCAGGCGACACCATAACCGTAGTATACAAATCTCAAAGTGCATCTTTTCTTGGTGCTACCGGTAAGAACGAAGAGCTTGAGTTCGAAGCCATGGGTATAACCTTGGCACAAGCCTTAGCAAGGGTTGGTGGGTTAAGGGATGACATAGCCCACGCAAAGGGTGTTTTCGTTTTTAGGTTAGAAAAACCAGAAAACTTAGTAGCTCTTGGAGTGCAACCCCGTGCCATAACCCAAGATGGGCGAGTGCCAACGGTCTATAACTTTGACCTATCAAGGGGAGAAAGCTTTTTCTTGCTAAGGGAGTTTGAACTAAAGGACAAAGACATAGTCTATGTCTCCACAGCACCCGCTGTGCAACTGAGAAAATTCCTCCAGACCATCTCTGATATAATAACTCCCATATTCCAAATAAGAATACTCACAAGGTAATATCCATGGAAAGAGAAGTTAGAAGTAAGGAAAACCTAAAAGAGCTTATGGAGCTTTGTGCAAAACTTCCAAGAATACAGTTAGATGACTTTCAACTCTGTGACCTTGAACTTCTCATGCTGGGTGCCTATAAACCTTTAACGGGTTTTATGGGTAAGGAGGACTATAAGTCCGTTTTGCATACCATGAGATTAAAAAATGGACAGCTGTTTCCATTGCCGGTGATACTATCTATAGGAAAAGAAGAGTTAAGGGAGATTTCTGGTTCTGACAGAGTTGTCCTTGCGGACAAATATAACATACCCATAGCCATAATGGAAATAGAAGAGGTCTTTGAAAGAAACCCAGAAGAGGAAGCAATGCTATCGCTCGGAACAACAGACCTAAAACACCCCTTTGTAAGCTATATATACCTCACTGGAACTAACTGCCTTTCTGGAAGCATAACCCCCATACAAAGACCAAAACGATACAGCTTTTTAGAGTATTACCCTTCACCAGAAGAGGTAAATAATTGGATAAATCAAAAGGGATATAAAAGGGTTGTAGCCTTCCAGACAAGAAATCCTATGCATAGAGCCCACGAAGAGCTTACAAAAAGGGCAATGGAAGCAATAGAAGGTGCACTGCTTATAACCCCCTCTGTAGGACCAAGTAAAAAGGATGACGTAGACCCCCACATACGCATGAGAACCTACATAGCCCTATACAACCACTATTACCCAAAAGAAAGAAGCCTTTTGGTCTTTATACCCTACGCCATGAGGTTTGCAGGACCAAAAGAGGCACTGCTTCACGGAATAATCAGGAAGAACTATGGAGCTACCCATTTCATAGTAGGCAGGTTTCACGCAGACCCAGGTCTAAACTCCGCTGGCGTGCCCTTTTATGGACCTTATGACGCACAGGAACTTTTTAAAAAATACGAAGAAGAGATAGGCATAAAGATGGTATCTTTTAAGGAGCTCGTCTATGCTCCAGAGTTAGACACATACGTAGAAATAGATAAGGCGGTAGAGAAGGGAATTAACTTCTGGAAACTATCTGGGACACAGGTTAGGGAAAACTACCTCTACAAGGGAATACCTCTGCCAGAATGGTTTACAAGACCAGAGGTTGCAAAAATCCTCTTAGATGCATACCCTCCAAAGAACAAAACAGGCTTCTGCGTATGGCTTACGGGTTTACCGTGCTCAGGAAAAAGCACCATAGCCAATATCCTTGCTGAGATGCTGTATGCCCGAGGTAGAAAAGTTACCCTCCTTGACGGAGACATTATAAGAACACACCTTTCCAAAGGGCTCGGTTTTAGTAAAGAAGATAGGATAGCCAACATTCAAAGAGTTGGGTTTGTTGCCTCAGAGATAGCAAAACACGGCGGTGCGGTCATAGTGGCACTTGTAAGCCCATACAGACACGCAAGAGAAACTGTAAGACAAAACTTCCCAGAGGGCTCGTTTATTGAAGTTTTTGTGGATGCGGATATTACAGTTTGCCAACAAAGAGATGTAAAAGGCTACTACAAAAAGGCTATGCAGGGGCTTATAAGGAACTTTACAGGCGTAGATGACCCATACGAACCACCGCAAAACCCAGAAATACACCTGGACACCACTAAGCAATCTCCAGAAGAGTCCGCCAACAAAATACTTGAGTATCTTATGGAGAAGGGGTTTATAACTTGATAGGCATATTCTCAAAAGGTATTCTAAAAACCGTGCCATATCTTGAAGAGCTTTTGGGTCATAGGGTTATCTTGAACCCAAGGTCTCCAGAAGGGCTTATAGCTATAGCAGGCTGGGGGCACAAGCCAACCGCAAAAAAAGCTATGCAAAAGGCAAAGGAGTGGGCTCTACCCTACTGGGCTTTGGAAGAAGGCTTTATAAGGTCAAAAAGACCAGAGGATCCAACCAACTCTCTAATAGTTGACACCATAGGTATATATTACAACGCAAACCAACCCTCTCTCTTAGAACAACTCATAAAACAAGATATACAACCAGACCTATTAAACTACGGTGAGCATATTCTCAAACTTGTTTTGAGAAATAGAATAAGTAAGTATAATAACCATGTCCCTTTTGATAAAAAAGAGCTTCCAGAATATGGAGAGAAGGTGCTATTGATAGACCAAACTTATGAAGATATGTCTGTAGTGTTGGGTATGGCAAATAAGGATACATTTATAAATATGCTTTTCTACGCAATAGAAAACTATCCAAAGGCGAAGATATTCATTAAAGTCCATCCACAAACCATCTCAGGTAGAAAAAAAGGCTATCTTTACCCTTATGTAGACAAAAACCCAAGGCTAAAAGGCAAGGTGCAATTAATAACTCAAAACTACAACCCTTTTGACCTTATAGAAGGCTTTGATATAATATATACTATCAGCTCCCAGATGGGGTTTGAGGCTTTGCTTATGAACAAACAAGTTGTATGCTTTGGTATGCCTTTCTATGCAGGGTGGGGTTTGACTTTGGATATGCTTACTTGCTCAAGACGCAATACTAAGAAAAGTTTGCTTGAAATTTTCACCGCTTCGTATATAATATACACAAAATACCTCGGAGGTATAGAAAGGGTTATTAGCCATGTCAAAAATGGGGTGGGTTAGGAAATGATAGGCTCACGCATAGTTGATAGACATAGGGGTGTATACGGTCATGTGGACTTCATTGATGAAAGGGGTATAGGTGGCTGGATACTTGACCTTGATGGTGGTGTAAATGTGGTGGAGGTATATATTAACGGTATAAAGGTGGCTGAAAAAGAATCAAACATGCCAAGGCAGGATATAGATGTTATTGTTGGCAGAATAACTAACTGTGGATTTTTT
>JAXSOH010000065.1:0-8876 GCA_037925805.1 Aquificaceae bacterium
CAAGCATGCGGTGGAGGTAAACGGTCTTGACGGCATTATATTAACAAAGCTTGATGTTTTGGATGCCTTTGAGGAGATAAAGGTCTGTGTAGCTTACGAGGTGGATGGCAAGAGGATAGACCACTTTCCTGCGAGCTTAAGTCTTCTTCAAAGAGTAAAGCCTGTTTATAAGACCTTTAAAGGATGGCTCAAGGATACAAGAGGTGCAAGAAGTTTATCTACTATGCCCTTGGAGGCTTTGGAGTATATTGATTTCATTCAAAAATACCTTAAAGTGCCAGTGGTTATGCTTTCTACAGGACCAGAGAGGGAAGAGTATTTCTGGCTTCATGAACCTGCATGGAAAGAGGCATGAGGCTTTAGGAAGGCTACATGAAAGCTAAAAAAGAAAGTGCAAAAGAGCTTTTATTTTGTGTAAGCTACGCACAAAGGCTAATAAGAGGAGAGGAACTAATGCCTTGGAATGTGATAGTAAGGAAAAAATTTAGCTGGGCACACTTTCTAACAGACTATCATGGTGCTCCAGAGCCTATTCATGGACACACATGGATGGTAGAGGTGCACATAAGGGCGGACAAGGTGGATGCAGGTGGTATGGGCTACGATTTCTTGGAGGTTGACGCCTTCTTGAGAGAGCTACTGCCAGACTACAGGCTTTTGAACGAGTTTGTGGACTTCTCTCCAAGTGCGGAGAATATGGCAAGGTGGATTTATCACAAGGTCAAGGAGAAATACCCCACAGTCTCCAAGGTTGTGGTTTGGGAAAAGAAGGACTGTGGGGCGGAGTATTGGGAGGATTAACAGCTGACGCAGTTTGCCTCTTTTGCTTCTCTTGCCTTCCTTGCCATTTCAGGGTCATAGGCTTTGCCTTGCCAAAGCATCTGATAGACCACTTCGTGGGTGCTTTCTGCGAGCTCGGTTAGCTCCTTAAAGAGCTTGTTAAAGCCTTCGCTTCTGTGGGATTCTTCGTGGTCTTCCAAGGACCTCCAGAAGGTAATGATAAGCACCTCTCTGTTTTTGAGTGGGTGCTCTGTGGTCTGACCTGCGGTTGAGCCCTCAAGGGAGACACCGCCAGTGTTGAGTGACACAAAGCCTCCGTAAAAGCCTGTGTCTGAGTGGTAAGTTTTTACGTGCTCGCACAGATATGCCACCCTTTCTGCCACATCGTCAAGGGTAACACCCTCTTTGAGCACCACGTAGTTTATGTTAACCACTGCGTCCTCTGGAACATCTACTATGTGGTTTCCATACATGTTAGCACCTCCTAAAGGTTTTAAAGCGTATTACAATATAATGAAATTCTTAAGGGGTTGCTATGCGTTAAATCATAAATACTGACACTCAATATCCCTCATATGCCCTTTCATAGAGCCTTTGCACATCCTCAAGGGTAGGCTCTACGGGGTTTATGGCAAACAAGCCTCTTGAGAGCATATACACATCCTCTGTAAGCCTTTCAAGTTTATCCTTTTCCACGCCAAGGTCTTTGAGGCTCAGCCTCATGCCAACCCTTTCTAAGAAATCTTCAAGGGCTTTTACTGCCATGTGAGGCTTTGGCTCGTAGCCCATAAGCTCTGCAAAGAGGGTGTATTTTTGTGGGTTTCCTTTGTAATTAAAGTCCGTAATGGCTACCGCAAGAGCAGAAAGACCTTCTCCATGAGCTACTTGAGGATAGTGGGCGGACACGGGATGCTCCATACCATGTATAAGGGCTACCCTTTTTCTGTCTATGGCAATGCCTGCGAGCATGCTTGCATAACTCATATAAGACCTTGCCTGAAGATTTTCTGGCTCTTGTACGGCAATGGGTAGCCACTGCTTTATGAGGCTTATGGCTCTTATGGCAAGCTCTTCCGCAAGGATGTTGGAAAGTCTGTTGGTAAGGGATTCAAGGGCATGCATAAGGGCGTCTATGCCTGTTATGGCAGTAAGCTTTGCGTCCATGCTTACGGTCAGGGATGGGTCTATTATGGCTACCCTTGGATAGTTTAAGGAGTGAGATATAACCAGCTTCTCCCTTCTTATTGGGTTTGAAAGGACTGAATACCTGTTTACCTCGCTTCCTGTTCCCGCAGTAGTAGGAATGCATATCACAGGTCTATTCAAAAAGGGTATGAGCCTTGGACCCTCGGGATAGTTCACATAGTCCCATGCGTAGCCTTCGTTAGAAGACACTATGGATATGGCTTTTGCACTGTCAAGACTGCTCCCTCCACCAAGACCCACAATGTAGTCTATCTTTTCCCTTACCACAAGCTCACTTGCCTTGTTTACGCCTTTGTCTGTGGGGTTTGGCTCAATCTCGTCAAATAGGAAAACCTCTTCCGCACCGTTTCTTCTAAGGGATTCAATCACCCTTTGAAGAGAGCCATTCTCCTTTGTGCTTTTCCTTCCAGTGACTATAAGGACTCTGTAGCCAAAGCGTTTGCCTACTTGTCCAACCTTCTCTAAGGAGCCTACACCAAAGATTATCTCAACGGGCAGGTAAAACTCAAAGTTCATGCTTCTGTTATGTCTTCCCTTTGGATTTCCATCTCCTCTGGTATGGTTGTCTCAAAGGTAAAGGCTGGGTAGGTGGGCAATATGCCTTCCTCTTCCGCCTTCTCCGCACAGTGTGCGTGGTATCTCGTCCATGGTATAGCTATGAGCCTTTCAAAGGGTATCTCTTCGTTGCAGTATTCACATATGCCGTATGTTCCTGCCTGCATTTTGCTAAGGGCGTGGTCTATTTCCTTAATGATGAAAAATTCCCTTGAGGATAGGGTATCAAGAAGCTCCTGCGTGTAGGTCATCTGACCTATGTCTTCCAAGTCCCCAGGCTCCTTTACCTCTTCTCCTATGCGTGCCTGTGTGTCTTCTTTCTTTTTGTAACGTTCAAGAAATTTTGCCTTCTCCTCCAAAAGTTTCTCTCTCAAAAGCTCAAGCTGTTCTTTGCTTAGCATATTAACCCTCCTAAAAAGGAATTCAAAATAATATATGCTAAAATTTTCTCCCATGTATTCCATTTTGCACAAGCACAAGAACATAACCGTAGCCATCATAGCTTTGGCTACCGGTGGGTTTTTCCTATGGCTCTTCTTTACAGGGGGTATTAGCGATATAACTTCTCCTTCTAAGAGGTGTGTGGTAGAAGTTGGCTCAGGGTGTATAACCCTCAAAGACTACAGAAGAGAGCTTTTGAGGTTTTCTGACCTTTTGAAAAACCCACAGATGGAAGAGCTCATAAGGGAGCAGGTTCTCTCTAACCTTATAGCCCAAGAGCTACTCTATCAAAAGGCAAAGAGTCTTTCCCTTATCGCAAGCGACGAAGAGGTGGTTGAGGTTATAAAGTCTGACCCATCCTTTCAAGAGGGTGGGCTCTTTAGCTCTTCCAAATACAAAGAGGTGCTCTCAAGAATAGGTATGACACCAGAGGAATACGAGGAATACATAAGAAAAATGCTTAGCATTCAAAAACTCCTTAGCTTTCTAACCAACGGCGTTTACCTTACAGAGAAGGAGCTGGAGATAAACCTCCTCGCAGACAGCACCCTCTTAAGCGGTAGTCTTTACCTTATAACCTCTGCGGATGTATCCAAGGATTACAAGCCTACAGAGCAGGAGTTATTGGAGTATTACCAGAAAAACAAGGAGCTTTTCAAAAGACCAGAAGGGAAAGTGGTTTGGGTGTGGAAGGAGAAGGATAAAGAGAAGGCACTGTCTATCTATAACAATCTAAAGGCTGGAAAGGAATCCGAAGGTTATCAAGAATACAGACTGCCAGAAGACTTTGAAAGGTTAGGAAAACTTCTTGAGAAGGAAGCTCAAAGGCTCGGCTCTCAGGAAAGGGTAAGCATTACAAAAGAGGGTGAGGATTATGTGGTCTTGTATCTAAAACAGGTTATCCCTGCAGGCTATGAGGATTTTGAAAAGGTAAAGGAAAAGGTAAGGGAAAAACTCGTAGAGGAAAAGTCTCTATCTTTGGTAGAGCAAAAGGCACAGGAAGTTGCCAAACTCTTGAAAGAGGGGAAAAAGCCAGAGGTGAGGTTTCTCAACTTCTCTGATACACCAGCTATCCAGCTTAATGCGGTTGTCAACATAGACCAAAAGCATATGGCTCGTATAGTGCTTTCTCAAGATAGGGTCTTTGGTCCTTATCCTCTCAGGCAGGGCTATGGCGTAATACTTGTGGAAAAGAGGAGCAAAAGGGAATTAAAGCCAGAAGAAAAGGAAGAAGCGGTCAAGGATATACTTAGTCTTAAATCTCAGGCTATGCTTAGCCAGTATGTGGAATATTTGAAAAAGAACACTAAAATAAGCATAAACAAAGAACTACTTGGAGGTGGATAATATGGAGAAAAAGTGGAGAACCGCCATAACTCAGCATGTGGGTCATGAAACCTACGTAAGGGGCTATAGGCTCTTAGACCTTGTGGGAAACCTAAGCTTTGCTCAGGCTATATACCTCATTCTCAAGGGTGAGCTTCCCAACGAAAAAGAGTCCAAGATGATGGAAGCCATGTTTGTATCTGTGATAGACCACGGCATAGCACCACCTTCTGTCATATCCGCAAGGGCGGTCGCTTCTGGTGGAAACTCGCTCAATGTGGGAGTTGCTGCGGGAGTGCTTGCCTTTGGCTCTGCTCATGGTGGAGCTCTTGAGGATGCCATGAGGTTTATACAAGAGGGTGTGGCAAGTGAAAAAAGTGTTGAGGAGATAGTCAAGGAATACCTCCAGGCTAAAAAACCCATACCCGGCTACGGACACAGATACTACAAGGACTTTGACCCAAGGACAAAAAGACTTATGGATATAGCCAGAGAGCTTGGCTTTTATGGCAAGCACTGTGAGTTTGCAGAAGCTGTCCAAGAGGAAATTGGCAGGCAAAAGGGTAAAAAGCTGGTTCTTAATGTGGACGGAGGCATTGCGGCAGTTGCTTCGGAGATGGGCTTTGATTGGAGGCTCGGAAAGGGCTTTTTCATAATAGGAAGAGTGCCAGGGCTTGTCGCACACGTTTACGAAGAGCTAACCACAGAAAAGCCCTTCTCCAAAAGGCTTGATGAAGAAACAGAGACCGAATACACAGGCGTGCCACCAAGGGAGCTACCTCCAGAGTTTAAGAAGTTATAGTTCATATATGAGGTCAAGAAGCTCGCTGGCTCTTTGGGGGTCTATTTCCTTTAGTCTTTTGTAGACCTCCCTTGCCTGCGAGACCTTTCCAGCTCTCGTGTAGGCAACTCCCAGCTTGAAAAGAAGCTCTGGGTCTTGTGGCTTTTCTTCTATCTCCCTTTTCAGGTCTTCTATGAACTTCTCCAGCAGACCCTCTCCCATCTTGCTAAAAAGACCCCTATAGCCCTTCTCCATCATAGCCTTGCTCCATGAAACCTGTAGTTAAGACCGCGTATCTTCTCCAAGTTTTCTAAAATTATATCCTCCACAAAAGGATTGTAAGATATTACCACTACGCTTAACCCAAAGCCACCTTCCTCAAGCAGTCTTCTTGAAGTGGAAAGGAACTCTCTAAGCACTTCGTCGTTTTCTATTTCAAAGGGTGCTCCAAGAAAGTGGTGGCTTATGCCCAAAAAACTGCCAGGTTTTACCCTTACGGTAAGCCTTATGGGATTTAGGCTCTCTATAAGACGCTCTCTTTCAAGAGTATACTCAAGCCCAAACATGAGCATGGCATCGGTAATAAGATGTTTAGAGGACAGGGAGACAAACTGTCTAAAGCCACTTTCTCTGAAGTCAAGTTTTAGGTTGTCTTTTACCGTCTCCACCCAGTGTGGATGAGGGTTTTCCAAAAGCCAGAATACCTTTTCAGGATAAAAGTTCTGAGCTTCCTGCTTCCCCCAAAGCATACTGACAAGAGGCATTGTTATAAATATAGTCCGGGTTTATATTTTTATGCCATGTTTGGAGTGCTTAGAAAAAAACCTATAGATAAGATTGTGGAAGTTCTTGGAAAGGAAAAGGTAAACACCTCTCTTGTGGAGAGAAAACTCTACTCCTACGATGCAACTCCTATACCTATTGAGAGGGCTCTTCCCTCTGCTGTGGTCTTTCCAGAAAGTCATAAGGATGTAGTAGAGCTCGTAAGGGTATGCTACGAAGAAAACATCCCCATCTTTCCAAGAGGTGCGGGCTCTGGTCTAACAGGTGGGGCTGTGCCTACTTCAGAAAGGGGTGTGGTGATTTCCTTTGAGAGGATGAATAGCTTTGAGGTAAATGTAGACAATGCTACTGCAGAAGTCCAGCCGGGTGTTATCACCTCTCAGTTTCAGGACTATGTGGAAAGACTTGGACTTTTTTATCCACCAGACCCCTCTTCCTTTAAGTATTCTACCCTTGGGGGCAACATTGCAGAGAACGCAGGCGGTCCAAGATGTCTGAAGTATGGCGTCACTCGTGAGTATGTGCTTGGACTTACTGCGGTCATAAAGGAGGGACAAACCATAAAGACAGGCAACCCTGTTATAAAGGATGTGGCAGGCTACGATATTACAAAGCTCTTTGTAGGCTCTGAGGGAACTTTAGGTCTTATTACCTCTGCTACGCTCAAACTTATACCAAAGCCAAAGGCAAGGGCAACCGCACTGGCTCTCTTTAACAGGCTTGAGGATGTGGGTAAGGCGGTCACAAAGATATTCACCTCAGGCATATTCCCCTCCGCTCTTGAGTTTATGGACGAAGACGCCATAAGGGCTGTGGAGGACTACAAACCCGTGGGGCTTCCAAAGGTATCCGCCTTGCTCCTTATAGAAGTAGACGGCTCACCCTCAAGTGTTCAAGAAGACATAAAAGATATAAAAAACCTTCTTGAGCCTATGGGAATTGAAGTGAAAACCGCACAAAGCAAAGAAGAGGAAGAAAAACTATGGAGTGCAAGAAAGAGCCTCGGTCCAGCCTTGGGAAATCTCAAAACGGGTAAGATAAACGAAGACATAGTTATACCAAGGATATACCTCTCAGAAGCCATACCAGAGTTCAGAAGGGTAGCAAAGAAGTATGAGCTTATGATGGTTATATTCGGTCATATAGGTGATGGGAACTTGCATGTAAACCTCCTCTATGACAAGGCAAATAGGGAAGAGGAAGAAAAAGCAGAAAGGGCTGTGGATGAGGTGTTTGAGATAGCTCTCAAATATAATGGCTCTATAACTGGAGAGCATGGCGTGGGTCTTACAAAAAGAAAGTTTCTTCAGTGGCAGTTTGGACCTGCGGGGTATGAGCTCCTCAAGGGTATAAAGAGGCTTTTTGACCCTAAGAACCTGTTTAATCCCGGTAAGGTGATTGAGGCTTAAAAACTTCAACACTGCCCTTTTTGTGCTTTTTTATGTTTAAAAGAACGGTGTCCGCACAAGCAAAAACTTCAAGATGGTCTTTGCCGTGGTATGGATAGAGAGCTATTCCTATAGAAACCCTTGGACTTGCTTCTCCTTTACTGGTTTCAATTCTTATGTTTTCTATCATGGTTTTTAGATTATTCGCAAAGCTTAGGGCTTCCTCCTCGTCAACCTCTAAAAGCACCACAACAAACTCATCACCACCGTAGCGAGCCGCAAAATCGGAGCTCCTTATTCTCTTCTTTATGGTTTTAGCTAACTCCTTTAAAACCATATCTCCTATAGTGTGTCCATACAAATCGTTTATGGGCTTAAAGTTATCAAGGTCAAGGATTAGAAGAGCAAGACTACGGTTATATCTTTTTGCCTTTTCCACCTCTATTCTAAACAATTCCCAGAAAAACCTGCTGTTGTATAGCCCAGTAAGAGTATCTCTAATACTCAAGTCAAGGATAGTCTTGTAGTGTTTGCTGAACTGAAAAACGAGCCATAAGAAAAATAAAAAAGGAGGAAAACCTATCAGAGTTATTTTTACAAGATTAAGGACAGCTTCTTTTCTATATTCATACAAGTAATTCTTAAGAATACGATCATAATATCTATAAAAGTCTTTTATCCTTTCAACTCTTTCTGTTATAATATCATAGACTTTCATAGATTCATAGTTTTTGAGGGGCAAGCCAGAAATAATAATATGTCTTATCTTTTTATGTTCGTCACTTAAGTAGTAAATTTCCTGCCTTGCTTTACGACTTGTTTCTGTATCCAAAAACTTCAAAAGTCCTTTAATATAAACTTCTTGAGATTTAATTGCTTCAGTATATTCTTCATGTATTTCCTTGGGACATGCATTTGCATGATTCTCTAAGGATTCTGACGCACAAAACACTGAAAGTGCCCTTTCCCTGCCTGCATACTCTATAATATAGAGGAGGGTAACTTTTACAAGCATGTGTCTGTATAGTTCCACATTTTGAGGATGATATCGATAGTATACGCGTATATCTTCAAGGATTTTCGTTATTAAATTAGTATAGAATAAGTATATTTCCAGCCTGTTTACTTTTTTGTTGTCAACTTTTTCTCTGAAGTGTAACAGGCTTTCGACTGCTTCTTGCCCTATTAGGTTTTTCAAAAGATTAAGATTAACTTTTTCTCTTTGTTCGTTTAGTCTGCTATTTCCATTTGGGGCAACGAGAGAAAGCCCTCTCTCTTTTTGTAATTCTCTTGCAGAATCAAGCACTTGGTTTAAATGTTCCACATTTTTTTTAATCCTTACATATTCAATCAGAGGCTTGACCGCAGTGTAGTAATAAAGGGCGTTAACTACCACAAAAAGCATAAGGAGGGGAGAAAAAAGAACAACTAAAAGCCTTATACGCGCACTTCTACTTTCTAACTCATTGATGTGCTCGGACATGTCAGTTAACATTATAACCCTCCCGGGACTGTTTCAAAATTGCTTTGTCTAAGATATAATTTCTTTAATGAGGTAGGGAAGAAATAAGAGACAGAGACTATAACAAGAAACTGGTTAAGAGAGGAGAAATGCT
>JAXSOH010000066.1:0-8568 GCA_037925805.1 Aquificaceae bacterium
TTTTGATAGCCACCATAATTGGACTTATCCTGTGGGATAGGAAAAGCACTGTGAAAAGGGCTACAGATGAGGCTCTTGAGAAGTTTGAAAAGGGTAAGTTTTCTAAACTTTTGGATGCACTAAAAGACCTCGCAAGTGAGGATGAAAGGCTTTATAGGGTCTTGAAAAAGTATAATCTACTGTAGGAGGAAAACCATGTTTGAACAGAGCATACCACTTATAGAGCTTCTAAAGAGAGAAGAAGGACATATCCTCGTAGCCAGCCATGAAAACCCAGATGCGGATACATTGGGAAGTGCCCTTGCTCTTTATCTTTTCTTAAAGAAGAAGGGTAAAAAGGTAATGGTAGGATGTAAAGACAAGGTGCCACACTTTCTGGACTTTTTACCCGGTTCTGAGGAGGTGGTTAAACTGCCAGTTAATGAAGTTTTCAGTCTTGCGGTGGTGGTAGATGCCAGTGGCTTTTACAGGATTAACGCAGAGGTGAAGGCTCTCAAAAGAGCACGGATAGACCATCACGTAGGCGGAGACTTTTACGGGGAGTATGATTACATAGACCCATCCGCACCATCAACCACAGCTTTGATATACAAACTTCTTTGTGCCTGGGACAAGTCCACCATAGACAAGGATATAGCACAGAACCTCTATGCTGGGCTCGCTACGGATACGGGCTTTTTCAAGTATTCCAACACCAACGCAGAAGCTTTCCAACTGGCAAAGGAGCTCGTTGAGCTTGGAGCAGAACCTCACTGGACTTATGTAAACTTTTCAGAAAGGGAAAGTCTAAATAAAATGAAGCTCATCTCAAAGGTGCTTGATACTCTATCTCTTCATGAAGATGGGCTTGTCGCTGGTATAACCATATTCGATAGGTTTTTCAAAGAAACTGGCTGTGAGTATTCAGATAGCGAAGGTCTTGTAAACTATCCAAGGTCTTTGGAAGGAGTGGAGGTGGCTTACGCCATTATAGAAAAGCCTGACGAAGGTGTGTGGAAAGTTTCTCTAAGGTCTAAGGGTAAAGTGGACGTGGAAAAGATAGCAGAAACCCTTGGTGGTGGAGGACACAAGTACGCTTCTGGGTGTAAGATTAAAGATACAAACTATCAGTCTGCTTTTGAAAAGCTCCTCAGTGCTATAAGAGAAGGGCTCGAAAGAGAAGGTTTAATAAAGAATGCTGTAAGCCAAACCACCTAAGTATTCTCTAAGAGCCTTGGAGCTGTCGTTGAGAACGCCCGTTCGGGGCATAAAACTGTAGAGGTTGTATCTCTTGTCTTGCTTGAAATCTGTAGGATATGGTATAACTTCCAAGCCAGTTTTTTTGAAGGTTTCCACAGCCCTTGGCATGTGATACGCAGAAGTTATTAACACTACTCTCTTGAAATTGTTCTTTTCGCATATTTCCTTTACATACTTGGCATTTTCAAAAGTATCTCTGCTTCTTACTTCTGTGATAATTTTTTCTTTGTCCACACCAAGCTCCTCAAGGAGCTGTTTCATCACCTCAGCTTCAGGAAGGTTACCTATACTTGCACCACCAGAGAGGATTATGGTCAGGTTATACCTTTTGTGAAGTATAAATCCTGTAAGAAGCCTTTTCATGGAGTCTTCTTTGAGAATTCCTGTGTTGTATGCTCCCCCTCCGAGGACTACAAGGGCATCCGCCTGCACTTCTTTTGGAACAGAATAGGCTTCTTCCAAAGGTTTGTATAGCACATCCTTGACAGGCTCTACAGACAGCAGATAAAGTCCCAAAGCTCCAAGAAAAGCAAGAAGACTAATTAGCCTTCTCTTGGAAAGGACTGCAATAAGCAAAAACAGAAGAATAAAAAAGGCTGGAGGTAGTATCATGAAACTTAGGAGCTTTTTGAGGAAAAAACTCATCTCCGTGTTCTAACGCCTATAAGCACGTTCTCTACTTGATTGCGTTTACCCATATCCATAAGAGCGACCACAAACTTGTGAGGAGTATCCTCGTCCGCTTCTATCACTAAGGTCTTTGGCTTTTTCTCTTGAATAAGCGACTCTATCTCTTCAAGACTAACATCCTTACCGCCCACTTGATACCTTCCATCTTTCATAACTTGAACTCTGAAAACCTCAAGGCTAATCTTTTCACCCTCTTTTGCAAAGGGAAGCTTTACCGCAAGAAAGGTAATAGGGGATTGAAAGGCAATAATCGCAAGAAAGAGAAAGACCGCAAGGAGGGTATCTACAAGGGGAACTACGTCTATATAAGCCCTTTCATCGTAACTTAGCCTTCTCCTTCTCATCTTAGCACCCTTAAAACTTCAAAAACCTCAGACTCTATTCTGTTGAGTATGCTGTTTCCCCATATTCTGAAAAGCCAATAGGCAACGAGGGCTGGTATGGCAACCGCAAGACCTGTAGCTGCGGCAACAAGAGCTTCGCTTATACCCTTTGATAGCAAAATCATTGCTTGTTCTGGATCTGCGGTAGCAAAGGCAGAAAAAACCTTTATAAGACCAGTAATAGTGCCAAAAAGACCAATAAGTGGAGCAACGCTTGCGGTAGTAGATAGCAGTGGTAGGTTCCTTTCAAGTCTTGGCATAATAAGGGAAAGTTCAAGGTCAAAAACTTTTATAATATCTTCTCTGTTAACCTTTCCCTCTTTGTATTCTTGTAACATGTCCTTAAGAAGGTTTGCAGTAAAGCACTTCTCTGTGGAAAGAAGCTTTATAGCACCTTCTATGTCTCCACCAGCAACAAGAGGCTTCACATCCTTGATTAACTTACTTGTATATGTTGAACCACGCATATTAAAAACACGTTCCACTATCACAGCCCAAGAGAGCACAGATAGAAAAAGAAGAGGATACATAGCAAATCCACCCTTCTGAAGTAGCTCAAACATTCCTTCCATATCATCTCACCTCACATTTTGGTAAATCTTGTCTAAGGCTCTCGTATAAAATTATATCTTCTGACGCTGGTTTACTTTTATCAAACCTCTCTAACATACAGCTTGCATCTCTTTTTGCTCCCAATTCTATAAGTATTTTAGCACCTTCCAGCACAGCCTGATTGTAGTATGGCTCTCCCTTGTAGTTCAGAGATATTTCCACAAAGTTTTCAAGAGCTATTCTTTTATTGCCTCTTTTGAGGTTATCAAAGCCTAAAAGAAGCAGGGCTTGCCCTCTTAAAGTTTTATCTGGGCTTTTTACCAAGTAATCTAACAGGTCCACCTCCCCTGTTTGTTTGTATAGTTCCATAAGATATGCCTCGAGTTCATCGCTTCTGTATCCTTTTTTCATAATTTCACGGGAAAGGGAAAGGGCTAAGGCAGTATCTTTGAGAGCCATATAAAGGCTAAGAGCTTTAACTTTGTCTTGATTATCTCCCTCTGCAAGTAGGTCTGCAAGGCTTTTGGTATCTCCTGCAGATGTGTATATCCTTATTAGTTCATCTCTTGCTTTAATCTTGTCCTCTTGGAGCTCAGACTCCTTGTATACTTTGTAATACAACACCAGCTTCTTGGAGGGCTCATTCTCTAACTCTGCCAACTTTAGTGTAGCTTTGAACTTGAGAGGAGTGTTTAGAAGCTTAAGAAGTTCTTTTTCTGCTTCTGCTTTGTTTCCCCTTTTTGCCAAAAGGCTTGCGTACTGGTAAATTATTTCGGGTGGTGGGTTTATATCCCCTTTCATGTAGTTCAAGATGAGCTTTTCCAGTTCCTCATCACTGATTTCCCTATCAGAGAACTCAAGCAGAGAGAGGGTTGCTTGTCTTGCCTCTTCGCTATCTGGAAATCTCCGTAGGACCCGGTAGTAGTTTTCCTTAGCCTTTCCTATATTACCCATGTTGTAATAGGCATCGCCTACCCTAAGGATAGCTTTTGCTTTGAGAAGACTATTGTCAGGAATTTTTTCAAACAGGGATACTGCCCTTTGATAGTTACCCTCTAAAAAGTAAGACATACCCAATAGATAAAGCTCTTGGTCCGACCTATCTGTAAGAAAGCTCATCGCCAACTTTGTATCCCCCATCATAAGTGCGGAGCGAGCCTTTAGTATGCTTGACTTATGGTCTGTTTTCCCCTGAAGCATGTTTATAACATCCCTATATCTCTTTAGGTTGTATAGGGCTATAGCCTTGTAGTATGGGTCTTCAAAGAAGTCCAAAGCCCCAAGCCAATCCCCTTTTCTAAACTTTTCCCACCCTGTAAATTCCCTTGCGAGGTCTGGATAAAGCTTTGCTGTCTCAGAGATCACCGAGTTTAGGTCTCCATTGGTCCAATAAAGGGCTTCAAGAAGCCACATGTAGTCTTCTCTATCCTTACCTTTCTTGTTTTGCAAAAGGTTTATGACTTTCTTGTAGTCTCCTATTTTGACCGCTGAGTAGACCGCATACTTGATATTACCAGCCTCTAAGAAATTGTGAAAGGCAAGAGAATAGTCTCCAGTATTGTAAGCGATTATACCAGCATTTTCCAAAAAGCGAGGGTTCTTTGTAAGGGCGTACGTAAGCCTTGAAAGGTATACATCCCTTTGGGATATTAAGGCATAAAGCCCACCTGCAAGCCCTTGGTTTAGGCTATCTAATATACTTGCATATCTGAAGGCTTCTTCTTCTTTTCCTTCCTTGTATTCTATGAGGGCAAGATAATAAAGTGCTATGTCCCTGTAAGGCTTGCCTGGAGCAGAATACAGAGAGAATGTCTCCTTTGCTTTTTGCAGATCTCCAGAGAAATACTTGACTAAAGCAGACCTTAGCAATGTGCTATCCTTATGTAGAGGGTTCTCTCTACCTTTTGCAAAATCCGATACATAACTGCAATACTGCGAAAATACCGTATCGGTGCAATTTGGTTCTTGCATTCTACCCTCTTTTATGCTTTTTACCGCTTGCCAAAGTCCATCCTTGTTTTCTGGCACAGAGTTCCTTAGAATAAGGTGCAAGGCATAATACGCTTCGCAGGCAGGCTTTTGATACATGTGAGAAAACTCACAAGAGCTTCTGAAAAGCTCAAGGGCTTTAGGCTTTTGGTCCTTTGAGTAAGCTATAATCCCTAAGACATACTCCGCCATAGGCTTAAAGGGAGAATTAGGAAGTAAAACTACTCTTCCGAGTTCCTCCTCCGCCTGGGAGTATTTACCCTCAAGGTAATAATCCACGCCAAGCCTATAAGAGAGAGCATCCTTAGGTTCTCCACAGCTTATACCAGCACTTCTTTGCACAGGCTTAACGGTAGCAAATTCTACAAACCTCGGAGGTTCAAAAAGCTCAGAAGAGAGGTCAAGCTCCCTTGTTTGAGGCATTGGAAGTTTTTCCGGTGGTATGAGTTTTGGTTTTTCTTCAACAACCCTGCCTGTGAGCTCTACATTTATGTCAAACTCTTTTACTATCTGCTGGGCGGTAGAAAAGGCTATTAAAAGCAAAAAACTAAAGAGCCTTATGGGCTTCCACATACAAATCCCCCAAGTGGCAGGTTATATTAAGCCTCATTATAACATTCCTATCCCTTTCCATGTGAACCAGAGAGTAGCTGGCATTATCACAGCCAAAGGACCAAAACTTGGAAAGGTCTACCTTAAGGAGTGCACAGTAGATGGCTCTTATAGGCACTGTGTGAGATACCAAGGCTATGGTCTGCCCCCAGTGTCTTTCCCTTATCTCCTCAAGAAAATCCTTTACCCTCTCATATACCTGCTGAAGGCTCTCGCCTCCTTCAAAGCTCACCTTGTGAGGCTCTTCAAGCCACTGTCTGAACTGCTCTGGAAAACTTTTTTGGACCTCTTCCACCAAGAGCCCTGACCATACACCGTGGTCTATCTCTATAATCCTTCTATCCTCTATTATCTCAAGCCCTTTTGCCTTTGCCACTTCCTGTGCGGTCTGGAGAGTCCTTTTCAAAGGAGAGGAGTATATGGCATGTAGCTCAATACTTTGAAAGTGTTCTCCCAATCTTTTGGCTTGTGCCTTGCCCCTTTCTGAAAGCTCTGGGTCAAGAAGTCCCTGATATCTGCCAATGGGATTCCATTCGCTCTCTGCGTGCCTTATTATGTATAGCCTTACCATATTTTGTGTTCCATAAGGGTTTGACTGTAAGTCCTCACTCCTTCTCCAAGCTCCAGGCTAAAGCCGAGCCTTTTGAGGACTACCTCAAGCATGCCAATAAGCATAAGACCATCCTTTGGCTCTACGCCCATGTGGGATATGCGGAATATTTTACCTTTAAGCTCATCCTGCCCTCCTGCCACTCTAATACCAAGTTTTAAAAGCTCTTTTCTTATATCCTCTGACCTTTCGGAGTATATGGCACTTACGGAAAGGGATGGCTTTTCCGCAAATCTCCTTAGTCCCAAGGTCTCCAATGCCCTTATAGTTCCCTCTGAAAGTGCTTTATGTCTTTTTTCAACCTTCTCCATGCCTTCTTCAAGTAGCATAAGTAGAGACTCTCTCATGGCGAGTATTAAACTTATGGCAGGCGTCCATGCGGTTTGACCTTCCTTTTGTTTAGAAAGCTCTCTCTTTACGCTAAAGTAGAAGGCTCTATCCACAAGGCTTTCTTTTGCACGTTCGGAAAACCAAAGCACGGAAAGACCAGGAGGGAGCAAAAAGCCCTTTTGAGAGCCACCCACTATCACATCAAGGTTCCATTCAGAGGGTTTTATATGATAGACACCGAGTGCTGTGATGGCGTCCGCCACACACAAGGCGTTAAACTCTTTGCAAACCTTACCTATCTCGGGTGCTGGATGGTATGCTCCAGTGGAGGTTTCTGAAACCTGAAAGAGCACACCTTTGCACTCTGGGTTTTCCCTTAGGAACTCTCTTACCCTCTCTGGGTCTGCGGATTTGCCCCACTCTACCTTGTATTCTATGGGTCTTAGACCCCAGTGTTGAGCGAGCTTTAGCCACCTTTCACCAAACTTTCCACCGTTTATCACAAGAACCTTATCGCCTTCTTTGAAAAAGTTAAGTATGGCAGACTCCATCGCTCCAGTGCCAGAGGAGGCAAAGAAAACGAAATTGTCCGATGGCTCATCAAGAAGTCTCTTGAATAGCTCTCTTACCTCAAGGAAGGCATTTTTAAACTCCTCTGTCCTGTGATGGATTATCTGCCTTCCAAGGACTTCTCTTACCCTTTCGGGAAGCTCTACAGGACCAGGTGTGAAAATTCTTTCATGACGCATGGTAGAATATTTTACCCTAAATGCTTGGAGTATCTCTGGCTTTGCTATCTTCCCTCTTCTGGGGAACAAACGACTACCTTAGCAAAAGGCTTTTGATAAGGGGACTGGATGAAAACTTCACCCTATGGATTAGATTTCCCATAGCCTTTTTCCTTCTCACGCCCCTTGGCATCCTCTACTGGGACTTTAATATAAAGGTTTTGACCTATGCCCTAATTTGGCTTCCTCTTGAAGTCCTCGGTGGCGTGCTTTTTATCAAGGGTTTAAAGCATGCACCTCTTTCCGTTGCCATGTCCTTTTATTCCTTTATGCCTGTCTTTTCTGCCCTCTTTGGCTGGCTTATTCTTTCCGAAGAGCCTTCTCCTATGGGTATGCTGGGTATGTCTTTGGTAATTTTAGCTACCTTAATTCTCGTAGGTTTTTCACCAAAAGAATTTTTCAAGAAAAACAGGGGAGTTGTCTATATGCTCCTTTCCACTGTCTTCTTTGGCTTTAATGTGGTTATAGGCAAGGCATCTATAATAGAAAGCAACAGCTTTTTCTTTAGCTGGTCTTATGCCCTCTGTATGAGTTTTGGCACTTTGGTTTTTGTAAAGCCTTCCCAAATTATCAAAAAGGAAAACTACAAGCACTGGGAGATACCTCTTCTTGGATTATTCTTTGCCATTGGCGATATTCTGTATAACCTTGCACTTTTGCTTACCCTCTCTCCCTATGTGGCATCTGCGGAAAGGCTATCTCTATTGGTCGCTATCTTTTATGGAAGTGTATTTTTAAAAGAGGAGACAAAGGGCATAGTCCTTCCTGCCTTTCTTATGATAGTGGGCAACCTTCTTATGGCTTTTGGCTAAGGTAGGAGTTCTTGTAGCTTATGTAGTTTTTGGCGGACTCTTCTATAAGCCTTATCTCCTCTTCTTTTAGGTCTCGCACCACCTTGGCTGGAAAGCCTGCCACAAGCACACCCGATGGGAATTTTTTGTTAGGCGTTAGCAGTGCACCAGCACCCACAAGCACATAATCCTCAATCTCCACACCATCCATCACCACCGCACCCATACCTATAAGCACATAGTTTCCTATCTTACAGCCATGCAGTATCACTCTGTGTCCTACAGTGACAAAGTCTCCTATCAGCGTAGGATGTGTATCGTGCGTAACGTGAACCACGGAGTTGTCTTGAATGTTTGTTCCCTTTCCTATGCGTATGTAGTTCACATCACCTCTTACCACCGTGCCATACCAAACAGAAGAGTCCTCTCCTATTTCCACATCTCCTATAACTATGGAGTTCTCCGCAAGAAACACAGAGGGGTGTATTACAGGATGCTTGTCCTTGTAAGGCTTAACTATTGCCATAGAAATATTTTAATAGAGCCTTTTGGGGACTGTTTCAAAATTTGTGTAAATTCCGCCA
>JAXSOH010000067.1:0-8550 GCA_037925805.1 Aquificaceae bacterium
GCATTCTCCAAGGCATGTTGGCATCGTTAAAGGATTGGAACTCCATATGTAGGATGCTTTCATCTTCAAGTCTTGCCAAGAAGTCCATTCTTAGCTCAGTGGATGGCAGGGCTGTTGGCAATAGCTCTTTGATGGGGGCTGGAGAGAGGATTTTGCTGAGCCTATGGGGGACTTCCTCAAAGATGTCTTTGAGAGTTATATCTTTTGAGGGCACAGAGAGATTATATCATCAAACAACTTTCTCCTCGTATCCCTTATGGTGGGCTCAAGGCTATCAATCACCCTATAACTTGCAACTTGCGTTATTATAGCTTTTCGTCGTGTGTTCGTATGTGAAACAATTCAAGCAATGAATTGCTATTATTAGGTATAAATGTCAATATTTTCAGAGACTAGTCGCCAAGACCAATAAAAGAATAGACGAGCTAAAAGCAGACACTAACAGATGCTTTGACAGGATAGAGGAGGAAATAAGGGAAATAAGACAGCTTCTATACAAGTTCCTTGAAGTTCCTCAAAGAAGTGGAATTAACCTGACTTTTTTAAAACAACAAAGACTCTATACAAGGCTATGGCTATAACACATAGCACAAGGGAAACATACAAAATTGCCATAAAGGCGTTTACATAGTTGTTAAAGATAACTCTATGGGCTATTTCTACGCTTGGAATGGTAGCTGGTAAGGTGTTTGAAATTATTGCGTTTTTTAAAAACTGCACTTGGGCGAGAAAGCCTATCGCCTTATCTGGATGAAAAACTCTTATAAGACCAGCACTTATAGTGTTTATTGCAAGGAAAAGTGCAGGAAGACCAGTTATCCATGCGTATCTTAGTTTTCCCTTGTTTACCATATAAACGGTTGCAACAACGAGAGCGGTGGTTGCCAAAAGCTGGTTGGATATGCCAAAGAGAGGCCAGAGGGTTTTTATACCTCCATAGGGGTCAATAACTCCCACATACAAAAAGTATCCCCAGCCTGCTACCGTTATACCACTGGTAAGCACATTAACCCAGAGGTTTCTGTAGTCCCTAAAGGTAGAAGATATACCAGAGAGTAGGTCTTGAAGAATATATCTACCCACTCTTGTTCCTGTGTCTATGGTGGTGAGGATGAAAACCGCTTCAAAGAGTATGGCAAAGTGATACCAGAAGGCAAGTAGGGCTTCGCCTGTTATCTTTGCGAATATAAGAGCCATGCCTATGGCAAGAGCTGGTGCTCCGCCTGTCCTTGAGAGAATGGTAGGCTCTTCAATTTTTCTTGCTATCTCCTCAAGGTATTCAGGTGTTATATAAAAGCCCCAGCTGGAGATCTTTTGTGCTGCTTCTTGAACCGTTTTGCCTATCTCTGACGCTGGGCTATTTATGGCAAAGTAGAGACCCGGCTCCATGGAGACCGCAGCGATAAGTGCCATTACCGCCACAAAGGATTCTCCGAGCATACCGCCGTAGCCTACAAGCCTTACATGGCTTTCTTTGTCAAGCATTTTAGGTGATGTCCCAGAAGATATGAGTGCATGAAAGCCAGATACCGCACCGCATGCAATGGTTATAAAAAGAAAGGGAAAGAGGTCTCCTTTCCAAACGGGACCGTAGCCGGTAAAGGCATACTGCGTAAAGGCAGGCATCTTTATCTCTGGGTTTGCTACCGCTACTGCGATGGCAATAAGGAAAATAGTTCCCAGCTTTAGAAAGGTGCTAAGGTAATCTCTTGGTGCAAGCAAAAGCCAAACGGGTAAAACGGAGGCAAAAAAGCCATAGACCATCAGGGCCATTGCCAGCTGAGGCTCAGAGAGGGTAAAGACCTTTCCAAGGGTTTCGTGCTGTGCGACAAGCCTGCCGATATACAGACTTATCAAGAGTGCCACCACGCCAAAGATAAAAGATTGAAACACCGCACCGGGTCTTATATGCCACATATAAATGCCCATGAGCATGGCAATGGGTATGGTCATGAAAACAGAAAAGGTTGCCCATGGGCTCTCTGCCAGTGCCTTTATAACCACAAGACCAAGAACCGCAAGCAGTATGATGAGGATGCTGTATATGACCAAAAGGGTTATAAGCCCACCCACCTTTCCCAGCTCTTCCCTCGCAATTTGACCTAAACTCTTCCCACCCTTACGCATAGAAATGGTTAGCACCACCATATCTTGAACTGTGCCAGCCAAAACCGCACCAAGAAGTATCCAAAGAGTCCCTGGCAGGTATCCCATCTGTGCTGCCAGCACAGGACCCACAAGAGGACCAGCACCAGATATGGAGGCAAAGTGATGACCAAAGAGCACCCACTTATTGGTAGGCACATAGTCAAGACCGTTGTAAAACTTGTGAGCTGGTGTAGGATTGTTGTCGTTTATTTCAAAGGCTTTGTAGGATATAAAGTAGGAGTAATATCTATAGCCTATTATGTAGGCAGAAAGGGTTGCTGTCAAAAGCCAAACTGTCCCCACAGGCTCACCCCTTGACAGGGCAAGCACTCCAAAGGCAAGTGCACCTAAGATAGATAATCCAAGAAGTATTAGCCTATCCTTCCACCTCATTTAAGGTATTTGTTGAAGAAGGCGATAGTCTTTTCCCACACATCGCTTGCATACTCTTCATGATAAACTTCGGGTCTTGAGTCGTTAAAGAAGGCATGGTCTACGACAGAGTATATTAGGAACTGTGCGGAAACACCGTGATTGTTGCACTCTTCAATAGCCTTTAACACATCAGAAAGAGGTATAAAGGCATCTTTTCCTGCGTGAATTGCAAGCACTGGAGCTTTTATCTTTGAGAAATCTATGGGAACTATGGAATAAAGACCGTAATAAGGCACTAAAGCCTTGAAATCTTGTGCAAACTCCGCACCAAAATACCATGTGCATGTCCCACCACAGCAAAAACCAGTAGCACCGAGCATAAACTCACCTGTCCTTGGCACATAACCCATATCTTGCTCTTTGAAGTATTCTATGCAAGCTCTTACCATCTCCTTGGCTTCTGAAAACCTATTTTGGAACAGGTCTTGCATGAGCTTGCCTGCATTTTCTGGGTCGCTGGCAGTTTTGCCCCTATATAGGTCAATGCCAAAGGCATAAAAGCCTTCCTTTGCATACCTATCGCACACATCCTTAATGTGGTCCACAAGCCCCCACCATTCGTGAAACACGAGAACCATAGGGCCCTTTCCAGACTCAGGCTCAGCTAAATAACCCCAGACCTCAACTCCGTTCTTCTCAAAGGATATCATCCTTCCCATACGGCACCTCCAAAATTTTGTGAAAATTTTATGTTATCTTATCTGCATTTGCAAGCCTAAATATGTCAGATCAATTCAATAACACTTGACAAAGGACTAAAAATGACTTATATCATTTTAGGTAAATTAAGCAATAAGGAGGTGAAAAGATGGCGCACGAGGGAACCCATGCGGCGCACCACGAGACCAGCGTATGGGCACTGCCCGTAGGTATGTCAACCTTTTTTCTGGCCCTTGCTGCCATAGCCTATTTCACCTGGAAGCTTGCCCTTCTGGCGGTTTTGTCAGGTGGTATAGGTTTAGCCCTGTTGGCGATCGGTATCGCAGGCTGGGCTAACGAATACTTCTCGAAGGGTCATGACGAAGGGCTTGGCTTTCAAGGTATTGTGTGGTTTGTCTTTGCGGAAGTGGTTATATTCGGAACAATCTTTGCAGGCTTTTGGATGGCAAGGGCAACACATGCGGATGTATGGGTTAGGGAATGGATACCAGAAGGTGGTATGAACCTAGCACTTGTGGCACTGCTCACTCTTATTCTCTGGACCTCCAGCTACACCATATGGAAAGCGGAGCATAGTATAGAGCATGGAGACCTTGGAGGCTACAGAATGTGGCTTTTGGCTACTATGGTTTTGGGAGCTGTCTTCCTTGTGCTTCACGCTTGGGAATGGCTACACCTTTGGCACAAGGGCTTTACCATAAGTGCAAACATGTATGGAACAGGCTTTTACATGCTCACGGGAGTTCACGCCTCTCACGTGCTTGTGGGTCTTTTTATGCAGCTGATACTTCTAATAAATAGTGGAAAGGCTCTTAACAAGAAGACACCTGCAAGAGCGGCGAGCTATTACTGGCACTTTGTAGACCTCGCTTGGCTACTTGTGGCAGGCACTGCTTACATTGTAGGTTCTTATGGTAAGTTCTAAGCCATGAGGGTTATAGTCCTTCTTTTCCTGTTCTGGGTCTTTGCCTTTGGCACACCACAACCTAAGGATACTCCAAGTATGTTTGATGCAACTATAATGCAGATAGAAGAAGAGAAGTATCTCGGAAACAAGGTTGCGGATGTGGAGTTTACAAGGGAAGATGGAAAAAGACAGAAGCTTTATGACCTCATAAAGGGTAAGCCCACAGCTCTGATACTTGCCTACTTTACCTGCGATTCCGCCTGCCCTCTCATAGTTAAATCCGCTCTTGAAGCAACCAAGGGACTTGGAAAAGATGCGAACCTTTTGGTGCTTTCTTTTGATAAGGAAGATACTCTCGAGGATATAAAGAGGTTCAAGGCTCAGCTTGGTGTAGAAAATCCAAAATGGAGCTTTGGTATAATGAAGGAGGACCAGGTTCAAAAACTCACCCAATCCTTGGGCTATAGGTTTTTCTATTCTCGTCAGGATAGGGTCTTTGTTCATCCTAATGTGGTGATATTCATAGCTCCAGATGGGAAGATAGTTAGGTATCTTTATGGCATATCTCCAAGAGAAAGGGACTTTCGTATTGCCCTTGCAGAAGCTGAAACCTTTAGGATAACGAAAAACACCATAGTAGATGTTGCCTATATGGTGTGCTACAGGTATGACCCAAACACGGGAAAGTATGGACTTAACCCAGCTATAATCTTTGCCTTTGGTGGGGCAATGCTTGCAAGCCTCACCTTGCTTCATGCCATAGTAAGAAAGAAAAAGGAGGTTAAAACATGAGAAACCTCTTGAGCCTGCTTTTGTTGGTAGGAACAGCCATGGCAAAAGAGGACATACTTGCCTACCCAAGAGCCTACTGGGAAAACTCTGTAACCGTATGGTTCTGGGTGGCGGTAGCCATATACATAATAGTTGCTGTGCCTTCTATCTACTTCATGGTCAAATACCGCTACAGACCAAAGGAAAATGAAGAAGGTGCTCACATTGAGGGAAACACAGCAATAGAGATAGTCTGGACCGTCATACCTACCATAATAGTCCTCTTCCTCGGAACCTACTCCTTTGCTAACTTCGTAAAGCAGAGAAACGCTCCCGAGGGTGCATTAGAGATAAAGGTTACCGCCTTCATGTGGGGCTGGGAGTTTGAGTATCCAAACGGTAAGAAGGTCTACACCTTCTTCAACCAGGTAGCTGACCCCGAGAAAAACATATACCTGATGCCAGAAAAGATTGACGATTCTGCAAAAGCATATATACCTGCAGGCAAGCCCATTAAGGTATACTGCACCTCAAGGGATGTGATACATTCCTTCTTTGTCCACGAGGCAAGGGTTACAGAGGACTGTGTTCCTGGAAGGATAACCAAGATGTGGTTCCAATTTAATAAGCCTGGTGAATACTGGGTTTTCTGCAGAGAATACTGCGGAACATGGCACTCAAGGATGGCAAGCGTTCTAAAGGTTGTATCTGAGGATGAGTTCAACAAGTGGCTGGGAGGGCAAGAAGCCCAGCAAACAGCTCCTGCAAATGAGCCGGCTCAGCCGGTTCAACAATAAAAAGAAAGGAGGTATGTCATGGCAGTAGCACATGTGCCACCAGCTGGAACATGGTACGGTGCCACTCTCAAGGAGTGGGTCTTTACCACCGACCACAAAAAGATAGGTATGCTTTACTTTATTACTTCCCTCATCTTCTTCATAGTTGCCGGTCTTTTTGGTCTTATCATCAGGTTTGAGCAAAACGCTCCAGGTATTCAGTTACCTGGTTTGTTTGGACAAGAAGGCACAGACCTGTATAACTATATCCTTACAGGTCACGGAGCTGTAATGCTTCTCTGGTGGGCTGTGAATGTCTGGATGGGCGGTTTTGCTAACTTTTTAGTCCCTCTTATGATAGGTGCAAGGGATGTTGCCTTCCCAAGGCTTAATGCCTTCAGCTACTGGTCCTTCTTTGGTGCAAGCCTTTTGGTTTTACTTACTCTTATACCGGGCAACTGGATTAAGATGCTCTGGACTGGTTATGCCCCCTACTCCATGAACGACAACGCAGGACCAACTTCTCTTTATGTCCTTATAGTTCTTCTTTATAGCATATCTTCTACAGGTGGCTCTGTTAACATGATAACCACCATAGTGAGCATGAGGGCAAAGGGTATAGGTTGGACAAAGCTTAACCTCTTTGTGCATGCCATAATGGCAGCAAGCCTTATACAGCTCTTTGGTGTGCCATCTCTTATGGGAAGCGTTATACTTCTCTTCACCGATAAGTATCTTGGCACAAACTTCTATAACCCTCTTCTTGGTGGGGACCCACTTCTGTTTCAGCACCTCTTATGGTTCTACTCCCACCCAGTTGTTTATGTGATGATACTTCCCGCCTTTGGTGTATTTTCTGAAGTTATTTCCACCATGTCCAGAAAGCCCATCTTTGGTTATATATCCATGGCTCTCGCCATATACGCCATAGCCTTCGTAGGCTTTGAAACATGGGTTCACCACATGTTTGTTTCCGGTGTGCCAGACTGGCTAAGGGTTCTCTTCTCTTACACAACTCTTTTTGTGGGTGTTCCTACGGGTATAAAGATATTCAACTGGGTTGCTACAATGCACAAGGCTGCCATAAGGTATAACACACCCACGCTCTTTACCTTTGGTGGTATTCTCATGTTCCTAATAGGTGGTCTTACTGGTATTCCAAACGCCATGGTCTCCATAGACCTTGGTATATCTGACTCTCTGTTTATAGTAGGGCACTTCCACTATGTGCTTGGCATGGCTCTTACCTTTGGAGCTTTCAGCGGAATATACTACTGGTATCCAAAGGTTACTGGAAGGATGTATTCAGAAGGTCTTGGAAAGCTCAGCTTCTGGCTCATGCTCATAGGTGCCAACATAATGTTCTTCTTCCAAATGTATATAGGAATGGCTAATGGTATGCCCAGAAGATATCCTGACTATCCACCTATTCCAGAATGGGTTCAGCTCATGCAGATACAAACCATTGGTGCTCTCATAATGACAGTGGCTATACTCCTATCTCTTATCAACTGGATAAAGAGCCTTGGCGGTCCAAAGGCAGAAGAAAATCCATGGAAGTCTCCATCCCTTGAGTGGAGCATGACTGCCACTCCAGTGGGACCTAATAACTTCAAAAAGTATCCGGTGGAAGTTCCCGACGACTGGCACCCTTATGCCTACTTCAAGGGATACCACGCACACGTCTAAAAGTGGTGGTGCACCTTATACTTTCGCTCCCCACCTGGGGAGCTCTTTTTATTTTTTAATATGGAGGTATATTATATGACCCAAGAGCAAAAAAAGAAGCTGACGGGTGTCATAGTTGGACTTATAGTTCTCAGTGGTTTCCTTACTGGGCTTTTGGGGATGATGTTTTCCGAGAAAAACAGAGAATATTTTGTACACAGGCTTAAGAACATAAAAAACGTGCCCTATATAAGGCACGAGAAAGACCCAACAAAATGAGCTTTGATGCGGTCACGCTTGGGCACATACTTATAGTAGTTGCAAGGCTCTTGGAGATGTTCAGCTTTGGTGTGGTGCTTCTTTTTGTCTTTAAGGGTGTGGCTATTAAGCATATATTTCTCACTGCAGGGGTAACCGTAGGCGGTATATTCGTTTCCATATTTGGCTATTTGGGGAACTTCCTTTCTCCATTTGCTTCTTTTGCGGTTGATGTTTTTGTTTTTTCTTTGGTTATTGCCATAGCCTTCTATGCCTTTATGGAAAAGAGGGAGTTTAGGATAAAACCACCACCGCCTCCTCCAAAAGGAGCAAGGTGTCCGGTATGCGGTGGTTTTGTAAAGTCCGAAGATGATTACGCTGTGGCAAGAGAGGGCAAAGACTTGCTCTACTTTGATTCAAAGGAGCATCTTGAGAGCTTTCTTGAAAACTTTCAGGAGTATAAAAGGCTCAGGAAATTAAACTTCAGAAGGGTTGAAGATTTTTACATTAAGGGTTCTAAGAGCTGGGAAAAGGTTGAAGATTTAGGTGATAGAAACTATAGTAAACCACATGAAGTTTAAAATAGTTCCTTTTTGCCTTTGCCTGTATGGAAAAGACCACAGTTTTGGTGGAAGATGCCTCACCTCCCTCAAGACCTCTAGGTTTAATCGTCGCTTAGGGACTGTTTCAAAATTTGTGTAAATTCTGCCATACTTCATAACATACCCTCAAAAAGAAGTATTAGCTGGGACTATATCCTCTTGCCCATTCAACTCCTAACACATTACAATGGCTTGAGGCATAAGGTCTTTGAGTAGCTCACTGAACTCCCTGCGGTATTGTTCTACTTTCTCCTTGCTTGGCTGTTTCATGTTAACACCTCCTTACTTTATTTTTACACAATGGATGAAACACTCCCGTCGCTTC
>JAXSOH010000068.1:0-8528 GCA_037925805.1 Aquificaceae bacterium
CTGTGTTTAAGCGATGGTTTGGCGAGTATGTGAGTAGTGTGAGGTTTGAGAACATAAGGTCTGAGGTGGTGTTTAAGGTATGGATATTAAACCTATTCTTGGGTATGATGAACTAAGGTATATGTTGGTGGTAGGTCATGAATATGTCCCTGAAAAAGGTTTTTGGACACAGCAGAAAAAGTATACTAGCCTTTTCATTATAGTTAAATAAAGATTCAACATTTATTTCATTTCTCCTGTTAAAGACTACGACTATAAAAGATACTATTATTAATGAGATTAAGTTGTTTGCTAATATAATGACGAAAAGATTTATTTACTGCTTCAACAGATGTTTTGTAATTATATCTGCGATCCCCCAAAGAATTGCACCCATTATAGCAAGAATTATGTACATGCCTTCAAATACCTATCACCTTGACTATCACCCTTTTATTTCTCTGTCCGTCAAACTCTGCGTAGAATATCTCCTGCCAAGGTCCAAGGTCAAGTTTTCCATTGGTGACGGGCAGAACTACCTGAAGGTGGGTCAGAAGGTTTTTAAGATGGGCGTCAGCGTTGTCCTCACCCGTCTTGTGATGCTTATAGTCCTCCTTGTAGGGTGCGAGGTTTTCTAACCATTTCCATATATCCTCGTGAAGCCCTTTCTCGTCATCTTGAATTATTACAGAAGCGGTAAGGTGCATGGAAGATACAAGACAAAGACCTTCTTTTATGCCAGACTCTTGCACTATGTTCCTTACGTGGTCTGTTATCCTTATAAGCTCGCGTCTGTTTTTAGTGTTAAAGGTCAAATATGCAGTATGGCTTTTCATGAGTTTTCTTTAAGGTAATCGTTTAGTATCTTTTCCATCATATCCCTGTGGTAAAGCCTTTCCCTCTTTAGCCTTTCTATTTCCATCTCAAGCTCATGGGTCATGGGGTGGTGCTTTTCCAACTTGTCTACTTGTGTATCAAGCTCATGGTGTTTTTCGTAGTGATACCTAAACTCCTTGTTTTCTTGGAGAAGTTTTTGAATAGCCTCCTCTCTGGTCATAGTATGTCCTCCTCTTTTGGTCTTACTAATATTAAACCACAAAAACTAACCAAAAAGCCAGCGGACAAAACCTGAAAAGAGGCAAAGGCTATAAAGGTTAGCAAAGCAAAGGCAAAGGGGACGAGACAAAAGACATAAAGCCAAAAATACCTCCTTGTGGCAGTGTAGCTCCAGTAAGGGTCCTTCGTAGTATCTACGGGGAATACCTTCCTTCTTATAAAGATTGCAGGGAGGATGGAAACTACTCCAGTGGCTACTACAAATAAGGTAAAGAAGTTTACTAAGTTTTTGTGGAGAGGAAGCCTAAAGTAAAAGTAGAGAGGGATGCAAGCAAGGTATAGTATAACCAAGGAAAATATAAAGGCATAATGTAAGTGTCTTGACCTCCTTTTGTAGATGTATACCTTTTCCATATTCCTATGATAGAATATAAGCATATGAGGTGAGAGTATGCAAGTAGAAATGCTAAAGGAAGAAAAGTTAGAAGAGTGGGCGGAGTTTTTAAAGGCTTTGGCTCATCCCATCAGGTTAAGAATAGTGGCGTTGCTTATTGAAGGCAAGCAGTGTGTAAAAAACTTGAGCGACCTTCTGCACACTTCACAACCTAATGTTTCCCAACACCTTAGCATACTCAGAAACAAGGGTATATTAGGATGTAGAAGGGATGGGTCTATAGTGTGCTATTACATCAAGGACGAAAGGGCGGTAAAAATCTACGAAATACTAAGCAAGGAGGTGTAGTATGGCAGTAATAGTCCTCACAGAGAGCAACTGGCAGGCAGAAGTCATAAACTCTGACAAGCCAGTGGTGGTAGACTTCTGGGCTCCTTGGTGTGGACCATGTAGGATAATAGCCCCCATAGTAGAAGAGCTTGCCATGGAAATGGGAGATAAGGTAAAGTTTGGCAAGTTAAACACTGACGAAAATCCCAACATAGCCATGAGATATGGCATAAGGGCGATACCAACCATAATGCTTTTTAAGAGTGGTGAAGTAGTTGACACACGCATTGGAGTTCAGCCAAAAGAAGCCCTCAGGCAGATGATTAACAGCCATCTGTGATGGTGGAGCTGTCCGAAGACATACTTTATGACTGTATCATAGTTGGCGGAGGTCCTGCGGGTTTGACCGCGGGGCTTTACTGTGCAAGGGCAAAACTCAACACAATTCTCTTTGAAAAGGGAACGCTTGGTGGACAGATAGCCATCACAGACTTGGTGGAAAACTATCCAGGCTTTCCAGAAGGGATAAGCGGAAAAGAGCTTACAAAGAAGTTCAAAGAGCAAGCAGAAAGGTTTGGTCTAAGAATACTCAGAAAAGAAGTCTCAAAAATAGAAAGGGTTGGAAAAGAAATATTTCTCCATCTGAGGACTGGAGAGCTCGTCAGAAGTAAAACCGTCATACTGACAGTAGGGTCAAATCCAAGAAGACTTGGAGTTCCGGGAGAAGAGGAGTTTTTAAACCGAGGGGTTTCTTACTGTGCGACCTGCGATGGTGCACTTTTTGAAGGAGTTCCAATAGCAGTAATTGGTGGTGGAGACTCAGCCACACAAGAAAGCCTTTTTCTAACAAGGTTTGCCAGTAAGGTTTACCTCGTTCACAGAAGAGACCAGCTCAGAGCACAAAAGCACCTACAAGAAAAGGTATTTTCCAACCCAAAGATAACCTTTGTGCCAAACAAGGTGGTAGAAGAAATAAAAGGTGGAGATTTTGTGGAAAAGATCCTTCTTAGAGATGCAAGGGACAACAGCCTTTCTGAACTACCAGTGGAAGGTGTGTTTATATTCATAGGTCTTGAACCCAACACAGGGTTCCTTAAAGGAAGCCTTGAGCTTGACGATAAGGAATACATAACAACCGATGAGAGGATGAGAACTTCCATGGAAGGAGTTTTCGCTGCGGGCGACTGCAGAAGCGGGGCAACTGGTCAGGTGGCGGTAGCAGTTGGAGAAGGCTGTATAGCAGCTATAGAGGCAGAAAGATACATAGAGGAGAGGTTTTAAGGGTAAGGTGCGAACATGAAATATCAGGGAGGGTTTGATACTTTCAAGGAAGCAACCAGATATATGTTCGAAACTCCAAGCCTCTCTGATGTGCTTTTTATTCTCTTTACTCTTTCTCTTGTAATAGGATTGCTTATAATACTTCCATACCTTTGGTCAAGGTATAAGGCTAAACTGGATCTCAAGGAGGATTTTTTCAATACGGGAAAGTATTTAGGGCTTGAAGGGGAAGAGATTAGCCTTCTTTGGAAATGTGCACAAACCGCAAAAGAACCCGTCAAGATAATGCAGTCCAAGGCAGTCTTTGAAAGATGCATATCAAAGCTCGTAAAGGAAGACGCATCAAAAATAGAGCTTGTAACCCAGATAAGAAAAAAGCTAAGGTTTGACAGCCTCCCCTGGTTTCTACCTCTTAGCAGCACGAGAGACATAGATATTTATCAGACAGGTTTTATAACATACGGAAACAACGCATACAGTTCTGCAATATGGGAAAGGAGCGAGCTTGAATTACATATAGTTATGCTTGATGAACCCCCAGAACCTATACAGGCGAATGACAAGGTTAAGTTTTCCTTCTTAAGGGAGGGTGACGGTAGATACTATTTTCAAAGTAAAGTGCTAAGAACCTACAGAGATGGTGCAAAGTTAGTCATTGTATTGCCTCATACAGAACAGCTGTCAAAAGTCCAGCTAAGAGAAAGCATTCGCTGGAGAGTTAAAATACCTGGAAGAATACACATATACAAAGAGGACTCAGTCTCCTTGATTGAAGAACCAAAAGACAGTATGGAGTGCGTAATAGATGACCTAAGCGTTCAAGGGGTAAGGGTATGTATCCCAGGCTTCGTAGAGGTAAAGGATGAAGAGAAAGTTTTTGTATACTTTGAGCTTAAATCTTATCCCATAAGGGTGATCGGGACGGTAAAAAACGTAAGAAGTGGTGTGGAAAAGACTTGTTTAGGTATAAGGTTTGAAAATCTCAAGGAAATGGACGAAAGGCAAATAAGCAAATTCATAACAGAAGAGCAGAGAGAACTACTGAAAGCCTACAAAATGGGAGAGCTTAAAGAAGGCTCCTCTTCTTAAGGGCTTTGATTATTCTTTTTCTTGATTGTCTTTCCTTTCTTTTCTTCTTCTCACTGGGCTTTTCGTAAAACTGTCTTCTCTTTACCTCTGTAAGTATACCTTCCTTTTCCACTATCCTTTTGAACCTCTTAAACGCCTTCTCAAAGGGTTCGTTGTCTGCAATCTGCACTATAGCCAAGCCTTTTCACCTCCTTAGGTTTTGCTAAATATTATACCAAAAACCTCGTCAAGATTGTCCACAAAGTGCAAATTCATCTTGTCTCTTACATACTCTGGTAAGTCCTCCATCACCTCATCCCTATTCTTTGAGGGAAGTATAACCTCGTATATGCCAGCCCTCTTTGCCGCTAATATTTTCTCCTTTAGACCTCCTACTGGCAAGACTCTTCCCCTTAGGGTAACCTCTCCAGTCATGGCTATGTCTGTCCTTACTTGTTTTCCTGTAAAGAGAGAAAACAAGGCTACCGTAAGGGTTATACCCGCAGAAGGACCATCCTTTGGCACAGCACCCTCTGGAACATGCACATGCACGTCGTAGTTTGAAAAGACCTCTGGGTCTATACCGTAATCCTCCGCCTTTGACTTTATATAGGAAAGTGCAGCCTGTGCGGATTCTTTCATAACATCTCCCAGAGAGCCAGTGAGTATGAGACCTCCCTTGCCTTTAAATTTAGTTGCTTCAATAATCATTATCTCACCCCCTACCTCTGTCCAAGCAAGCCCAACCGCTATACCCACCATTGGCTTCTCTTGGGAGATGTTATGCCTTTTTGACACACCCAGAAAACCCTTTATATCCTGAGCTTTTACCTCGAAGGGCAGTTTTTCCCCTTTTAGTTTCCTGAGTGCTAACTTCCTAAGTATGGAGCTAAGCTGTCGCTGTAGGTTTCTCACTCCAGACTCCCTTGTGTATCCCCTTATAACCTCAAGTAGAGCATCATCGCTGAAGTGCACCTCCGTTTCCTTAAAGCCATGTTCTGGCAGTAGCCTCGGCAATAGGTGGTTCTTGGCTATAAAAACCTTTTCCTCTTCTGAGTAGCCTGAAAGGTGTATAAGTTCCATTCTGTCTAAAAGAGGTCTTGGTATGGTATCTACACGGTTTGCAGTGCATATAAAAAAGACCTCAGAGAGGTCAAAGGGAAGTCCTATGTATAGGTCTACGAAGTTTTTGTTTTGCTCTGGGTCAAGCACCTCAAGAAGTGCAGCCGCAGGGTCACCCTGAAAGGAAAGAGAGAGCTTATCTACCTCATCAAGGACTATGAGAGGGTTCTTTGTCCCTCCTTGTTTTACCGCTTGTATTATTCTACCGGGCATGGCACCCACGTAGGTTCTTCTGTGCCCTCTTATTTCTGCCTCGTCCCTTATGCCACCCAAGGCTATTCGGACAAATCTTCTGCCAAGAGATTCTGCAATAGACCTTCCCAGTGAGGTTTTCCCAACCCCGGGTGGACCCACAAAGCAAAGTATTTGCACTGCATGGCTTTTACCCTTTGTGAGCTTCTTGACCGCAAGATATTCTATTATCCTATCTTTTACCTTCTCAAGGTTGTAGTGGTCTCTGTCAAGGATTTCCCGTGCTTTGTCAAGGTCATAACGGTCTTTCGTGCTTTTGTCCCAAGGCAGGTCAAGCACCCACTCAAGCCAAGTCCTAAGCACTCCAGCCTCTACGGACTCAGGATGTAGCTTTTCAAGCCTTTTTATTTGCTTTTCTATTTCCTCTTTGGATTCCTTTGGTAGCTTTAGCTTGCTTAGTTTTTTCTTGTATTCTTCTATCTCCGCTCTACGCTCATCTCCTTCGCCAAGCTCTTCTAAGATTGCCTTAAGTTGTTGCCTCAAAAAGTATTCCCTTTGCTCCTTTTCTATCCTCTCTCTGGCTACGCCCCTTATTTTGCTTTGGACTTCAAGAAGTCCTATCTCGCTTTGAAGATACTGATGAACCAACTTTAGACGCTCTACAGTGTCAAGGGTTTCAAGCACCTCTTGGGATTCTATCGCTTTTATGTCCAATATGGACGCGGTCAAGTCCGCAAGCCTTCCAGGCTCTTCAATGTCTCTTATAAGCATAAGCAGGTCTGGTATTATCTGCTTGCCAAGAGACACAGCGGTATCAAGCTGTTCCTTTACAGACTTTATATATGCCTTGACTTCGCTTGAGAGGGCTTCTGGGTCTGGCTCAACCTCTTGTATAGGTTGGGCTTTTGCCACATAGTAGTCTTCAGCTTGTCTGTATTCCAAAAGCCTTGCCCTTTTTATGCCTTGCACCAGTATCTTTAGCCTGTTTTCCTCTATGGGTGCGGAGCGGACTATATGGGCTATCGTGCCAATTGTGTAGAGGTCTTCCATCTTAGGAGTTTCTGTGCTTTTGTCCTTTTGCAAAACCAAAAATATGAGCCTGTCTCTTTTCAATGCTTCCTCTATAGCTCTAATAGAGAAGCTTCTGCCTACAAAAAGAGGCACCACCATAGTGGGAAAGACCACGAGGTCCCTTAGAGGCATCACGGGAACTTCAAAAGCCTCCTCAGGCACTTCTGGAACTTTTATGAGTTCCTCTGGAAACATGCCTACCTCCTAAGAGATTAACTCTTCTATAAAAGCGTCTGCTACAAAGGGCTGTAGGTCTTCTATGCCTTCGCCTACGCCTATTAGCTTTACTGGAATGCCAAGCTCCCTACATATGGGAACTACCGCACCACCCTTGGCAGAGCCGTCAAGTTTTGTAAGAATTAGTCCACTTACCTCAACCGCCTCTTTGAAAACCTTTGCCTGTTGTATGGAGTTTTGACCAATCGTAGCATCCAACACGAGCAGGGTTTCTGTTGGCTCTTGTGGTAAAAACCTTTTTATAACATCCCTTATCTTCCTAAGCTCTCTTATGAGAGGTTCTTTTGTGTGAAGCCTGCCAGCGGTGTCTACAAGCACAACTTGATAACCTTCTGAGGTAGCCTTTTGTAAGGCTTCGTAAACTACAGAGGCAGGGTCTGCACCTTCGTGCTTTTTGAATATGTCCGCACCACTTCTTTGAGCCCACACCTCAAGCTGTTCAATGGCAGCAGACCTAAAGGTATCTCCTGCTACAAGGAGAACCCTTCTACCTTCTTTTGCGAACCTATAGGCAAGCTTTCCTATGGTAGTTGTCTTACCTGAACCGTTTACACCAAGAAAGAGATAAAGGCTTGTCTCCTCATGAGGCTCTTTGAGCGTGCCTTGACACTTACTTATCTGTGAAAGAAGCAGAGCCTTCAAAAGTCCAGCCAATTGGTCTGAGGTTTTGAGGTTTTTCCTTATGGCTTCTTTCCTTAGCTCCTCCACCATCTGCAAAGAGACCTTAGCACCCACGTCCGCTTTAACGAGTTTTTCCTCAAGTTCCTCAAAGAGCTCCTCGTCTATCTTCCTACCTGCAAAGAGTATACCAAACTCTACCGCTTCTTTTGTTTTTTTCAGACCCTTCTTGAGCTTTTCCAGAAAGCTCTCCTTTTGTATAAGACCAAGCTCCTCCTGTATTTTTCTTATGATTTCCTCTACCTCCTGTCTTTTGAGGGCTGGTGCAAGTTTTAGAGAACGCTCTAAGAGTTCAAGAGCCTTTTCTGGCTTTTTTGCCTCATAGAGCAGAAGACCTGCCTTTTTTAAACTCTCCCAGTCCCCGAGCTTTGCATACTCAACTGCGGACTTTTCCAGCTCTCCCACTCTCTCGTATATAAGAGCCTTTTCTTTAGCGGTTGCAAGCTCAGGGTCATAATGCTCTATAAGCTGGTAAGCATAGTAGTATTTTCCCTCCTCCATGTATAGCCTGAATAACAAGCCTCTAAGCTCTGGGTTTTCCTTAAACCTTTCTAATATCTCAACAGCCTTAGCCTTCTTACCCTTCTCTATTAGGGTCAGTATGGCGTTCTTATCACCCTTTTCTGCGAGCTTTTCCTCTTCTGACTTCCTCCAGAAAAACATAGGTTTAATATTTTAACCCGAGTTGCAAGCCACAAGGAAATTGATAGCCTTGAGCCCACCATAAGGGATACGAGGAGAAAATTGTTTGAATAATACCTGTTTGGTTTTCCATGATATAATCTCTCTGTGTCCTCAAAAGATATAGCTCTCAAAGACATCTTTGAGGAAGTCCCCCATAGGCTCAGCAAAATCCTCTCTCCAGCCCCTATCAAAGAGCTATTGCCAACAGCCCTGCCATCTACCGAGCTAAGAGTGGACTTCTTGGCAAGACTTGAAGATGAAAGCATCCTACATATGGAGTTCCAATCCTTTAACGATACAAACATGCCTTGGAGAATGCTTCGCTACTATACCGCCATAGCAGAAAAATACAAAACACACAACATAAAACAGCTTGTGGTGTATGTGGGAAATGAAAAGCTCAGGATGAAGTCCTCTCTCAAGATTAAGAACTTAG
>JAXSOH010000069.1:0-8147 GCA_037925805.1 Aquificaceae bacterium
TATGCCTCTTTCTTTTTCTTCTGGTGCTTTGTCAATCTCTTCGTATCTCATGCACTTGGCTTTACCGCCTTGCATTACGCCTGCACCGAGGACGCAGGTTATGGCGGATGTAAGTGTGGACTTGCCGTGGTCTACGTGTCCTATGGTGCCTACGTTAACGTGCTCCTTTTCTCTTACAAACTTCTCCTTTGCCATTGCCTTACCTCCTATTTAAGCCCAGGACCGGACTTGAACCGGCGACCTCACCCTTACCAAGGGTGTGCTCTGCCTACTGAGCTACCTGGGCAAATTTTTAATAAAAAAGCGGGCGATGGGACTCGAACCCACGGCCTGCTGCTTGGAAGGCAGCTGCTCTACCACTGAGCTACGCCCGCTGGTGGAGGGGGCAGGATTCGAACCTGCGTAGGGCGGAGCCCGGGGGATTTACAGTCCCCTGCCTTTGGCCGCTCGGCCACCCCTCCTAAGCCTCAGAGCTGGCGGTGGGGGTCGAACCCACGCCCGCGGGATTACAAATCCCGCGCTCTGCCACTGAGCTACGCCAGCTTAAAGGCAATATTAAATCATATCACCTTTTGGGCTTTTAGTCAAGGAAAAGAAAAATAGGCACGGGCGGACTTGAACCGCCGACCTCCTCCTTGTAAGGGAGGCGCTCTGCCAACTGAGCTACGCGCCTTAAGTTTACATATTATAGCACACTTTCAGCCAAGATACTATAATTTATCCCATGGGCTTTTTGCAGGCAATAGGCACCGAGAGGTTTTATTATTCTCTCAAGGCCTATCTCAAAGAAAAGTATGGCAGGCGCGTGCAAAAGATAACCGTTGCACTACCCTTTACCTGCCCTAACATAGATGGCACAAAGGCAACAGGTGGATGCACCTACTGTTTTTCTGGCACAAGACCCGCACACCTTGAGCCATACATTCCTCTGCGTCAACAGATAGATGAGGGCATAAGAAGGGCAAAAAACCGATACGGTGAAAGGCTCTACTTTTTCATATACTACCAATCCTATTCTAACACTTACGGAGAGTATGAATACCTTAAGTCCGTTTACGACACCGCTCTTGAATTTGAAGAGGTTGTGGGTATAGATGTAGGAACTCGTCCAGACTGTGCCCCAGAGTGGGTGCTTGACCTTCTGGAAAGCTACTCAAAGAAGGGTCTTGAGGTCTGGGTAGAATATGGACTGCAGAGTGCTAACTTCAAAACCCTAAGGTTTATAAACAGGGCTCATGGAGTTTCTGACTTTGTGGATGCGGTGCTAAGGACAAAGAGAAGAGACCTAAAGGTTTGTGCTCACATAATCTTGGGACTGCCTTACGAAGACCAAGAAGACATGCTTGAAACAGGCAAGCTCATAGCAAGCCTACCAGTAGATGGCATAAAGATTCATCCTTTACATATAATAAAAAACACAAAGATGGCGGAGCAGTATCTGAGGGGTGAGTTTGCTGTGCTTAGCCTCCAAGAGTATGCAAAAAGAGCTGTTGACATTTTGGAAATACTACCACCACAGATGGTAATACATAGGCTCACAGGTGAGGTAGAACCAGACAGGCTCATAGCACCAGACTACTGCACCTATGCCAAGAAGCAAGAGGTCATAAAGGCAATAGAAGAAGAGCTTGTAAGAAGGGGGAGCTATCAAGGCTGTAAGCAACCCTTTAACCGATGAAGAAACATCACTGGGCGTTGATATCTCTTTCTGTTAACCTGCTTCAATCCTTTCTCAAGTTTGTAGCTGGGATTTTGACAGGAAGCCTATCAATGGTGGGTGAGGCGGTTCATTCTCTTTCCGACTCCTTCGCCTCTGTGATAGCCTTTATTACCATAAAGCTCTCTGACAAGAAAACCAAGAGATTTCCCTACGGTCTATACAAACTTGAAAACATAGGTTCTATAATCATAGCCTTCTTTCTGCTTTTGACCGCTTATGAGATGATAAGGAGGGCTATAAGCAGGGAGGTGGTAGTAAAGGAAGATTATCTTGGCTTGGGTCTTGGTGTGGTGGTCTTTTCTCTCCTTAGCTCTCTGACCCTTTCCTTTCTTGAAAGAAGGGCAGGCAAAAGGCTCAACTCACCTACCCTTATAGCGGACTCTTACCACACTCTTACCGATGCCTTTGGCTCTTCTTTGGTGCTTATGAGCCTTTTGGGAGTTTACATGGGCTATCAGCTTGATAGATACTTTGCCTTTGGTGTTGCCTTGCTTATAAGCTATACCGCCTTTAGCATACTTTGGAAAGAGGTATCGGTGCTATTGGACGTGTCTGCGGATGAGAAAACGCTTGACAAGATAAGACAGGTGCTTCTGTCTTTCCCAGAAGTCAAGGAGATAAAGGGTCTTTTTGTGAGAAGTTCTGGTGGAAAGCTCTTTGCGGACTTGGTGCTTGCATTGGAGGGTAGAGACTTTATAAGAATGCATCAGCTCGTTGACCTGATAGAGCAAAAGCTAAAGGAAGAGATAAAGGAGCTTGATATGGTTTTTATACACTATGAGCCTGTGGGTGGTGAAGACCTAAGAGTGGGGGTGCTTGTGGATGAAAGGGGAAATATAAGCCAAAAGTTTGAAAGGGCTAAGGAGCTTCTTATCTTTGGTGGCTCCCCAGAGAGGATAAAAGAGTTGCCAAAAGATGAAGTAGATATATCTGAGCTCGTATGCAATAAAGGTTTGCTTGTGGTCATCTGCGGACATCATCCAGAATCCTCAAAGGCAAAGGGAATTCTAAGCCAAAGGGGTGTATTTGTCTGGGAAACAGAGGAGAAAAACCCCTACAAAGCTCTCAAAGAGGTGGTTTATAATTTATGCGATGTCAAAGATTCTCATAAAGAAGGTCAGGCTCATAGACCCCTCTCAAAACCTTGATAGCACAAAGGATATTCTTATAGAAAAGGGGAAGATAAAAGCCATAGGCGATGACCTTTTTGAGCTTGAAGCTCAAGTTATAGAAGGTCAGGGTCTTATTGCTTGTCCCTCTTTTGTAGACCTGCATGTGCATCTTAGAGACCCAGGTCAAGAATACAAGGAGAACTTGGAAAGCGGTATGAAATGTGCGGTTGCTGGAGGTTTTACCACGATTGTATGCATGCCAAACACCAAGCCAGCCATAGACTCGCCAGAGACCGCACAGTATATAGTTAGAAAGGCGGAAGATATAGGTCTTTGTAGAGTTCTACCCTCTGGTGCTATAACTAAGGGGAGAAAGGGACAAGAGCTTGTAGACTTCTTTGCCTTAAAAGAGGCTGGATGCGTTGCCTTTACAGATGACGGTGCTCCTCTTATGGACTCAAGGCTAATGGAAAAAGCCTTAAAGCTCACCGCTCAGATTGGCTCTTTTATAATGAACCACTGCGAGGATGACAGGATTGCCTATGGGCATATAAATGAGGGATATGTAAGTTCATTGCTTGGTATAGCGTCAAGACCGTCCAGTGCGGAAGACCTTTTGGTAGCAAGGGACTGCATACTCGCCTACCACGCTGGCGGGCATATCCATATACAGCATCTTAGCTCCTCCTTGAGCGTGGAGATAATAAGGTTTTTCAAGGAAAAGGGGGCAAGGATAACCTGTGAGGTAAACCCCTACCATCTTCTCTTTACAGAAGAAGAAATTCTAAACTCTTACTCCAATGCGAAGGTAAACCCACCACTGAGAAGTCAAGAACATCGCAAAGCTCTTTTGGAGGCACTCAAGGACGGAACAATAGACTGCATAGCGACAGACCATGCTCCTCATGCACTTTGGGAAAAGGGACAGATAGAAAAGGCTATGCCTGGCATGATAGGATTGCAGACCGCTCTGGCAATGATGCTCCAGCTTGTAAGAGAAGGGCATATAAGTCTCTCAAGGATAGTGGAGTTAATGTCTTGCAAACCTGCAAAAATACTTGGTCTTACAGACTGTGGAAGCCTAAGGGAAGGCTCAAAAGCCAACTTGGTGCTCTTTGACCCAGAAAAGGAATGGGTTCTCAATGAGGAGACAAACCTCTCAAAGTCCAAAAACACACCCCTCTGGGGTAAAAGGCTAAAAGGGAAGGTTCTTTATACTATCTTTGAAGGCAGGATAGTTTATCAGGATGTTTAAGAGAGTTGCGGTAGTAGGTGTTGGCTTTATGGGAGGCTCCTTTGCTCTTGCCTGTAGGGAAGCGATAGGCTGTGAAGTTTTTGGGATAGATATAAATCCTCAAGCGGTAGAGAAAGGCAAGCAACTGGGTGTTATTCAAGAGGGCTCAACTGACCTAAAAAGTATAAGCCTGTTTGAGCCAGACTTGGTGATGTTGGCAACGCCTGTGAGGACCTTTGTTCCAATAGCAGAGGTTATAAAAGACCATATAAGCAAGGAGTGTGTAGTCTCTGACCTTGGGTCGGTAAAAGGAAGGCTTGTTTACAGGCTGGAAGAAATACTTGGTGAAAGGTTTGTGGGAGGACATCCTATAGCAGGCACAGAGAAGGCAGGAGTGGAAAACTCTCTGAAAGACCTCTTTAGAGGAAAGCGGTTTATCCTCACACCCACAGAAAAAACTCACAGTGAAGCAAAGGAAAAGATAAAAGACCTGTGGACTAAAATCGGCTCTTTGGTTGAGGAAATGGACCCATACGTGCATGACTTTGTTTTTGGGGTGGTTTCTCACCTGCCTCATGCGGTAGCCTTTGCCTTAATGGATGCGGTAGATAGTCTAAGCAAAGAGATAGACCTCTTTAGATACCCTGGCGGTGGCTTTAGGGACTTCACTCGTATAGCTGGCTCTGACCCAGTTATGTGGAGGGATATATTTTTGGAAAACTCTGAGGAGGTGGTCAAAGCTATAGAGGTGTTTATGTCTTCTTTGCAAAGACTAAGGGAAGCCATAAGGGTAGGGAAAGAAGAGGAGCTTACTGAATATCTTCGTAAGGCGAGTGCAAAAAGAAGGTCTTTGGAGTTAAATCCATGAAAGCTATTAAAATATCTCTCTATGCTTGATATAGAACTCCTGCGTAAAGACCCAGAGTGGGTAAAGGGAAGGTTTTCCACAAGGGATAAGGTTTATGCGGAGCTTGTAGACAAAGCACTTGAGCTTGACAGAGAAAGAAGGGCTATTCTAAAAGAGATTGAAAGGCTCAGAACGGAAAGAAACGCAAAGAGCAAGGAGATAGGCAAGCTAAAAAAAGAGGGAAAGGACACAGCAGAGCTTGAAGCAGAGGTAAAGAACCTAAGGGAAGGCATAGAGAAATATGAGGTGGAATTATCTGAGGTGGAGACAAAGTTAAGAGAAGTGATGCTCTCCATTCCAAATCTTCCACACAAGAGCGTGCCTGTAGGGGGGGATGAAAGCCAGAATGTGGAAGTCCGTAGGTGGGGAAAGCCAAGGGAGTTTAACTTTCAGCCAAAACCTCATTGGGAAATTGGAGAAAGGCTTGGCATAATTGATTTTGAAAGGGCGGGCAAGCTCTCTGGAAGCAGGTTTTCCGTGCTTCTTGGTTGGGGTGCAAAGTTAGAGAGGGCTCTTATAAACTTTATGTTAGACCTGCACTCAAGAAAGGGCTACAAGGAAGTCTTGCCACCACACCTTGTAAGACCAGAAATTTTGGTAGGCACTGGTCAGCTTCCCAAGTTTGAAGAGGAGCTATATAGATGCGAAAGGGATGACCTATACCTAATACCTACCGCAGAAGTGCCACTTACAAACCTCTTTAGAGATGAAATTCTTTCAGAAGACCAGCTTCCCATATACATGGTCTCTTACACTCCCTGCTACAGAAGAGAGGCAGGCTCATACGGAAAGGACATAAGGGGTCTAATACGACAGCACCAGTTTAACAAGGTGGAGCTTGTAAAGATAGTAAAACCAGAACACTCTTATGAAGAGCTTGAAAGACTTACCGCAGATGCGGAGGACATTTTGCAAGCTCTTGGACTTCCTTACAGGGTGGTGCTTTTGTGCACTGGTGATATGGGTTTTGCCTCTGCCAAGACCTACGACATTGAAGTGTGGTTTCCCTCTCAGGGAAGATACAGAGAGATATCCTCTTGTTCCAACTGTGAGGACTTTCAGGCAAGGAGGATGAATACAAAATACAGAGACTCACAGGGCAAGCTACACTTCGTCCACACACTAAACGGCTCTGGACTTGCAGTGGGTAGGACCCTTTCCGCCATTCTTGAAAACTACCAGCAAGAAGATGGCTCTGTAATAGTGCCTCCCGCCTTGAGAGATTATTTAGGTGTGGATGTAATAAAGCCAGAGTAGTTTAGCAAAGGTTTAAAACATGCTATAATCCTTACGTGTCTTCAAAAGACATAGCCCTAAAAGACATATTTGAAGAAATCCCACAAAGGCTTAGCAAAATACTTGCACCAGCACCCATAAAGGAACTGCTACCCACAAACTTTCCCTCCACAGAGTTAAGAGTGGACTTCTTGGCAAGGCTTGAGGATGAAAGCATACTGCACATAGAATTCCAATCCTTCAACGACCCTAACATGCCCTTCAGAATGCTACGCTATTACCTTGCCATATTAGAGAGATATCCAAGCACTCCTATAAAACAGCTCCTTGTGTATGTGGGAAACAGAAAGCTAAGAATGAAGTCAAGGCTAAGGCTTAGAAACCTTAGCTTTAGCTATGAAATACTTGACATAAGGCAGATAGACTGCAAAGTGCTTTTGGAAAGTCCAGACCCTATGGATAGGCTATTGGCATGTTTGTGTAAGGTAGAGGATGAGGTATATCTCATAGAGAAACTCATAAAGACTATGGAAGGCATGAACGAGGAAGAAAGGAAAGACTATCTTTTGAAAGCCTTGACGCTAACAGAGCTAAGACCTAACTTAAGGATAAGGCTAACAGAGGAGGTAAAGCCTATGCCTATAGTGGTTAGACCTGAGGATATAAGACTGCCAAAGAAGAAGTTGAGAAAGGATATTTTGTATAGGCTTGGTCTTGAAGAGGGTAAGCAGATTGGGTTTCAAGAGGGTGAAGCTATTGGTATTGAAAAAGGTAAACACATTGGACTTGGAGAGGGTAAGCAGATTGGACTTGAGGAAGGGCTTTTAAAGTCCGCACAAGAGATGCTTATAGCCATAATTGAAGGTAAACTTGGTTATGTGCCTGAGGAGATAGCAAATAGGATAAGGGAAGTAAAAGATGTGGAGTTTCTGAGGTCTTTAGCCAAAAAGTTGGTTTCTACTTCTGAGGATTTTATGCAGGTTTTGGCTACTGAACTGAAAATTTTATAACCTAATTCAAAAACTCATAAGGATAAAGCTCATAGAAGAGATTAGACACTGCTTTGTCCAATATACTCGCAGGAAAGGTAGAAATTTCGGTCATCTGGAGAATTTTTATGACATAAATAATGCTTGTTGAGATGTTGTCTTTCAATAACCTCAAGGCAAAGTCTAAAGATATTAGACAAAGCATTTATATATCTCTTACATTTGTCAAAATCTATTTGCCAATCTTGAGAGAAATTCACCTGCAAGGATAGGTTTGTTTTAGAGAAAAATAGCATACTATGTCCATGAATTGAAGTAAATATTACAGAAGGTGTGGCAGGATCTATTTCAGAGGTTGGTAAGACAAAGGCAGGAGTGTATCTCCCTTCTTTATTTAATACCGCTTCTATATCAAAAGCAAACTATCTTACATCGGTAGGTTGGTAATAGAGGAAAAGTTAGGCACGCACGAGTTTTGGAGCGGGAAATTTCATATGCCCCTCTTTACCCTTCCTAAAACCTTCAATGGCAAACCAAACACTTTTGTAAAGTTAGCACCTGCCTTGTGGTCAAAGGCATCCTTTTCAGAATACGTTGCCAAATCCTCCACATATAGACTGTTGGGTGAGTTCCTGCCTACTGCCTGCACGTGTCCTTTGTATAGCTTAAGCATAACCTTGCCATTTACATACTCTGTAAGAGTGGAATTAAAAGCGTCCATTGCGTCCCTAAGAGGTGAAAACCATAGACCTTCATATACCACCTTTGCATACTCATGTGGAATATGGGTTAGGAAATAGTGAAAAGTAAACCTGTCAAGCACCAAAGAAAGCAGGTCTCTGTAAGCTTCATAAAGCACTGTTGCTCCCGGAGCTTCGTAAACTTCTCTGCTTTTTATTCCCACAAGCCTGTTTTCCACCATGTCTATGCGTCCAACTCCATGTCTTCC
>JAXSOH010000070.1:0-7690 GCA_037925805.1 Aquificaceae bacterium
GTCCACACGATACGGAGAAGGGTAGAGAAAAGTGGGTAGACTTTAAAAACAAACTCCAAAGCCTATTAGGTGAAGAAGTAAGCATACACTTTCTTTCAAGCCACAAGGAAGAGTTTGAAAGGCTCAAGTCGGACGATTTTTTTGATATATATTACGCAAGCCCCCTTGTATCTCCAAAGCTCTACGAAATGGATTACAAGCCAGTGGCAAGATTTGAAGGACAAAAGGATACCTACTTTCTTATAAAAAGTGGTGAGATTCCGAAGGAAGGCTTTATAGAAGTAGCTTCACCTTTTATAAGACCCTTAGGCTACACACTCATAGCAATAGACGTAGATAGGATAAAGGTCAAGCCTGTAGATACTTTTGAAGATGTCTTAAAACTTCTTAAGGAAGGTAAAGCACATGTGGGTATCATGTACGGAGAAACATGGGAGGAGATAAATAACAGCGAAAAGGAAGGTATAAGCATAATAGAAGGTTATACTCTTGAAAGTTCTCACGTGTTTATGGTAAAGCCTCAATATTACCCCCAGGTCAGGTATGCCCTCTTTTCCATGGAAGAGCTTGAGCCTTTTGGAAAAAAGGATATGGAGAAAATATACAAAATATACTCGGACTTTGAAAAATTTCTCAAGCTATGGTCTAACGCCTCCCTGGCACTTGCCCTAAAAAAGGCAAACAACGTGGGAGTCTTCATATATCAAGATAGGATTTTATTTGCCAATCACAGCTTCCTCAATATGACAGGCTACAGTTTTGAAGAGCTAAACGGCATGGATACATTTAAGGGGGTTGACCTTGTGTTCTTGCCGGAGCACAGACCAATGATAAAAGAAATAGTAAGCAGAAGAATAAGGGGAGAAGAATTCAGCATGACTTATTCAGAACTCCCCCTTATAAAGAAGGATGGAACCCTCTTATGGACCATTGCAAGCTCCGAAACCATACTCTACGGTGGAGATTACGCAGGTGTTTTATTCTTTGTGGATATTTCCAAAAAGAAAAGGCTTGAACGGTTATACAGAATTTTGAGGGAGATAAACCAACTTATTACCAAGGTTATCTTTGAGGAAGAGCTTTTTAGTGAAATATGTCATAAGCTTGTGGAAGTTTTAGGTTTGAGGCTTGTATGGATAGGTGTGCCAGACCTGCAAGAGGAGCGTATCAAACCTTTTTATGTATATGGACACGAGGAGGGCTATCTTTCCGAAATAATAATATCTACAAGAGAAGATGTGCCAGAGGGTAGGGGTCCAACGGGTAGAGCATACAGAGAGAACAAGATATACATAAACGAGAACACCTTTGAGAGCCCAATGTCAGCTCCTTGGAGAGAAAAGATGTTAAAGCGGGGCTATCTTTCTTCTTGTGCTATACCAATAGAAAAGGATGGTAAGGTAGCTTACATCCTGAACCTTTACGCTGGAGAGGCAAAATACTTTCAAGAGGAGACTGAGGAAGTTCTTTATGAACTCAAGCATGACCTTGAATTTGCCTTAAAGAAGATAGAAGACATCAGAAAAAACACCCTTATATCCACAGCCTTGGAAAACTCCTCCTCCTGGGTGCTTATAACCAAGGAAGACGGCACCATAACCTATGCCAACAAAGCAGTTTCTGAAATTTCTGGCTACAGTCAGGAAGAGCTTTACGGTAAAAAGCCTAAGCTTTTCAAATCGGGATACCATACAGAGGAGTTTTACAAAAAACTCTGGGATAGTATACTTTCTGGTAGAGAGTTCAGGGCTTTGTTTGTAAACAAGAAGAAGAACGGTGAATATTTTTACCTTGACCAGACCATCTATCCACTGGTCTTAAGCAAGGGTGTATTGAAGTTTATAAGTATAGGTAGTGATGTAACAAAGGAGAAGGAATTATACGAAGAAGTAGAGAGGCTTGCTCACCATGATGTTTTAACTGGAGTTCTGAACTATGATGGTTTTAGGGCAAAGATTGAAGAACTTCAAAAAGACCTTAAATACGCATTCCTTACGATAGATATCTACAATATGTCCCTGATAAACAAGCAAATGGGAACAGAAGGGGGTAATAAGGTTCTAAAAACCTTAGCGGAAAGGTTAAAGGACTATGTTGGAAAGGAGGGGATAATATGCAGAAGTGCTGGCGATGAGTTTTCTGTTGTGGTAGAAATTGAGAAAAAGGAGGATGTTATAAAGATTCTTGAAGATATTAAAGAAATTTTTAGAAAGCCTATTCATATAGATGGGGAAGAGCTATCTATCACTACAAATATTGGCATAGCTCTCTATCCTTATGATGCCAGGGATTTTGAGGAGCTTCAAAAAAAGGCAAACACAGCTTTGAATATGGCTAAAAAGTCAGGAGAGGGCGAGGTAAGGTTTTTTGAAACATCCTTTGAAGAAAAGTTTAGAGGAATGTATAGCTCTATAATGCTTGTAAGCAAAGCTGTTGAACAGAACCTTTTTACCTTCCATTACCAACCTTACTTTACTACGGATGGTCTTGAACTTGTTGGCTTTGAAGCCCTTGCAAGAATAAAAGACAAGGAAGGTAAAATACATAGCCCTGCGGAGTTTATAGATTATCTTGAGAACAGCATTTATCTTAAATCTTTTGAAAAATTCCTTGTAGAAAAAGCCATTGACTTTGTAAGAAAATACAATATAGCCCTTTCCATAAATATAAGTGCCAGAAGCTTCAAAAAGTCAGATTTCATAAAGTTTCTGGTTGAAATAATATATGGTCAGGATATTACTGTGGAGATAACAGAGAGAGTTTTCCTTGAAGATTACCAGAAGGCTTTCAAATGCATAGAAATTCTAAAGAGGAATGGTATAAAGGTAGCAATAGATGACTTTGGAACGGGTTATTCTTCTCTTGCATACATCTCTGAGTTTGATGTAGATATAATAAAAGTTGACACTTCTTTTATACAAGGCATGTTGACAGACCTGAAAAAAAGAACTGTTGTAGGTGTATTGACGCGCCTTGCGGAGAAATTGAATACAAAAACCTTGGCGGAGGGTGTAGAGACGGAGAAGCAGTTGAAGCTTCTTAGGAAGATGCATTGTGACTACGTGCAAGGATATCTGCTGGGCAAGCCTATGCCTGAAGAAGATGTTTCTGAGTTTATAAAAAAGGCAAAGAAAGTTTAAGGGTTGACAGATGGCTGACTTTTTAAACTTAGCCTTAGCCCAAATGAATCCTGTGGTAGGTAATATAGAGCAAAATCTTAAAAAGATAAAAGAGCTCTGGCAAAACACAGATAAACAAAGCCATATGGTAGTATTTCCAGAGCTTGCCCTATGTGGTTATCCTCCAGAGGACTTACTTTTGAGGTATGACTTTATAAAGAGGTGTATGTCCGCCCTTAAGGAGCTCGTGGAGTTCTCTGAGAGTTTATCTTCGGTGCTTGTTTTTGGCATGCCTTATTACGAAGGAGAGCTATACAACGCCCTTGTGGTGGTCGCAGGGGGGAAAGTCCTTGACGCGTATAAGAAGACCTTTTTGCCTAACTACTCAGTCTTTGATGAAAAGAGATATTTCAAAGCCGGTAAAGAACCCTTGATGGTCGAGATAGGGGGAGTAAAGGTAGGCTTTTCTGTTTGCGAAGATATTTGGCATCCCGATGGATGGGAGAGGCACTATGCCCTCTCAGGTTGTGAAGTGCTTTTAAACATAAACGCCTCGCCTTACTATAGAGGAAAGTATGAGTTCAAAGAGAATTTTCTAAAAGCGCGTGCTCAAGACAACATAGCCTATGTGGTTTATGTAAACATGGTGGGAGGACAGGATGAGCTTGTCTTTGACGGCAGAAGCCTTGTGATAGACCCAGAGGGTAAGGTTATTGCGAGGGCAAAGGCTTTTGAGGAAGAGTTGATTTTTGCAAGCCTTGAGGTGGAAAAGGTCAGAAGGAAAAGGCTTTTTGACCTAAGGCTAAGGGAAAGAGATGCGTCTAATCCTAAGGTGGTTGCTTCCATATCTTTACAAAACAAAGAACTACAGAAGGTCAGAGTGGAAGTAAGTCCAAAGGATGAAGAAGAAGTTTACAAGGCTCTCCTTTTAGCCTTAAGGGATTATGTGGAGAAAAATTCCTTTGAAAGGGTTGTGCTCGGCTTGTCTGGTGGTATAGACTCTTCCTTGGTTGCCTGTCTTGCGGCAGATGCACTTGGTAAAGATAGGGTTGTGGGGGTTTTTATGCCCTCGGAGTTTACCTCTCCTGAAAGCAGGGAGGATGTCTACGAGCTTTCTAAAAACTTAGGTATTAGCCTGCTTGAATATCCTATTAGAGAGGTCTATGGGACATATCTGGCACTTTTTGGCTCTAAAGAATTATCTGTGGCGGAAGAAAACCTGCAAGCACGCATAAGAGCAAACATACTTTTCTATCTTTCCAACAAATATGGCTGGCTTGTGCTTTCCACTTCCAACAAAAGCGAGTCCGCAGTAGGCTATTCTACCATATATGGAGATATGGCTGGGGGCTTTGCTCCCATAAAAGACCTCTATAAAACGTGGGTTTACAAACTGGCAAGATACAGAAATTCCATAAAGCCAGACATACCAGAGAGGGTTTTGGTAAAACCACCCACCGCAGAGCTAAGACCCAATCAAACAGACCAAGATACATTACCACCCTATGAGCTTCTTGACCAAGTTTTGGAGCTACACATAGAAGAGGGTATGGGGCTGGAGGATATAGTATCCTTGGGCTTTGATATGGAGCTTGTCAAGAGAGTTCTCAGCATGGTAAGAAAAGCGGAATACAAAAGGAGACAAGCACCTCTTGGTCCAAAGCTCACAAAGAGAGCCTTTGGAAAGGACTGGAGAATGCCAATAAGTGGTAGATATCCGGTTCCTTGAGGAAGATGCGTGTTTATAATATAAGCAGAGGAAGTTTATTATGAAAAATGTGCAGAGCTTAAGCACTCTAAAATACTACGCAATTTTTATATTATTCATATTGATTCTTATCCTCGCTGGCAATCCAGTTGTAATAATCCAGTCTGGATTTGTGGGAGTTAAAAGAACCTTAGGCAAGATTGACCCAGTGCCACTTAGAGAAGGATTGCACCTTAGAATTCCTCTTCTGCAGACTGTGGAAAAGATTGAGATAAGGACGAGAGCTGTGGAGTTCACAAGGGAAAAGCAAAACCCTATAAACAGTCTTTCCAAGGATGGTCTGCCTGTTAACATGGATGTGGCAGTGCTCTACAGAGTGGAAGCTAACAAATCTCCAGAGCTTATAAGAGAATACGGACCTGACTACGAGGAGAAAATAATAAAGCAGATAGTGAGGACTTCTGTGAGGGATGCCATAGCGGAGATGGAGAGCTCTGTGGTTTACCAAGAAAGACAAAAGCTCCAAGAGAAGATAAAAAGGGAAGTGAGCGAACAACTTGCAAGGAGATATCTAATTCTTGAGGATGTGCTTATAAGAGATATAAGGCTTCCAGATAGCGTGGTTAAGGCAATAGAGGAAAAGCGAAAAGCCTATGAAGAGGCTCAAAGGATGCAGTTCCTTTTGGAGAAGGAAAAGCTTGAAGCGGAGAGGAAAAAGGTAGAGGCTCAAGGCATAGCGGAAGCCAACAGAATAATAGCAGGCTCGCTAACAAGGGAATACCTAATGTGGAAGTTTATAGAAAACATCCAAGAATACGCCAGAAGCCAGAACAATACTATAATACTTCTGCCTTACGATACGAAGATGACGCCTATAATAAATGTCCCTCAGGGAGGTCAAAGATGATAAAGTTTGGAACTGACGGATGGAGAGCCATAATAGGTGATACTTTTACCTTTGAAAACGTAAGAAAGGTAGCCTATGCACATGCAAAGGTCTTAGAGAGGCAAGGGAAAAAGAAGGTAGTGGTAGGATACGATAACCGTTTTATGTCCGAAAGGTTTGCTCTTGAAGTTTACAGGGTTTTTAAAACCCTTGGCTTTGAGTGCTATCTTAGCATAAAGTCCTGCACTACGCCTATGGTCTCCTTTGCGGTTAAGTATATGGGCTTTGACAACGGAGTTATTATAACCGCATCTCATAATCCACCAGAATACAACGGATATAAGATAAAGGACTCCTTTGGAGGCTCTGCCACGCCAGAGTTTATAGCACAGGTGGAGGAGGAGATAAAAAGGGCAGAGGGTATAAAACCAGAAAAGTTTGAACCAGAGTATGTAAACATCTGGGGAGAGTATATGAGGGAGACAAAGAGAAGAGTAAGCATGGAGCTTTTTAGTCAAAAAGACCTTTCTGTGGTGCACGATGCCATGTATGGCTCTGCTCTTGGCACATACTCACATGTGCTATCTGGAACAAGAGTTTCAGTAAGCAGTATAAGAAGCTACAGAGACTCACTCTTTGGAGGACATGCACCAGAGCCAGTAGAGAAACACCTTGAACCCCTCATTATGAAAGTTAGGGCTGTGGGTGCAGACCTTGGCATAGCCAACGATGGAGATGGAGACCGTATAGCCTTGGTGGATGAAAAAGGGAACTTTATAAACTCACAACTTATTTATGTGCTTTTGCTCTATCACCTTTTGAAAAACAAGGGCAAAAGGGATGGTGTAGTGGTAAAGACCGTGTCCACCACATACCTGGCAGACAGGATATGCAGGAAAGAGGGTGTTGAGCTAAAAGAGGTGGCGGTTGGCTTTAAGAACATAAACGAGGTTATCCTTAGGGAAAAGGTGATCTTTGGAGGAGAAGAGAGCGGAGGCTATGGTATTGTGGACTTTTTACCAGAAAGGGACGGGCTTTTTGCAGGTCTTAATATACTTGAGCTTATGCTCCTTATGGATAGACCTATTTCTGAGATAATTTCGGAGATATACAGAGAATACGGAGAAGCTCACTTCAAGAGAGTGGACTTTCATGCGGAGGAGGACAAAAAGCAAAGACTAAGGGAGCTTACAGAAAACCCACCAGAGAAACTGGGAGACCTAAGAGTTTCAAAGGTTATAACCCTTGACGGTCTTAAGCTGATATTTGAAAATGACGGTTGGCTACTTCTTAGGGCATCTGGAACTGAGCCACTTATAAGGGTATACGCAGAAATGCCTACGCAGGCAGAGTTGGAAAAACTAATAAGGAGTGCGGTTGCACTTTTTGAGTAGAGTTTGGAGCGTGCTATAATAATGTAGTGAGTTTTAGGGAGCTTTGCTCCCTTGACATCTTGGCAATTGAATAGGGTTTTTGGTCTTTGAAAGCAAGGGGGTAGTATTGACTAAAGAGGCTTGAGAGGTCTCTGTTTGTTGACTTCCACTATAGCGGTCTTTTCTCTAAGGTTCTCCAAGTGCGTTAGCTTCTATGATATTGGCTCTCCTGTTGAGGTGTTTCTCTTTACGCTTTCTATCCGTAGGCTTTCCCAGAAGTGGCGGGGTAGAGATATGGTGTTTTTTGGATTTTTGCCTTTTCTGAGCCTTGTCTTTCGTAGCTTATATTATGCCATATAACCGTATAACCATAACGCCGTAAAAACATAAATACGGTTTTACGGCAATACGGCGTGTGCTTCAAAGCCTTGTCTCTCAAGGTTTTAAATTTGATAATTCCACACTCAACCATGCATTACTAAAGGTTTGCGAAAAATTACCTCAATTTGAGAGGGGCACCCCCTTGACAAAATGCTTGATATGTCTTATTATTTTCTATGTGCTGTTTACGGGTTGCTAATCTACCGTGTGGAGTTGAAACGAT
>JAXSOH010000071.1:0-7502 GCA_037925805.1 Aquificaceae bacterium
GTCTCTCTTGGGGTCTGAAAGTATTCTGTTGCCGTCCGCTATCTTCATAGTTCCATGAAGTGCCTTTATTCTCCACTCTGGGAAATCTTTGAACTTTGCAAGACCCAGCAGAACCTTTTCCGGGTTCTGTATTTCAAGGGGAACTCTATATGTGCCGGAATGACACCAGTGACCGAAGGTTGTGGATATGGCTACTACGCCCTGCCTTATCCTGTTGGTTACATATGCCTTTATCTTATACTCCACCTTTTTGCCGTTAACATCAACCGCCCATTCCTCATAACCGGGTGCAAGAACCTTTACATAGTCACCCTGTTTAATGCCGAGCCTTTGAGCATCAACAGGATTTATCCAAAGCATGTTTTCGGGCTCAGATTCAAGTGCCCACATGTAGTTTATAGTTCTTGACTGGGTGTGTAAGGCGGGTTTGTAGGTTATGAGTTTTAAGGGATATTCTTGCTCTACCTTGTCTGGGTCAAAGCCCTGATACTGACCTGCTTCCCTCAAAGATAAATACCTCGGATGTCCGGGCATGAATTTGCCTGTTATAGGGTTGTGTCTTAGTGCAAGCCCCTCGAAATAGAACCTTACTATATTGTCCTTATTAAGCGGGAATTTGTATAGACCCTCACTAAAGTGATCCTCATAACTTATGAAAAAGCCTCCTCTTGAAAGCAGGAAGGCAACCTTTGGCCATTCCTCTGGAGAAACCGCATTCTTATACTTGGCTATTGGATAGTTCTTTTCCACAAACTCCACATCTTCCTTCTTGGGGTTTATCTTGTATCCCTTTGACTCAAGGTCATGGGCCAGGTTTGCTATCTGTTTAAGGTGGTAGTCTTCCGCTCTCATGAGAGAATAGGTTTTGCCCTCATTGGGTCCCATTCCCTTTATAGCCTTTTCTCCCCAGATGGGAGAGCCAAGCTTTCTGCCTGCATCTACAAAGAAGGTCTCAAGTTGCATAGGTCTTCCATCGGGTGTCTTGTCTGTGAGGGGCTCTATTATTGGGTTTCTTATCGCATTGAAGAAAAAGTAGTGGTAGAGCCCATGCACACCTGTAAGTCCTTCCGCATAGGTAATGTCTGGCACTATGTAGTCCGCAGCAAGATAGGAGGTATCGTCAATAACCGTGGTTATGTGTATCCATAAGCCAACCTTCTTTGTATCGTTAAGTATATCTTTGTAATGTAGCTGTGCTGGGTAAGTAAAGAGCGGGTCGGACATATACTGGATAACCGCATAAGGGACACCAGCCTTTTTCTGGTCGTAGGGATAATCATGAGCCATGGATGGGAACATGCCCGTGCAGTGATACTTGGGACCTATAAACTTAAACCAAGGCATTTTTGCAGGATAGGGGTTTTTACCTTCCATCTTTGCCCTATAGTAGAAGGCGGTCTCTTCGTAGTTTTTCTGAGTTCTATGGAGCTTTAGACCCCATGGCTTTCTTCCCCCACCAAGGTCATACCTGCCCTTACCCTTCTCACCAGTTCCCACCTGCCATATCATTCCACCTTTATGCCCTATGTTTCCTATAAGCATGTTTATGGAGTCTATGAGCCACTGTGTAATAGAGCCGTTCATGTGCATCACTGGACCCCTGTAACTAACAACGCAGGCTTTCTTTCTATAGGATGTAAGCTCATCTGCGGTATCTATTACGTCTTTTGGGTTTACCCCAGCTATCTTACACCAGCCTTCTACGGTTTCTACAGATACAAAGTCCTTTAGAAGTTGTAGGGCGGTGGTTACATAAACTGTAGACCCATCTTTGAGCTTGACCTCCAAACCCTTCGTCTTCTTGGGATACTTTTCTACCCTTTTTGAGTCTGTATCCTCTTCATCGTATAGGTTGTTTGGTATCTCTTTTGCTTCCTTGTATTCATCCATAAGGATGTATGCTTTTTTGGACTGGGTATTTGCCTTTAAACTACCCGTCTCTTTGTCTACCACTACAAACTCACCTTCACCACCAAGTCCCAGCTCAGAAGCCCTCAGGAGCTTCCTAAAATGTGGGCTATCCTTTGGACCAACTACCACAAGATGGCTCGCATTAGAGAAGACAGCTTCACCGTCTTCTTTTGCCGCGTCAAGGTTTGGGTTTTCCAAAAATCTTCTGTCAAAGGATTGCTTTTCGAATATGCGTCTTATGATGGCTGAAGCTACCGCACCATCCTCACCGGGTTTTGGCATTATATGTCTGTGAGAATAGGCTACCACTCCATTATGAGCCCTTACGTCTATCCAAACAACCTTTAGGTCTCCGTTCCCTCTTCTGTTATGGAATATACTCCATACTGGCACTGCAGGGTTGAAGGATTCTGCGATCTGAGCACCCCAGGCTACTACATAATGGGCGGACTTTATATCTGGTCCCACGTGTGGTCTATCAAAGGCAAAAATTTGACCTGCCCACTTAGGCCACTGGCAAACGTCCGCGTGTCCAAGAAAGTTATTAGAACCTACAGTTCCATAAAGGAAACGTTCAAGAAACTCACCTCTTCCCTCTGTGACTCTACCACCTACAACTAAGATAAAGTTTGACTTTGGACCAAGGGCTGGCATCTCAGGGTCTATGAGCCTTCTCTTTATGTCTTCGGGGAGCTTTTCCGCTTCCTCTTTTGGTAGCCAGAGCTTGTATATGTTTTCCTCTAAGAACTTTTTCCAGTCTTCAACGGGTTTTCCATGGGTTATAGCGTCTGCCCACTTTTTGAGAAAATCCATGCTAACATGTTTCAGAACCGCTTCTATGACCTCTTCCTCAGACACATAAAGGTCCGCATACATCTTAAAGCCAGGCAGTTTTTCACCCGTTTCTTCTATAACTCCACCGTTCACTACCTCATTTATGAGCTGTTCCCAGCTTATGGGTTTAAACTTTCCTTCTCCACGCTTCCCAGCCCTCTTTAGTGGTGTTACTATCCTATAGGGGTCGTATGTATAGTGGGCTATGGATTGCCCTTTGAGACACATCTTTCCTACATGTTTAAAGCTCTCTTCCAAAGGTGTATCCATGGGAAGAGGTTCCCAGAAGCTGTTTGACATGCAGTAGGGATTTCCTTCTACCTTGTAGACCATACCATCGTAGACCCTTGCTCTTAATCCGCACCTTGCATTACAACCAAGGCATAGGGAATGAACTACCTTCATCTTCTCCGCATCAGCCATAGACAGGGGTGCAGCGTTGGCGTAGGGTATGGGCTTGAAGGGGCCCTTTATTATATCCTTGAGGGCTGAGCTTCCAAAGGCAAGAAAACCTACACCTGTTCCTGCCAAAGCTGCGTTTCTTAAAAAGTCTCTTCTTGTTGCACTCATGTTATGCCACCTCCTCTTTATGTGATGCACTCTTCCATCCTGCTATGGAGACAAACAGGAAGAAGAGGAAAAACACTAAGAAATAAAGTGCTATAACCTCCGTTATTCCCTCCCTTCCTATCAGCTTTATATGTGGTTCTACAATGCCCCTATGTCCCTTATCTATCATCTGGGCTGGTATAACCATAGTCCACCTTGCAGCATAAACCGATATAAGTGAAACTATGCTTAGGAGTGATATTCCTCCTACGGTGCTATTTAGAGAGGTAAGGCCACCTATCAGCACAAAAAGAAGACCAACAAACTCCACAAGGTAAAAGAGCATGTTTGCCTTTATCGCCATAGCTATAAGAGGCCATTCCGCAGTATTCCAATACCATTCAGAAACATACTTTATAAAAAGCACAAAAAGGTCAAAGCCTGCAAAGCTTGCCATGACAAGGGTTGGCACCTTTAGAACCTGAGGGTTCACCTTCTCACCAAGGATAGCCTGCCCTAATATGTAAAGCAGTAAGGTCGAACCAATACCAGAAACCACTGCAGATATTAAAAACACAAGGAGAAGTATAGAAGTTCCCCAAAGGGGCATAGAATGCATGGCGGACATGAGAAAACCCACATAAGCATGGAAAAACATGGCAACTGGTATGCTAACCCCAGCCCAGAATTTTACCTTCTTATCATCCTCTTCAGGTCTAACATCCCTTGCACCAAAGGTTAGAAAACCAGCTATTGAACCCCAAATCCCACCTTCTTTAGCCTTTTGAATAAAATCTCTTCTGAAAAGGAAGTAGCTCTTTAAGAACATCACAAGCAAAAGGATAGTCCAGAGGATGAAGAAGAGGATTATGGGTGAGGAGAAATTGGGATAAAAGGGGATTTTAAAAGCTCTTATGGGTTGGGTGAGGTCAAACATAGGAGCAAGGGGTGCAACGAGCATTAGGGCTATAGCCAAGAAGTGTCCTACCCTTTCTAACTGCTCCAGTTTCCTTAGACCAAAGAGATAAACAAGGGCGGTTATAACTGTAGAACCCGCAACTATACCAGTGAAGTAGGGGTAGGTTACTATAAGAACACCCCACTCCACTATGTGGTTGGGCAACGTGGGTCCATGGGTTACTATCATGGCTTACCTCCTTATCTTGATTCTCTAAACATTTTGTGTTGCATACGCACGTTGAAAGTGTATACCTTACCGCTTGCAGGGTCTGTCCACACCGCAGGTGGGTGCTGATTCTCTGTAGAGCTTCCCGTGCCTACGTAGATTCCCTCTATGCCTTCCAACCCTATGTAAAGCACTCTTGGCTTTGTGCCTTCTTCTGGCTTTAGAACCTGAATGCTGTTTTTCTTTATCAACTCCCATATGGGGTCGTTTGGGTTTGAAAGGTCTCCAAAATTTCTTGCTTTTGTGGGGCATACATCTACACATGCAGGCTTTAAACCGTTTCTCGTTCTGTGGTCGCACCAAGTGCATTTATTCATTACCATCATTATCGGGTCTATGTATCTAACTCCATAGGGGCATGCCTGCTCGCAAAGTCTACAGCCTATGCACCGCTCATATCTTTGGAGCACAAGACCATCACCTTCGTCCCTGTATGTTGCATGCACAGGACAGACCTTAACACAGGGTGGGTTTTCACAATGGTTGCACAGCTTTGGAACATTAAGAACCTTTACCCTTGTTTCACCAGTGTTAGGGTCTGTATACCCTACTTCCCACTTTTCTACCCAGGTATTGAAAACGCCAAGTGGAGTGTTCCTTTCTGCCTTGCAAGCAGCAACGCAAGCATCACAGCCTATGCACTTGCGCACATCCACCACAAACACAAAACGATTTTTCCCTTTTTGCTCAGGGAAGCTCCTCTCCGCCCTTGCACTTTCAAGCACCGCACCACCGCAGGTAGCGGCTGCACCAACCACAAGAGCCTTTATAAAACCTCTCCGTGATGCCTGTTTTTCCTTCAGCTCTTGACTCATAATATACCTCCTGAGAAAATTCTCTCGTGGCTTACATATGCAAAAAACATGCCAAAGGGTAACGCGGTTTTAACTATGGAATATCAAGGGTTTCCATTGTGAACCCCATTATGGATGTTCAATTTTTTATCAGGATAACTGCTCAAATTTTTATCGCCTTTAGTGAGAGGGCTCTATCCGAAGTTGTTTCATTAGAAAGGCTTTGTGGTCTCTTAAAAAGGAGGTAAGAAAAGAAAGGCAGTCTTTCAGTGCCATTAAGCCTTTGTCCTTAAGGGAATCTTCGAGGTATCTTAGCCATGATAGCCTGTTATGGATGAACCTATACTGATTTATATAAGCCTTTGTTATATCCTCTTCCACACATAATAGAGCTAAGAACTTAAGCTCTATCCCAATATGGTCAGGCTCATAACCTTCTTCAAGACGATAGCCGAAGTGCTCATAAGACATGATAAGTTGGTTTCTGTCAACCTCTCTGTAATCTCTTTCCAGTAAAGAGACCTCATCAATAAAGTCAAGCTCTGCAGGAAGCCTTCTACTGTTTATATGTTCAAGGATTCTTAGTGCATGCTCTGAGTAGTCAGAGGTTGTCATATTTTCACAGAGTTGGTTTAAATAGTAATAATCCTTTGTGAGAAATAACTCAGAAAAGGTATTGTAAAAAAAGGCTATACCCTTTATACCCTCTTCCATGGAGACTAATTATAAAACAAATGGAGACGAGGGGAGTTGAACCCCCGACCTCCTGCTTGCGATGCATGATTTCTTCCATGCAAAAACCTTAATTCTCAATGTTTTCTTTAGGCATGCTTTCATTTTGCCGTAATAATGCCGAGATTTTTGAAAGGCTTTCTTTCATGTAATCCTGTGTGAGATGGGCATATCTCTTTGTAGTTTGGACTGATTGGTGATGTAGCATTCTTGAGACAAGGTAGATATCTTTAGTAGTTAAAGCAAGCCAGCTGGCAAAGGTGTGTCTGAGGTCATGAAATCTAAATTTCTCTATACCTGCTTTCCTAAGGGCTGTTTTGAAGGCTCTTCTATAGCCAAGCCTTGTGTAGGGTTTACCAAAAGAGTTGGTAAAGACAAAGCCATGTTCTATACCCTTTTCCTTTTGTTCTTTTCTTATCTCATTTAAGAGTTTCCTTATGTCTTCGGTTATCGGATAGGTATATTGCCTCTTGGACTTGGTGCTTTTACTCTCAAGGACTATTTCATTTTTCTTAATGTTCTCCCATCTGAGAGAGATAATTTCCCCCGCTCTCATGCCTGTCAAAAGAGCAAAGAGGATTATTCTCCTTAGATGTATAGGACTGACCTCAAGTAATCTATTGGCTTCCTCTGGAGTAAGATACCTGACTATCTCCTTAGCCTTAGCCTTAAAGAAGTTAATCTTAGGAATTTCTCCCTTGTATAGCTCAAGCTCCTTAGCCTTCCTGAAAATGCTCCTTAAGACCGCAAGATACTTGTTTATGCTTACTTCTGACATCTTAGACTTATCCTTTAGCTCCTTCTTAAACTGTTCTATCAAAGCAGTTGTTATCTCTCTTACAGTCTTATTCCCAAAGAATTTCTCAATGACATCTATTTTCCTAAGATGCTCTTTTATGGCATGCTCCTTTGCTTGGGTATGGGTAAGGTAGTAATCCCTGTAAGCTTCCACAAGCTCTGAAAAAGGCTTTTGATTAATATCTGGTGGTATGTAAACTCCTCTTATAATATCCGCTCTTATCTTGCTTGCTATTTCTTTGGCTACACTTTTAGATACATTGCCTATGCGTTCATAGTATCTCTTGCCTCGGTAGGTAAACTCAAAATACCATACATTACCTCTTTTCCTTAGGTAGCCTTCTCCTTTAGCCATGTCTGTAAAGCCCCACCAGAATGCAAGGCTCTAAGGTTAGTAGGTTATTCTAAAAATAAATGTTCCACTATAATTGCCTGCATAGCATGGATCCCAACTATCACATCCTGCAAGTCTTGGGTATACAGTAAAGGTCTGGGTATTTCCATTGCCTGTATTTGAACCGATTACTCCGCCAGAACTTGTTATCTGCTGTGTATAAGCACTATCTCTAAAGAAAGTAAGTCTTACCCAACTGCTCCCTTGAATAAGTCTTACATAGTTGTGAGGTATAACCCATCCAGTGGCTATGCTTACAGAGTAGTTTATTCCATTAGTGCATTTTACAGATACCTGAAAAGGA
>JAXSOH010000072.1:0-7169 GCA_037925805.1 Aquificaceae bacterium
TGGCTTTGGAGAATGAAAAAAGAAGATAGAGGAAGTAAGAGAGGAATATGGCATAGAGGTAGTGTATGTTAATCCTGCCTATAGTTCACAAGCATGCAGTAATTGTGGGTATGTAGACAAAGGGAATAGGAAGGCAAGGAGTGAGTTTGAATGTAAGCTATGCAATAAAAAGCTCCATGCGGATGTGAACGCAAGCAGAAATCTGCTTAACCGTGCTAAGTGGAGCTTGCATTTACGTCGTATGGAGAAAGCCCTCGCTAAGCAAGTGGAGGTTTTTATAAAAAACTTGTTTAGTGAGCGGTTTAAGTGTCTCTGGAGTAAGGCACTGGGATTGATTGAAAGAAATCCATACTTTCAGTCAGTCCCTAAACCCGAGGCGTGGGTAAGTGTCCATAGAAGGGATATTTGTCCATGCTTAGGGATACTCTTTGCAGTCCTTTTAGGGTTTGTTGTCTTTTCTTTTTCTCAAGAGCTAAAAGCTTGCTACAAGGCTTATCTACTTTTCCTGCCTGTGGCAGAAACATGCATAACTTACAAACAGCAAGACAACAACCTCAAGGTGGAAAGCTTTGCAAGGACTATAAATGTGGGCAAGGTGGTAAAAAGGGTCTACAACCAGGGCAGTGCGGAGATAGAGCTTCCCGGGCTTTCTCCAAGACGCTTTGTCTATTATCAAGAAGAGGGAGGGTTCAAAAGGTATCAAGAATACATTTTCAGCAATGGTAGGATAAAAACAACTGAGATAAAGTATGTAAAACTGAGCGACCAAGTTGAAAATAAGGAGGAGAAGGAATATAACTACAGAGGCTTTGTAGACCCATATACAGCCAGCTTAATACTATACAGAGACAGTGCAAGAGTGGAGAAGGGGACGGTGAAGATGTTCTATGACGATAAAGAATACTGGCTACCTTACGGTGTTGTAGGAAGGGAAAAAATAGATACGCCAGCAGGCTCTTTCACTACGAGAAAGATAGAAGTCCACCCTAATGTAGAAACAAAAGGGCTACTAAAACCAAAAGGCACATGGTATTTATGGATAGATGAGGAAACAAACTTGCCCGTTAGGATGGATCTAAAATTTGTTATAGGCTCCGCATCTGCGAGGCTTGAGAAGATAGAGGGAGATAAAAATCTTCTAAGAAATGTATTAAGTGCAAAAAGGTAGGGGGCGTATAGCCCCCAAGGGGTGTTTACTTCTTTTGTTCTGCAGGAGCTGTTTCCTTCTTTTGCCCTGCAGTCTTCTTCTTTTCCTTCTTTTGCTCCTGCTTTTGTTCTTGCTTTTGCTCCTGCTTTTGTTCTGCTGGCTTTGCAGGTTGTGCCTGCTGTGCAAGGGCTGCGCCGGTGAAGGCTACCGCAAGCAGTAGTGAAAGAACTTTCTTCATGGTTAAACCTCCTTTAGGTTTTTGATGTTTAAAAGCATAAAAAAAGAAAAATGAAAATTTCATGAAAAATCTATAGTTTCTGTTTAAGGAGCAAGAAGGCTAATTGATAAAGCACAGATGACAAGCCCACGAGGTAATAAAAACTATGATGATGCTCTATAGCCCATACAAGCCTATAGGCAATACCCATAAGAAGCAAGGGGAACAGGGCGTTGAGAATGCCAACCAAGTATTTCTTTGAAGAAACTTTCCCGCTATCACTAACCACTCTGCTAAGGCTCAGTTTGTAGAATTTGAATTCCGTAGCAAAGGTTTTTCCTTCTCTCTGTGTAAGAAGAGAACCATCCTCAAAGGTGAGTGTTCCCGCTTCTACTCTTGCCTTTTTTGCTACAACCACACCTTCGTTAAATCTGAAAAATATACCCTCAAGAGTAGTTCCATCTCTCTTTTCCACATACAAAGTGAATTGTCCGAAGCTCTGAAAACTCTTTGAAGGTATAGAAGTTATTAGAAGAGCGTAATATTTCAGTGTAAGCTGTCTTCTTACAAAACCAATATCCTCTTCGCTCAGTGTATAAAACACAAAAGATAAGGCTAATATAACGGGTGAAAGCATGAAAATGCTTTTTGTATATAGATTAATAGGTCTTATTCCAAAGGATTGTATAATATAGAGCTTTTTGCTTTCTTTTAATTCAAAAAGTTGGAAGGCAAAAGCTATAAAAAGTGCAGTTGAAAACATGTAAGAGAAATAAAACAAAAACCATAGTAAAAGGAAGGGCAGAGACTCCTCAAGAGGCAACTGAAAAAGTATCTGGTCAAGTCTAATTATCTGGAATATGAGAAATATAAAGGTAAATAGGGAGCTGATAATTATAGCAAGCCTAAAAAACCTCCAAAAAAACCAACGAAACATCATTGAGCTTTTATCTTGTCCTTTAGCCTCTCTTTTTGGTTTGGCTCTCCCCTCTTGCCTTGCATGAGCAATTCCTGGGCTTTTCTGTAGTATTCCTGAGCCTCTTTTTCATTTCCCAACTTGGAGAGAACATCTCCTATGTGTTCGTAAATAACTGGGTCTTCTTTTTCCTTTTCAAGGGCACTAAAAAGCAGTTCTTTGGCTCTAACATAGTCTCCTCGGTAGTATAGCACCCATGCCATGCTGTCTATGTATGCGGGGTTTTCTGGGTCTTTTTCAAGAGCTCTCCTTATTAACTTTTCTGCTTCATCTACCCTCGCACCTTCATACCAAATGAGAAGAGAGTATCCAAGATGGTTCATAAGCTCTGGGTCATCTGGGTTTAGCTCAAGAGCTTTTTTGAGGTCTTCCTCAGCAGACAGTATTTTACTCAGTTTGTCATAGACTATAGCTCTTAGGAAATAACCTCTGTAATCCCTTGGGTTTATATCAACTGCTCTGTTTATGTATTTAAGAGCTTCCTCAAGTTCCTCCTTCTCACTGTAAAGGTTTCCCATAAGCAGGTTTAGCTGATAACTGTTTGGGTCTACCGCAAGAGCCTTTGTGAGTAAGTCCTCTGCTTTTTGGTATTCCTTCTTATCTATGTATATACCCGCCAGCCTTTCAAGGACCTTTGGGTTGTTTCCTACCTTTTGTTGAAGGTCAAGATATATTTCAAGAGCTTTGTCAGTTTCCTTTTCAAACTCAAGAATTAATGCATATGTGTAAGCCACGTCTGGATTATCTGGATTTTCTTTATATAGGTTCTTCAAAAGCTCCTTAGCCTTTTTTGTATCTCCTGACCTTATGAGAATAAGGGCATACTGATATAGGTATCCACCATCGGGATAAAGTTCCGCGAGCTTTTGGTAAATATCCTTTACTTCTTCATACCTCCCCATTAATACATATATGTTTGCAAGTCTCTCTAAGGCACTTCTGTTTGTTGGTTCTTGCTTGAGTATGTCCTTGTATAAACTCTCCGCTCTTGAGTATTCTCCTCTCTGCTCGTATATGCTCCCAAGAGTTATAAAGCCGGCTTCAAAGTTTACTTTTACTTTTAGAGATTTCTCAAGGTATTCTATGGCTTCTTGCTGTTTACCCTCAGAAAGGGCAATCCTTGCGAGCATAAAATAGGGCAAAGGATTTTCTGGACTGACCTCTGCCAGCTTTGTAAGCACACCGCGAGCTTTTACCATATGTCCTCTTCTAAGGTATTCCTCCGCTAAAAAGACCATTATTTCCCTTGACTCTGGGTTCTTTGAATATCCTTCCTCAAGAGCTTTTAAGGCTTTTTCTCCCTCTTTTCTTATACTGTATACGCTATGGAGCAGGAGATATGGGTCGGGCACATCAGGATACTTTGACTTAAACTCGTTGGCGACCTTTAGTGCCATATCGCTTTTTTTCAGCTGAAGTGCTAACCTCACAACGTCCACATACAAAGCTGGCGTTGGTGCTCTTTCAAGGGCTCTCAGGCAGTAGCTTTCAGCTTTTTGGGGCTCACCTTCTTGGTAATATCTACAAAATATATAATCGGTGTATGGATTGTAAGCCAGAGACATGCCAAAGATAGATAGAAAGAGAAAGATCTTCATTCCATACTCCTATGTATAAGAATCGGAACTTCCAAAGACCTAAGGAGCTCCGAGCATGTGCTTCCAAGAAGCACCCTTTTGAGACCAGAAAGTCCTCTGCTTCCTAAGACCACCATATCAACGTTGGAGTTTATCTCTAAGAATTTTCTTATACCATCCGCAGGGGACCTTTCACCAAGCATATAAGCGGAAACATCAAAACCCTTCCTTCCAAATCTTTCTACCATTTCGTCCATATGTTTCATCTTTTCTTCTCTGTATTTTTCACTCAAAGCATCCTTTATTCCCTTAACCACGGGCAGTTCTATAGTTTCTTCTATGTGCAGAAGAACTATATGAGCGGAGAAGGGCTTTAGAAGGTTTAATGTAAAGTCAAGTGCTTTTTGGGCATGTTCTGAAAAGTCATATCCAACGACAACCCTTTTTATGCTTTCCAATTCCTTTCCTTTTAGCACAAACACGGGTTTTTTTGAATACTTTACTACCTTCTCAGTTGTTGAACCAACGATTATTCTTTCCACAAGACCCTTTTTGTGACTTCCCATAAAGACAAGGTCATACACCTCTTCCTTTTCTAACACAATCTCCGCAGGCTCGCCTATTTCTACAAAAATTTCCACTTCCAGAGGCTTTAAAAATTCCACAAGACCCTCTAATCTCTCCTTTGCCTCTTCCTTCTTTCTCTCCTGAAGCTCTGCCAGTAGCTCAAGGTCTACTGTGCTCATACCAAAGCTCTCTGGATAGGGAAGGTAAAGCACGGGAGACACTGTATGAAGGAGATGGACCTTGGCACTGTGGGCTTGGGCAAAAAGCTTCACTACTCTAATAAGCGGGTTTGTTATCTCCGTAAAGTCAACCGATGCAAGAAATTTCATCTTCATCTCCTCCCTTACACTTCAAAATTACTAAAAAGCTCTAAGAAGTCTACAATCACTTCACATCCATCCAGCTTAAAAACCCTATCCAACTTCTCTCTGTATTTTCCTTCAACAAGCTCAAAGACCTTTACCGTCTTCTCATCAGGATAAACAAGGACAAAGTATTTCACACCCTCTCTTTCACACAGCTCGAACTTAAGACCCTCATCCATCTGCCTACTACTTGGAGAGACTATCTCCACAACCATCTGTGGTGGACTTTCCACTCTTTCTGGAATTTCTCCACACAATACCATTAGGTCTGGTCTTATGACCGTATCAAAGGACACATACCAATCAAGCTCCACTGCAATCCTGCACTCTAGACACTCCTCTAAGGCATTTCCCATAAGTTGCGAAAGTTTTCCGAGTATTATCTGGTTTATAGGTCTTGGTGAAGCCATAGCGTAGGGAATACCCTCTATTAACTCCCAGTCTCCCTGCCATCTAAGGTAGTCCTGCACTGTATACCTTACTGGATACTTCTCAGCCAAGCCCACGAAAGACCTCCTCAAAGGCTATTTCTACCTCACAACCATTAAAAACAAATTTATTATCCGACTTTTGCCTATACCTTCCACTAAATAGCTCAAAGACCTTTACAAACCTCTCATCAGGATAAACAAGGACAAAGTATTTCACACCATGCATTTCACACAGCTCAAACTTAAGACCCTCATCCATCTGCCTACTACTTGGAGAGACTATCTCCACCACCATGTGTGGCGGACTCTCCACTCTTTCTGGAATTTCTCCACACAATACCATTAGGTCTGGTCTTATGACCGTGTCATAAGAGATATACCAATCAAGCTCTGCAAAAGCCACACACTTATTGCAGTCTCTCATGTTGTCAAAGAGGTTGGCAAGCACCTGTGAAAGTCTCACAAGGATATACTGATTAATAGGTCTTGGCGAAGCCATGGCGTAGGGAATGCCTTCTATTAGCTCCCAGTCCCCTTGCCATCTAAGGTAGTCTTGCACCGTATATCTTACTGGATACTTCTCAGCCAAGCCCATGGAAAACTTCCTCAAAGTTTATCTCCACTTGACACTTTTCAAAAATAAACCTTCTGTCAACCTTTTCCGTGTATTTGCCTTCAATAAGTTCAAAAACTTTTACAAACCTCTCATCAGGATAAACAAGGACAAAGTATTTCACACCTTGCATTTCACACAGCTCAAACTTAAGACCTTCGTCTATTTGTTTGCTACTTGGAGAAACTATCTCCACCACCATCTGTGGCGGACTTTCCACTCTCTCTGGAATTTCTCCACACAATACCATTAGGTCTGGTCTTATTACTGTTTCAAAGGACACATACCAATCAAGCTCTACAAAGACCGCACATTCTGAACAAGCCATTAAACTGTTTATCAAAAACCACGACAGCCTACTAAGAAGGTATTGATTAATAGGTCTTGGCGAAGCCATGGCGTAAGGGATGCCCTCTATTAACTCCCAGTCTCCCTGCCATCTAAGGTAGTCCTGCACTGTATACCTTACTGGATACTTCTCAGCCAAGCCCACTAAAGACCTCCTCAAAATCTAATTCCACATTACAGCCATTAAGGTCAAACTTTTTGTCTAGTTTCTCTCTGTATTTGCCATTAGAAATCTCAAAAACCTTAACCTTTTTTTCCTCAGGATAGACAAGCACAAAGTATTTAACTCTTTCCCTTTGGTAAATTTCAAACTTCAATCCTTCGTCATAATGCTTACTTGAGGGAGATGTTATTTCCACAACAAGCTCTGGCGAACTTTCCACCTTTTCTGGAAGCTCTCCACACAAAACCATTAAGTCTGGTCGTATAACTGTATCGTGGGAAATATACCAGTCTGTTTCGTATAGCATGTAGCATTTGGCACATTCAGGTAATGCGGAAGTTATTCCGTTAAAGTAAAGCATTATCTTGTAGCCTATGTATTGGTTTATGGGTCTTGGTGAAGCCATAGCGTAGGGAATACCTTCTATTAGCTCCCAGTCTCCCTGCCATCTAAGGTAGTCTTGCACTGTATATCTTACTGGATACTTCTCAGCCAAGCCCACGAAAGACCTCCTCAAAGGCTATTTCTACCTCACAACCATTAAAAACAAATTTATTATCCGACTTTTGCCTATACCTTCCACTAAATAGCTCAAAGACCTTTATAGTCTTCTCGTTAGGATAAACAAGGACAAAGTATTTCACACCTTGCATTTCACACAGCTCAAACTTAAGACCCTCATCCATCTGCCTACTACTTGGAGAAACTATCTCCACCACCATCTGTGGCGGACTCTCCACTCTTTCTGGAATTTCTCCACACAAT
>JAXSOH010000073.1:0-6983 GCA_037925805.1 Aquificaceae bacterium
GATATTAAACCTATTCTTGGGTATGATGAACTAAGGTATATGTTGGTGGTAGGTCATGAATATGTCCCTGAAAAAAGGTTTTTGGACAAAGCAGTAAACAACTAAAAAAATCACTTTATAAATTAACAGAAAAGTTTGAATGCACTGCTTTTGAGCAGTATCTGTTAAAAATTTGAACAACCAACATCTTAGAGATAAAAAAAGTCTATGAAAAATCTATGTTTGGAAAAGGTGTAAAGATTGGTGCTGAATTTGCAATACAAAAAGTTGGAACAAAGTTAGGAGGTATAAGTCATGAAGAAGAAAAGCAAGGCGAGTACGTACCGCCAAGCTAACTGTAGTCTGTCCGTGGACAGGAGAGACTTTTTAAAACTCTCGGGAGCTGCAACTGTTTTAGCTGGCGCCGCAGTGGGTAAGGCACGTGCCTCTGTTGCTCCTTCCTTACCTTATAAGAAAGTAAAGGTAGCAAACATAAGGGACATCAAAGAGGACCAACCTGTTCTCTTCAACTATCCTGATGAGTCAAGCCCTGCCATACTGGTAAAGTTAGGGAAGGAAGCTATTGGAGGCGTTGGACCGCAAAGGGATATAGTGGCCTTTTCCGCTCTTTGTACTCATCAGGGCTGTCCTATCAGCTATGAAAAGAAAAGGTTTATCTGCAGATGTCATTACAGCATGTTTGACCCAGCAAAGAACGGACAGACCTATCAAGGACACGCTTCAGAGTGGTTACCTCAGGTCATCTTAAGGTTTGAACCTACTACGGGAGACATATACGCGGAAGGTATTGAAGGGCTTGTTTGGGGTAGGTCAAAGAACATCATCAAATAAAAGGAGGTGAAAACATGGCTCTGTTTGCAAGAAAAGACCAATTACCAATACCGCCAAAGGATGCAGAAAAGCGTACTACAGTCTGCCAATATTGCAACGTAGGCTGTGGTTATGATGTTTATGTCTGGCCTGTAGGTAAGAATGGTGGAGCAAAACCCAACGAAAATGCCTTAGGTGTAGACTTTACAAAGCAGCAATCTGCGTTGGCAGGGCAGACAATTGTGGAAAACATGCACTCTGTAATAACTGGAAAGGATGGGAAGCAATACAACTTACTCATAATTCCTTCTAAGGATTCTCCCATAAACAGGGGGAATTATTCCATAAGAGGTGGTACCAACGCGCAGGCAACATATGCGCCCACAAAGCCTACAAGGGCAAGGCTCCACCATCCTATGATAAGGGTTGGTGATGAGTTTATGCCTATAAGCTGGGACGAGGCAATAGACCTTGTAGCGAGGGTTGTAAAGGGTGTAAAGGATACCCATGCACCAGACTCTGTGGCTATGAAGATACACGACCATGGCGGTTCTGGTTCCGGCTTTGAAGACAACTGGGCTGTTGGTAAGTTCTTCTTCATAGCGGTGGGTACAAGGATGCTCTCCATTCACAACAGGCCTGCCTACAACTCAGAGGTTTGGGGTCAAAGAGAAAGAGGAGCGCATGAGCTAAACTACACCTATGAGGATGCAAGGCTTGCAGATACCATAGTTCTTTGGGGGGCAAATTCTTTTGAGACAGCTTCCGTCTTCTACACGGAGCATATGCTTGCCAACTTCCAAGGAGCTACAGAAGAAGAGAAGAAAAAGGAGTATTTAAAGGGAGAGCCTATAGAGCCTGCAAGGATGATCATAGTAGACCCAAGGAGGAATGCAAGCGTTACAGTAGCGGAAAGCATAGATAAGAGCAGGGTGCTCCATCTTCATCCAAACCTTGGAACAGACTATGTTTTAGCCAACGCCATAGCAAGAGCAGTTTGGGAAAAGGGCTGGCATGATAAAGAGTTTATACAAAGGAGGACAGACCTAAAAACCTTTGAAGAATACGAGAAAAAATCCCTAATGCTTGATGTTCCTTATGATGAGTTTATAAGTAGGGTAGAGAAGCTTACGGGTGTCTCAAAGGCTGATATAGAAAAGGCTGCAGAGTGGATAGCAAAGCAAAAGTCTGGGGGTTTTAGAAGAAGGACGCTTATCATATATGAAAAGGGTGTCATATGGGGTTACAAGAACTATGATACCATAGCAGCTATAGCTCAGCTAGCCGCCCTTACAGGAAACTATGGAAAGCCAGGGACAGGTTGTGGGAGGCAGGGTGGACATCAGGAGGGCTATGTAAGACCTCACGGCTCATCAAGGGCAAAGCTTGTAGGCTCCATATACGCAGGAGGGCCACCTCCTAACATAGATGAGTATGTTAAGAACGACCCAAAAGCCAAGGTTTACTTTGTATCTGGAACAGACCCATACCTTTCCACGCCAAACGCCCAAGAGTACAAAAAGAGAGTGCACGAGAGAACCCTTGCCTTAACCAAGTATCTTTCACATTACAGCGGGTTTGCTGGAGAGCCTGCAGGTTCAGAAGAGAGGGCAAAGCGTATACTGGAAGGCCTTAGCAAGACAGACGGGCTTTTCCTTGTAGTTATAAACATGTATGAAACAGAGATTAGTAGAGATGCCCATGTTATCTTACCAGCCGCAGGATGGGGTGAAACGCCTACCACCTACATAAATTGCAACAGCAGGCTTCTTAGGATAGCAGACCAGTTTATGGAACCACCGGGCGATGCAAAGCCAGACTGGTGGATATGGGGTAGGATAGCCACAAGGATGAAAGAGCTCTACGAAGCTGAAGGAAACCATGAGGAAGCAAAGTACTGCTCTGGTATGGATTGGAAGACTGCAGAAGAGGTCTTTTTGGATGGTGCTAACGACTTCCCTAACAATAGATTACCAGAGGAAGATGAGGCAATGCTTCCTGCAGAATGCTATAGGGGTGTTACTTACGAGTACCTAAGGAAGGTAGGACAGAAGGGTATACAGGTTCCTGTAAGGATAGACCCAAAGACAGGTCAGCTTGTTGGCACAAAGAGAAGGTATACTCATAAATTCGGAACTCCCGATGGTAAGTTCAAATGGTATGGCACAGACCCATGGGAACCCGACCCTAAGAAGTTCTATCCACCTCAGATTACCAAGTACTTTGAGAACGGTAACGAGAGCCGGTTTCCCTTCTGGTATACCAACGGAAGGACGCAGATTATCTGGCAGACTGGTTACCACGATAGGTACTTACCGGAGAAGGTTTACACCGCACCCATGCCTTACTTAGAGATAAACCCTGTTGATGCGGAAAGGCTCGGTGTAAAAAGCGGTGACCTAGTAGAAGTGTATAACCTGGAAGGCAATGCAGTAGCTCTTGTATTCGTGAACGACGCACCCCCTCCAGGAACAGTATTTGGCCTTATGTACAGATGGAGAGAGTCTTTTAACCACCTTACAACCAGCTATACAGACCCCAAAACCACCATACCATGGTACAAGGCTTCAAGAGTTGGCATAAGGAAACTAAAGGGCAGTCTGGAAAGCGTTCTCAAGAATACCTCCTTGCTACCCAATAATAGCTTCATTTAATAGGAATGGGGGGGAACTTCCCCCCATCCTTAAATATAGCAATTATCAATTCCAACTTGGAGTTTATGGAGTTTATTGCTTACCCAACTCTTCTGGTAGCGTAGAAAGAAAGGTTATGTCAAAGTTGAAAACCTCATATATGTCGTATATATGGTCTATAACCTCTGATATTTTGGCTAAAAGGTTTGCTTCAACTTTGAGGACTACTTCCTTGTATATCTTGTATTCTTCCTCAGAGAGACAAGCCTCCGCAAGAATGCTTAACTCTTCCACATCAGCTTTTATCTCTTTGAGAACGCCCTCCAACATCTGTATATTGAGCCTTATTAGTCTATCCTGCACCATCAGTGCACTTAGGACGCCAGCCTTTTCCATCTATTTCCTCCACGTAGAGTATTCCTTTACTCCTCAGCTCTTCTCTAAAGTCTTCTATTAAAATATAACCCTGTTTGCTTAAGATTTCCTTAACCTTTGAATTAATCCTCTCTCCGTGCTTGTCAAGGTCAAAAAGAAGTAGAACCCTCTCAAAGCCCTCAAGAAGGTCTGGAAGGTCTGTAAGCCTTTTGCCCTCAAGGGTGAAGATGTTTTTTACTCCAAATTTTTGTAAGGCTTGCCTGTCCCTTTTGCCTTCCACAAGGACTGCGGAGTTATTAGATATTTCCCTTAGCCTTTTCAACCACTCTTCGAGCATGTTATAATTTTAAGGTTCCATGGAAATCATCAGTGTCCCTATAGAAGAAGAGGTCAAGCAATCCTACATAGACTATGCCATGTCCGTTATTGTGGGCAGGGCTATCCCTGATGTGAGGGATGGTCTAAAGCCTGTCCAAAGAAGAATACTTTACGCCATGCATGATATGGGTCTATACCCAGAAAAGGCTTTTGTCAAAAGTGCCAGGATTGTGGGTGCGGTGCTTGGATATTACCATCCTCACGGAGACCAAGCGGTATACGAAGCTCTGGTGCGTATGGCACAGGACTTTAACATGAACTACCCTCTGGTGATAGGTCAAGGAAACTTCGGCTCTGTGGACGGAGACCCACCCGCCGCTATGAGGTATACGGAGGCAAAGCTCTCTAAGTTTGCGGTCAAACTTCTTGAGGACATAGACAAGAACACGGTGGACTTTGTGCCAAACTTTGACGGCTCTACCCTTGAACCATCGGTATTACCCTCTAAGTTTCCAAATCTTCTTTGCAACGGCACAAGCGGTATAGCGGTTGGTCTTGCTACTTCTATACCTTCACACAACCTAAGAGAGGTTTGTCAAGCTCTTATTGAACTTGCAAAAAACCCAGCCCTGTCCACAGAAGAGATTATGAAATACATAAAGGGTCCAGACTTTCCCACTGGTGGGATAGTGGAGAACTACTCAGAACTTATAGAGTTTTACGAGAAAGGCAGGGGTCAAGTGCGTATAAGGGCAAAGGCTCATGTGGAAAGGCTTCAAGGGGGAAGAGAGCAGATAGTGATAACCGAGCTTCCCTATCAGGTAAACAAGGCAGACCTCATAAAGCGTATGGCAGACCTTGCAAGAGAAGGAAAGCTAAAGGAGATATCTGATATAAGGGATGAGTCTGACAAGGAAGGCATAAGGATAGTGGTGGAGCTAAAGCGTGAGGCAAAGGGGGAAAAGGTCTTAGAAAAGCTATACAAGTATACCGCTCTCAGAAAGAACTTCCCTCTTAACTTTGTGGTTTTGGTAAGGGGAGAGCCAAAGCTCCTTGGCATAAAGGCACTGCTTCAAGAGTTTATGGCTCACAGGCTGGAAGTTATCCTAAGAAGGTCTAACTTTTACCTGCAAAAGGCGAAGGAAAGGCTTCATATAGTGGAAGGCTTGCTCATAGCCCTTAAGGACCTTGACAGTGTAATACATGACATAAGAAGCTCCGCAGACACGCAAGAAGCCAGAGAAAAGCTCACTAAAAAATACGGTCTATCACAGGCACAGGCAAACGCAGTGCTTGATATGAGGCTTCAGAGGCTCACTTCCCTTGAAAGGAGTAGGCTTGAGGAAGAGGAGAAGGAGCTAAGGCAGAAGATAGAGTATTACACAAAGTTGGTGGAAAGAGAAGAAGAGAGGATAAGGGTCTTTATAGAAGAGATGCAAGAAATGTCAAAGACCTTTAGCACGCCTAGGAGAACCTTGGTTGAAGGACTTCAAGCTCCAGAAGAGGGTAGCCTCACGGTGGTGGTCTACGCAAGGGGCAGGGTGGCTCCCCTTGAGGAGATAGAAGAGGGAGAAGAAGTGGTCAACATACTGGAGGTTCCCTTTACCGATGGGCTTTTCATGGTATCCGACCGGGGAAGAGTATACTGGATAGCGGGATCTCAGGCTCTCAAGGGAAGCCTATTATCTCTAAAAGAGCCAGAGGAGAGGATAGTGGGTGCCTTCGTGCGTTCCGGCGTGGATGGAAGAATACTCCTTGCGACAGAAGGGGGCTATGTGAAGAAGATACCCCTTGTGGACTTTGAATATAAATCTCAAGGGATGCAGATAATAAAGTTTTCCGAAGAAGAAGACAGAGTTGTCAAAGTAGTTCAAGCACCAGAAGAGGGGGATATTATCCTTTTTACACACAGAGGCAGGCTTTTGAGATTTCCTGCGGGTGAGGTTCCACCTGCAGGTGCAGGCTCAAAGGGCGTCCAAGGCATAAGACTTGAAAAAGAAGACAAGGTTGTAGGTATAAGGGCATTAAGGGATGCGGAGCATCTTTTGGTGATAACAGAGGATGGAGGTATAAAGAAAGTATCTCTTCAAGAAATTCCACAGAGGGGCAGATATACCAAAGGTGTGGAAGTCTTGGGCTCTGCAAGAGAGAGGCTTGCGGATGTGATACCCATAAAGGGGTCTGTAGACCTTATGTTAGTCAGTTTTGAGGGGAAGGTTTTCTACGACAGAATTGAGGAAAAGGACTTGCCACTTAGTAGACTTGACCAGAGGGCAAGGAAAAGGTGGGAGCTTGAGGAAGATAGGATTGTGAGGGTGGTGGTAAAGGGGTAGGGGATAAAAAGGGCTAAGAGTTGTCATATTTTTAATCTTGGCAAAAAGGTGTTCTTGCGGAAGTCTATTCTGTTATTGCAAGAAGGTGTAAGGGAAGGAAATATGACTGTAGAGAAGCTCTGCAACGCATGAGCGAGCTTGCTGGCTTGTTGACGCTATAGGAGCTTTCATACGAAGATTATCACAGAAGAGTTATTAAAACTATACTTGATAACCCAGAACTCAATTATAATCAAGTGAACTATATAGGCGGGACTGTTTCAAAGTTTGTGTAAATTCTACCATACTTCATAATATACCCCAAAAAGAATTATTAGCTGGGACTATATCCTCTTGCCCATTCAACTCCTAACACCTTACAATGGCTTGAGGCATAAGGTCTTTGAGTAGCTCACTGAACTCTCTGCGGTATTGTTTTACTTTCTCCTTGTTTAGCTGTTTCTGCTTTGTCTAAGATATAATTTCTTTAATGAGGTAGGGAAGAAATGAGAGACAGGGACTATAACAAGGAACT
>JAXSOH010000074.1:0-6936 GCA_037925805.1 Aquificaceae bacterium
TAACACGAAACAGCCAAGCGAGGAGAAAGTAGAACAATACCGCAGGGAGTTCAGTGGGCTACTCAAAGACCTTATGCCTCAAGCCGTTGTAAGGTGTTAGGAGTTGAATGGGCAAGAGGATATAGTCCCAGCTAATAATTCTCTTTGAGAGTATGTTATGAAGTATGGCAGAATTTACACAAATTTTGAAGCAGTCCCCTATAAACTGATAGGTTTCCTCATCAGTAGTATAGTATGGTCAACTTTCTTAGACCTTCTTTACAATCTCTGGCTTTTTCCCTTCTATAGGACTAAATTTTAACCCTATGAAATACTACATAAAAACCTTTGGATGCCAGATGAATTTTAACGATTCAGAGAGGTTAAGGGGTATACTGCAGAGCATGGGCTACGAGCCTGCACAAAGCTGGGAAAGTGCGGATATAATCCTAATTAACACCTGCACCATAAGGGAAAAGCCAGACCAGAAAGTTTACTCCCACCTTGGGGAATACAAAAAGATAAAGGATAAAAATCCCAATGCCCTAATAGGAGTTTGTGGATGTCTTGCCCAGAGGATGGGAGAGGAGCTGGTGCAAAAAGCTCCTATTGTAGACATAATGTTTTCCAGCTTTAATATGCATAAGCTACCAGACCTAATCCAGCAAGCTCAGGCAGGATACAAGGCAATAGCCATCCTTGAAAACCCACCAGAGGACGAGAACAAGCTGTGGGAATATTCTACGGTAAGGGATAACCAGTTTTGTGCCTATGTGACGGTAATGAAAGGTTGCGACAAAAACTGCACCTACTGCGTAGTGCCAAAAACCAGAGGCAGGCAGAGGTCAAGAAGCCTTGAAAGCATACTATCAGAGGTCAAAAGCCTTGTGTCAGATGGTGTAAGAGAGATACATTTGCTTGGTCAGAACGTGACCGCATGGGGACAAGACCTCCATATTCCCTTTGAGGAGCTACTATACAGAGTTGCAGAAATCCCGGGCGTAGAAAGGATTAGGTTTACCACAGGACATCCCAAAGACTTAACAGAGGGAATAGCCAAAGCTATGGGGGATATATCTCAAGTATGCGAGCATATACACCTACCAGTCCAAGCAGGCTCTACTAGGATACTCAAACTCATGGACAGGGGTTATACAAAGGAGGAATACATTGAAAAGGTCCAAATGCTAAAAGAATATGTGAAGGGTATAACCTTCTCAACAGACATAATTGTAGGCTTTCCCACAGAAACAGAAGAGGACTTTGAGGATACCTTGGATATTTTAGAAAAGGTGAGGTTTGAACAGGTTTTCTCCTTTAAATACTCGCCAAGACCAGACACGCCAGCCTATAGTATGGATGGACAGATTCCTGATGAGATAAAAACTCAAAGAATGTCAAGACTTCTTGACTTGCAAAAGAGGATACTCTCAGAAATTGCCGAGTCTTACGAGGAGACGGAGCAAGAGGTTTTGATAGAGACCTACGAAGATGGAAAGCTCACAGGCAGAACGAGAACAAACAGGTGGGCTACCATTAAGGGAGATGAAAGCTTGCTCGGAAGATCGGTAAAGGTAAAAGTGCTAAACTCAAAGCCTTTTAGTATGGAGTGTGAGCTCCTGAAGGTAATAGGATAAACACTTCATATTGCTACAGGTAAGGAGAGGAGTAAATTTATAAGTGGAGGTTTGCTATGATTGAAATGATGGTGCATGGAATAACTCTTGACCCAGTGTCTCAGATGCCCATTGTGGTGCTTAGAGCAAAGGATAACGAGGAAGTGCTACTACCCATATGGATAGGCATATTTGAAGCGGACAGTATAGTGCGTCAGCTCCAAAATATAGAACCTCCAAGACCTATGACCTATGAGCTTACAAAGAGCATAATAGAGAACATGGGTGCAAGGCTTGAAAAGGTGGTTATAAATGACCTAAAGGACAGCACCTACTACGCAGAGCTTCATATAATACAGGGAAATAACCTGATAGTAATAGACTCAAGACCAAGCGATGCCATAAACCTTGCCTTGAGGTTTGATGCTCCTGTATTTGTAGAGGAAGAGGTGCTTGAAAAGTCCAAAGTGCCAAAGCCAGAAGAAGAGGAAGAAAAGGAAAAGCTAAAAGAGTGGCTTGAAAACATAAAACCAGAGGACTTTGAAAAGGGTCTAAGCTGATATGACCCTTTTGAGGCATTCAAACATTAGCTCCTTCGGAGGGCTACCCACATCTACCACAGGCTCTACAGCCATAAGTTTATCCTTTCTTAGGTTTTCGTAGAGGAGCTTGTAAACCCTTTCCAGACCCTCTTGGAAACCCAAGCCTTCTCTAAAGATGTATAGTTCCAAGTCCTCTCTGTAACCCATAAGGTCGTAGTCCTGTGGGTCTTTTATCTCTTCGTCAAAGCCTATGGCGTAAGCCATGCCATGCTCTATTGCCAACTTCGCTGGTGCGTATTCAGAGGCGTAGCACTCCATATCCACTGTGCTCAGAGGCTTGTCCTCTGGCAGAGCAACCACATAGACCGCAGAAACACGGTCTTTGCTACCCTTCTCGTAGTATCCTAACAGCTCTATGTAATAAACCCAAGACCTCATATTCTACCTAAAAGATAGTTCCAAAGGAAAAGAATGGAAGGGACTATGACCTTGCCTATAAATCCAGTAAAGAGAAGAAGCATTATTATCAAAAAGCCATACATCTCGAACATGTAAAAAAGCTCCCAGTATTTTACGGAGAAAAAGCTCATAACCGCTCTGCTACCATCAAGGGGTGGTATGGGTATGGCGTTGAAAAAGGCAAGGACTAAGTTTATGAGGACTGCGGTCGCAGAAAATAGGGCAATGGGTATAAGCACTGCATCGTTTAGAAAGTTTAAATAACCCTTCATTATAGCTCTATAAAGAAAGGCAAAAACAACTGCAAGCCATATGTTCATGACTATGCCTGCTATGGAGACAAAAAAAGTTCCTAATCTAATGTTTCTAAATCTAAGAGGGTTTATGGGAACGGGTTTTGCCCAGCCAAATAGTACGGGAGAGCCTATCAGCATAAGCATACCAGGTAGTATTACAGTCCCGAGAGGGTCTATATGGGGTATAGGGTTAAGGGTAAGCCTGCCAAACTCCTTAGCTGTGGGGTCTCCCATCTTGTAAGCAACTAATCCATGAGCGTATTCGTGAAGTATTACCGCCATCATAAGGGCGGGTATGGATACTACCGCCATCTGAGGGTCCATCAGTATTTCCTCTCCGCAGGCTGATGATGGGTTATTTTTACATCTATATATTCTATTTTCAGTTTATCACCCTCTTGCCACACCAACGTATGCTTTAAGAAGTTTTCATCATCCCTTTCTGGATAGTCCTCTCTGTAGTGTCCACCTCTTGATTCTTTTCTATGAAGGGCACAGTAGGCGACCGCTCTTGCAAGGTGTAGCATGTTTCTTAGCTCAAGCACCTCTATAAGGTTTGTGTTAAAGACCCCGCTCTTGTCCACCACTGGGATGTTCTCCCAACGCTCTAAAAGTTCAGAAAGCTCCTCATAGGCACTTTGTATGGACTTCTCATCCCTGAATATACCCATCTTCTCCCAAGTTATATCACCCATCTTTCTCCTTATGTCCGCAAGTTTTTCATGTCCTTCTCTTTTCATAAGACCCTCTATAAACTCTTTACCCTTAGCCTTTTCTCCCTCCGAAAGCTCAAGAAAATCCACCTGCTTTGCGTATTCCCTTGCGGATATGCCACAGAACTTGCCAAAGACCAAAAGCTCTATAAGGGAGTTTCCTCCAAGCCTGTTTGCACCATGCACGGACACGCAGGCACACTCACCTACTGCATATAGACCTTCAAGAGGTGTGGAAGAGGTCATGTAGTTTTCCACATGCACCCCACCCATGCAGTAGTGGGCGGTGGGTCTTATTGGCACGGGGTCATAAACTGGGTCTACGCCTTCAAAATCTATGGCGAGCTGACGCACCTGAGGTAGTCTTTCTTTTATTTTTTCTTCTCCTAAGTGTCTCAAATCCAAAAGCACGTAGGCGGATGTGCCTTCTCCAAAGCCTCTTCCTTCCCTTATTTCATACTCTATAGACCTTGAAACCATATCTCTTGGTGCGAGCTCCATTTTCTGAGGTGCATACCTTGCCATGAAACGCTCGCCAAACTTGTTTATGAGATACCCACCCTCTCCTCTACAAGCTTCTGAAAGTAGTATGCCAGTTTTGGCAAGACCTGTAGGATGAAACTGGATAAATTCTATGTCCTTGAGAGGAATTCCATTAAGCAATGCTACCGCCACGCCGTCTCCTGTGTTTCCTATGGCGTTGGTGCTTCTTTGCCAGTATATGCGTGCAAAGCCACCTGTGGCGAGGACTACCGCCTTAGCCTTTAGGTTTACCACCTCTCCGTTTTTTATATCGTATAGGGACACACCCTTGACCCTCTGTCCGTTGTGAATAAGGTCAAGAAGGAAAAACTCGTTGAAAAAGTCTATGTTTTCTCTGGCAAGTGCCTGCTCAAAAAGGGTATGCAAAAGCACATGTCCTGTCCTGTCTGCGGAGTAAACAGTCCTTGGAAAAGATGCACCACCAAAGGGTCTTTGGGCTATCCTGCCATCCTCCATCCTTGAAAAGGGCACACCCCAACGGTCAAGCTCGTGAACTACCTCAGGGGCATGCTTGCACATAAAGTAGACCGCATCTTGGTCTGCCAAAAAGTCAGAACCCTTTATGGTATCAAAAGCATGGGCTTCTGGGCTATCTTGAGGAACCGCATTTCCAAGGGCAGCGTTTAGACCCCCTTGTGCTGCACCTGTATGAGACCTTGTGGGATAGACCTTTGAGACCACCGCCACCCTTATGGAAGGGTCTCTTGCACATTCTATGGCAGTGCGAAGACCTGCACCACCTGCACCTATAACCACCACGTCATAGCTTCTCATGGCTTTAAATTTTAACCTATATTACCTTCAGCACATAGAAGGTCAGCACCAAGCAGGCTACAAATATAACCGCTCCATAAGCCTTGTAAAGCCAAGTTTGTGTCCTATAGAAGCCTCTGTCAACCTGCTGTATAGTTCTGTAGAAGTTAGCCATACCAAGGATTAAGGTAAGCAAGCCAACCATTATAACAAAGATGCCTATGCCTACAAGCCTGTGGTGCTCTTCCGCAAAGTGCAGGTTAAAAACCTTTTCAAGCTGAAGCAGGAAAAACTCAAACTTCTCTATAACAAAGCCAAAGACTATAAGGGCTATGGCAGTCCTTACCCAAGCAAGAAAGGTTCTCTCCGCTGCCATGTAAATCCTTGGGTCTATAACCTCCTTTGGGTGCACAGGGATGCCTCCTTCTATGTATTTTATTTCAAGGTAGAAGGTAATTAAACCTGCGATAATCATAAAAAGCCCCACGACCCCAGAGGCTCTGGCAGTCCATTCAAGAAGCACAGAAGCATGTATCTTTTGAGTAATGACAGCCAGCGTCTCCAACTTTCTGAGGAATACACCAAAGGACAAGGTGTATAGGGCAAGCCTGACATAGCCAAGATATGTCCTTTCCACAGACATGTATATGCGTGCGTCTCTGGCAGAGGGTAGCTTACTCCTTAGTATCAACATAGCTTACAAACTCTTTTACAAGCTCCTCAAAGGCGTAGTAGTAGGGATTTATCACCCTGTATATTCCCATCTTTTCTAACTTCTCCGCATCTCTTTGAGACCTTGCGACCGCTATTATTTTGCCCTTGTAGTCCATATCCCTTAGGTTATTTACCAGTGTCTTTATGTCTTCCAGCTCTGGAACGGTTATAACTATTATGCTGGACTGACTTATAGGTAGCTCTTCCAAGGTTGTTTTGTCCTCCGCAGAACCAAAGTGGGCAGGCAGTCCCTTTTCTCTAAGCTCGCTTACCCTTGAAGGGTTGTAGTCCAAGCCTATGGCGTTTATACCCATTTCCTTGCATTGCTCTAAGAGCTCTCCACCGAGCCTGCCAAGTCCAAATATTATAACCTCCACTCATGGCTTTTTAATTTTAACCCAATATTACCTTAAGCATATAGTTTCCAACACTGCATATGTGCCTAACAACCTTTTGAGATATCAAGAGGAAAACTCCGGCTAAACTTCCCTTTTGTTTTCCAGCACCGCATATGTCCCTGTGGCGTAGGCAACAAGCTCAGAATCCTGCCAAACCTCCACCACCGCAAAGGCTACCTTTTTACCCCTCTTTAAGAGCCTTCCTACCGCCAAAAGCTCCCCCTTTACCGCAGGCTTAAGATAATTTACCTTTATCTCAATGGTTACAGAGGTCTTATCCTCTGGCAGGTCAGAGATGACCGCAAACCAGCCTGTGTTATCCGCAAGGCTTGATATAACGCCACCATGCACATAGCCAAGGTGTTGAAGGTGATAATCTTCCACCAAAAGCCCAAGCCTTGCCTCTCCTGAGCTTATATGCAAAAGCCTTGCACCCAAGTGCTGGAGAAAGGGTAGGCTTACCTTCATAGCAGGCTTTTTATATATTCTGGCGTCATGGGAAGCCTGTTTACTCTTATGCCATAGCCCCAAAGGAGTGCATTGGCAACCGCAGGTGCAGTTGGTGGAAGTCCCGGCTCTCCTACGCCACCCCTTTGACGATTTGAGGTAAGAATATGAACCTCTATCTCTGGCGTTTCATCCATGGTCAAAAGCCCATAAGACCCAAAGTTGCTGTTTTCCACACCGCCACCTTTAAAGCTCACCTTCTCCTTAAGAGCCATGCTTAGTCCCATAACTACAGAGCCTTCTACCTGAGAGCGTATAAGGTCTGGATGGACTATCACAGGACCCACATCTATGACCGCCACCACCCTTTTTACCTTGACCTGTCCACTTTTCGCGTCAAGCTCCACCTCCGCCACATGACAGGCATGACTTCCAAAGGAGTAGTGATAGGCTATGCCGAGGTTTTTCTTCTTGCC
>JAXSOH010000075.1:0-6781 GCA_037925805.1 Aquificaceae bacterium
ATGCCATCCTTTCCGAGCAAGACCATATATAGCAGGTTTGCTAAGGCTATGAGGTTTTGGTTGGTGCATATGTTGGAGGTTGCCCTTTCTCTTCTTATGTGTTGTTCCCTTGTTTGTAACACGAGGGTAAAGGCTCTTTTGCCCTCTATGTCTTCTGCCATGCCCACAAGCCTTCCAGGCATCCTCCTGAGATGCTCTGTCCTTACCGCAAAAAAGCCTGCATAGGGTCCTCCAAAGTTCATGGGCACGCCTATCTGTTGACCCTCTCCCACCACAATGTCCACACCAAACTCGCCAGGAGGCTTAAGAATTGCCAACGCTATAGGGTCTGCAACTACTACGATGGGGACTTCATACTTCTTTGAAAGACTTACCATTTCTCCAAGAGGCTCTACAAAACCCATAAAGTTAGGATACTGCACCGCCAAAGCATGTGCCTCTCCATCACTAAGCAAACCCTCGAGCCTCTCAAGGTCTGTATAGCCTTCTTGAGTAAGCGAACATATTTCAATCTCGTCCATGTAGCCCCTTAGGTATGTGTTTACCACTCTCCTGTAGAGGGGGTTTACTCCCTCGCTCAACACCACCCTTTTACCCTTGCCTCTTATAGCCCTTGCCATTAGAACAGCTTCCGCCAATGCGGATGCACCATCGTATACGCTTGCGTTAGCAGTCTCCATGCCTGTTAGCTCACAGATAAGAGTTTGGTATTCAAAAATAGCCTGCAGTGTTCCCTGAGAAACCTCTGGCTGGTAAGGTGTGTATGCGGTAAGAAACTCGCCTCTGTTGAGAACTTGCCATATTACCGACGGAATTATCCTATCGTAAGCCCCAAAGCCTGCAAAGGAAATAAGAGGTATGTTTTTTTTGCTTAGGTCTTTGAAGTATCTTCTTAGCTCCTCTTCGCTTTTTGGCTCTGGAAGGTCTGGCTTTGAAAGAAGCAATGGGTCTATGTGTGAAAAAAGCTCTTCAAGATTCTTTAACCCAAGCTCCTTTAAAAGCCTTAGTGTCTCCTCTTCTGAATGGGGAATATACATTTATCTTTCCTTCTCTTCGTAGCCCAGCTCCTCCTCAGGCAAGGCTTCAAGGGATTCTTCAAACCTCTCTTCCTCTTCCTCAGGTATATCCAGCTTTATGGTTTCTCCCTTCTCATCCTTTACTATCTCCACAAGGAGCTGTGCGTAGTCTTCTGCAGGCATAAGGTCTTCCACTTCCATAGGGTCAGAAAGCTCTATAACCGTAAGCCACCCATCCTCGTAAGGAGACTCGTTTATAAGATGTGGCTCATCGCTTAAGCTTTCGTTTACCTCCACCACAGTTCCAGAGAGGGGTGAGTATATGGGTGATACGCTCTTTACCGATTCCACGTTGGCTATGGTATCACCGCTTTCATAGGTCTCTCCCACCTGCGGAAGGTCCACATAGACCACATCTCCAAGCTCCTTCTGGGCATAGTCTGTTATACCTATCCAAGCCTTGTTTCCCTTCACAAGAGCCCATTCGTGGTCTTTTGTGTAATACCTGTCTGTCTTTACCACATACTTGCCAACAAGGATCTCATCCATTTGTATCCTCCTTATATAGTTTCATATTGTATACCATATTCCTGACTTACCTTTTCCATCACCACGGTTAGTTCCTTTTCCTCTCCAAGTATACCCTCCAAGGTTCTTATAAGATAATCAAGGTCTATCAATCTCACAAGTGCAATACCTTTCCAAGTGCCATTCTCTGAGTATAAAGCGTTTTGCCGTCTTTTAGCGATAAATTCCTTCAATTTGTCAATACTTATGGCCTGAGAAGGGTCAAGCACAAGCACATCGTTACCCCTTAGCTTCCTAAGTCCCTTATATAGCCCATAGAGGAAAGTTCCCCTATCGTTTCTTATAAAAACAAGGTCTGGAAAGTTGTCTATAAAATCCTTCATTTCTGTGGTTATTACCGCATAAAGGCTGTCTGGTCCTATGAGTTTCTTTAGGATATTTACCTTGTCTACAACCCTTTGCAGAAGGTCTCTTTCCTGAAGCAGTTTTGAGTAAAAGACTATAAGCACCTTCATCTTGGTATAATATTATAAGCCTTTGCGGAGGTAAAAATGTCAAAGATAAGAGTAGCGATAGCAGGTGTAGGAAACTGTGCCAGTAGCCTTATTCAAGGCATCCATTACTATGCAAAGCACAGAGAAGACGTAAGTGGTTTGATGTTTGAGGATGTGGGTGGCTACAAACCCTGGGATATTGAAATAGTTGCTGCGTGGGATATTGACACCAGAAAGGTAGGGAAAGATGTCTCTGAGGCTATTTTTTCATCTCCTAACTGCACTACAGTCTTTGAGCCAAACGTGCCAAGGACGGGTGTTATAGTAAGAAAGGGCAAGGTTTTGGATGGATACGCAAGTCATATGGCAAACTACCCTCCAGAAAGGAGCTTTGTGCTATCTGAGGAAAAGGAGGATGAGCTTGAGGATGTGGTAAGGATTCTTAAAGAAACCAACGCGGATGTGCTTATAAACTATGTTCCAGTTGGCTCTGAAGAGGCGGCAAGGTTCTACGCAAGGGCATGCCTTGAGGCGGGAGTGTCTTTTATAAACGGTATGCCTACCTTTATAGTCTCTGACCCAGAGTGGGCGGAAAAGTTTGAAAAGGCAGGCATTCCCGTGGTTGGGGATGACATAAAGTCTCAAGTGGGTGCAACCATAGTCCATAGAACCTTGGCTCAGCTCTTCCTTGACAGGGGGGTGAAGATAGATAGAACCTATCAGCTAAACTTCGGCGGGAATACAGACTTCCTTAATATGCTTGAGAGGAAAAGGCTAAAGACTAAAAAGGTCTCAAAGACTCAGGCGGTCTCCTCGCTTATTCCCTACGAAATGGACCCTTATAGCATTCACATAGGACCCTCCGATTGGGTCCCTTGGCTAAAGGACAGAAAAATAGCCTACATACGCATTGAGGGAAGGCTCTTTGGTGATGTGCCCATGTATGTGGAGCTAAAGCTGGATGTGGAGGACTCTCCCAACAGTGCTGGCTCTATGATAGATGCCGTAAGGTGCTGTAAGCTTGCCAGAGACAGAGGCATAGGTGGACCCTTATACTCCATAAGTGCCTACACCATGAAGCACCCTCCAGTGCAGTATCCCGATTGGCAGGCAAGGAAGATGGTGGAAGAGTTCATAAGTGGAAAGAGGGAAAGGTAGGCTCTGGTTTCACACCGCAAGCGTAGGAGAGTTTAACACCGCAAAACCACTTCTCAAGAGGCTTTATAAAGACCATCACATAACCCTTACCTACTTCTCTCCGCGAGCAAAGAAATACCTGCAAACCCAAGAAGGCAAGGGCTACTTTAATGAACTCTATAGGCTACCCCTGGACTTTCCTCCATTTGTGAAAAGCTTTGAAAAAAGGATAAAACCCAGTGCTATTCTAATTATGGAAAGGGAACTCTGGCCCTTTCTCCTTCTGTCAACCACAGCTCCAAAGGTTTGGCTAAACGCCTATGCAAAGGGAGGTATGTTAGAAAGGCTATTGTCCAAAAGGTTTTCTCTAATATTAGCGAGGGAAGAAAGAGACGCAGAGAAGTTTAGGTCTTACGGAATATCTGATGTGTTTGCCTGTGGCAATCTTAAGTTTGTCCTTGAGGAGCCACCACCTGTGGAGCTAAGGTCAGAAACTTCAAAACTCCTCGTGGCAGGTAGCACCCACCCAGGAGAAGAGGAGGTCATAAAAAGGGTATACGAAAGGCTTTTAAAGGAACTCAAAGAGGTCAAGCTCCTAATAGCACCAAGGCACATAAGCAGGGCTACAGAGGTCTTAAGGCTTTTTCAAGACTTGGGGGCATGTTTAAGAAGCAAGGAAGAAGAAGGCTGGAATGTGCTTGTGCTTGATACTCTTGGCGAGCTCTTTTCACTTTATAGATACGCAAAGGTTAGCTTTGTGGGTGGAACGCTTGTCCCTGTGGGAGGGCATAACCTCCTTGAGCCTGCCTACTTTGGAAAGCCTGTGCTTTATGGACCGTATACGCACAAGGTAGGAGAGCTTAGGGCTTTCTTGGAAAAGATTGGGCTCGGCTTTTGTGTTAGAGACGAAAAGGAGCTATACAGGACCGCATTAAGACTGTTTACAGAAGAAGATACTGAAAAACACACCACACTCAAGGAACACGGGGAGAAAGTCCTCGAATGCTATCTGTTTCATCTAAACGCCTTTCTGGAAAAAGTTTTGTAAAATATTTCCGTTAGACATGAAAGATTTGAAAGTTAACCTTCTGCTCTTAATACTTATACTTTCCCTTTCGGTAGCGGTAATATTCCTAAGACCCATAAACCTTGGTCTTGACCTCAGGGGTGGCATATCTATGGTTATACAGCCAGATATGAACTACAGCCTTGAGCAAGAATATGAAAGGCTCTCAAGGGACATAGAGCAAAAGCTCAGGGAAGAGGGAATAAGGATTCTTGACACTGTCGCAAGTAAAGAGGGCATAAGGGTAGAGCTTCTTGAGGAAGGACAGTATACGAGGTTACTTTCCATAATAGAAAAAGACTTTCCAAGGTTTACAGTGGCAGGAAGACAAAAGGGTGAGGTGCTTATAAGGTTCAAAGACACAGAACTGGAACAGCTCAAAAGTGGCGTGCTTACACAGACCATAGAGGTGCTTCGCAAAAGAATTGACGAGCTTGGTGTGGTCCAGCCTGTTATAACGCGCATAGGTGCGGACAGAATACTGGTGGAGCTTCCCGGTGTTTTGGACATACAGAGGGCAAAGTCCATAGTGGGAAGGACTGCACTTTTAGAGCTAAAGTTGGTGGTAGACTCTGGACCAAAGGAAGCTCTCCAAGAGAAGCTCACAAAGGACTACGAGCTTTTACCAGACCAGACAGGAAATGATTGGTTTCTTTTGGAAAAACTTCCTGTGGTAACTGGTGCAGACCTAAAGACCGCTTACACCACCACCGACGAGTTTGGCATGCCGGCGGTAGGCTTTGAGCTAACGGGTAAAGGTGCAGAGGTCTTTGCAAGGTCTACAGAACAAAACATCGGCAGAAGGCTTGCCATAGTGCTTGACAAAAGGGTAATATCCGCACCAGTCATAAGAAGTAGGATAAGCGACAGGGGGCAGATAAGTGGAAACTTCACACTCGATGAGGCAAAAGAGCTTGCCATAGTGCTAAGGGCTGGTGCACTTCCCACAAAGGTTCAGTTTTTGCAAGAGAGCGTAGTGGGTCCCTCCTTGGGAAGGGATGCCATAGAGCAAGGGATAAAGGCTGGCGTAGCGGGCTTTTTACTCCTTGTGGCGATTTTGATAGGCAGATATAAAACTGCGGGTATTACCGCCACCTTCTCCATAATCTTGAACGCTCTTATGCTCTGGGCTGGACTTGTGCTACTGGGTGGCACTTTAACGCTTCCGGGTATTGCGGGCATAATACTCAATATGGGCATAGCGGTAGACTCAAACGTGCTCATATTTGAAAGGGTAAAGGAAGAGCTAAGGTTGGGCAATAGCATAAGAAAATCCATTGAACTGGGCTATAGGAGAACTCTGAGTGCGGTGTGGGACACACATATAACACTTCTTGTTGCAGCACTCATACTCTTTCAGTTTGGCAGTGGACCAGTAAAGGGCTTTGCAACGACTCTCACCATAGGAACTATAGCATCCTTTATCTCTAATGTGTATTTTGCTAAGGTATTGCTTGAACTTCTAAGCAAGATAAAACTTTTTAAGATTTAAAGATAAAGGCTGAAATTTTTTATGGGCTCTTCTGAAGGGTCTTGCACTGAAAATAGATTATGTCTTTCCTTATCCTCTCTCTTACCCCCTTGTCTATACTCGGAGTTGTAAAGGTTGTTTCCATTAAGTTTTAACATTTCGGGGTTCAACCCTATACTTTGAAGCGACTGAACAAGTCTTTGAACCTCCAAAGCAGTCGGTGGTCTATAGAATTCCTCACTAAGGTTCATTGATAATCTCAATCTATCGCCAGATAACATTATCCTTATGCTTCCCTCTTCAAAACGAATGTTTATGTGCTTGGCTTCATGAAAAGGCTGTGTTTGTGGTCTTTCAACCCTCTCAACTCTCTGAGGAACATCCTCTTTAGACCTTGTGGTGCTTATGGTTTCTTTAGCTAACAACTCCATTCCTTTCCCTTCCTTTCCTAAAGCAGGGTCTCTATCTCCCTTATTCTCTTCTTCACCGTAATCTTTTAGGTTAAAGTGTTCCAAGTTCTTACCTTCCTGATAAACCAATTTAGGTTCCTGAGAAAAGGCTTTATTCTGAAAAGTTTTTTGAGGCTCATCAAAATTTGTATAATCTGCATTTGTTTCAAAAGATGCTTCCCTTAAGGATTTATTCTCTTGAACCTTATCTTTTTCAAACTTCGCATTGTTGTTCTGTCTTATCTCTCCATAAAACATTCTGGATTGGTCAAAGGCTTTTACATGAACATTCCCGTGCGTATATTCTTCAGGCTGAGTGTTAACAAAAGAAGACAATTCCTTTCCAACAGAAGGCTCCTCGGATAACGCTTTTTTAACTTGCTCTTGAGGTCTTGAAATAGCATCAACCTTTTGCTCCCTCTCCCTTTCACTTTTTACCATCTCCACATAACCATACAACTCTTGAGTTATAGGTCTTTCATGCTCTTGGGAGACATTTGCTGACAACCCTGCCTCACTGGTAGGTTTCTGGTGGTATATAAAACCATCAGATGCTTTTGTATTCTCCTCCTGAAAAGCCATCGGTCTCTTTACTTGTGAGACTACCGCTTCAACTATAG
>JAXSOH010000076.1:0-6590 GCA_037925805.1 Aquificaceae bacterium
ACGCTCCTATAGACGTGGTGCTTTCGGAGAAGGACATCCTTCAGCCAGACCTTGTGGTGGTGCTTAAGGAGAACTTGTCTATAGTTCAAGAGAGGGGTATCTTTGGCGTTCCAGACCTTGTGGTGGAAATTGTGTCTGCCGGCTCTTACAAAAGGGACACAGAGGACAAAAAGAAACTATACGCAGGCTATGGCGTAAAGGAATACTGGCTTGTGCTTCCAGAGCTAAGGCTCATTGAAGTGCTTACTCTTCAAGAGGGTGAATACAGGGCTTTTTCCTTTGCCTGTGAAAGGGGCAAGGTGTGTTCAAAGGTGGTTGAAGGTTTGTGTGTTGACCTTGAGGAGGTCTTTAAGTGATAAATATCAGCTTGCTTGTTATAGCCTTTTATAAATTTAAAACAAACTTCTGCAGGAGGTAAGGTCATGCAAACATCTACCGAGACGGTTATATACAACAGGGCGGGACAGAGGGTTGTCTCACCTGACTACCTTCTTTTTGAAGCACCCAGAACCAAGCACTTTATGACGGGTTCTGAGGCGGTGAAAGAAGCGGTAAAAAGGGCTTCCGTAGATGCCTCTGTCTCTTACCCTATAACTCCTCAGTCTGAGGCGGCACACCTTATAGGCGAGCTTTGGGTTGAGGGCTATGTGGGTGTATACTTTAGAGGTGAGTCCGAGTTTGGCGTTATGTCTGAGGTGGCAGGGTGTGCTTTGGCAGGTGCAAGGACAATAACCACTACCTCTGGGCCTGGAACTCTTAGGGCTTTTGAAAACTTCCCCATGTGGGCGGGGACAAGAATACCAGTGCAACTTGTCCTGATGGCAAGGGGTGTAAATGCACCACTTTCTATACAGCCTGACAACCTTGAAGTGGGCTTCTTGCTTGATACGGGTTGTATGATATGGTATGCGGAGAACGCACAAGACCTTTTTGATATGATATTGGCTGGTTTTGTGGTGGCGGAGCAACCCTCTGTGCATATCCCTGTTGTAACGGTTGTGGACGGCTTTTTTGTCTCTCATACCCGTGAAGCGGTTATGCTTCCACCAGATGATATAGCCCTTCCACCCTACAATCCTTACAAGGCACCCATGCCCGTCATAGACTCAGAAGTGCCACCGGGAAGATTTCTCAGAGACCCCTTTGTAATGAAGTCTAACTACATCTCCTACGCAACCCATGCCAGCTGGCAGTGGGAAGTAAGGTCTGCCATTGAAAGGTCAAGACCCTTCGCTAAGCACTATCTTAGAGGTCTAATAGAAGAGTTTGGAGACCCCTCTGCGGAGCTTGTCTTTGTAGCTTGTGGCACTGCGGCCGCTCAGTCAAAGGAAGCAGTCAGACTTCTTGAAGAAGAGGGTATAAAGGCAAAGGTTGTCAAGCTAAAAACCATAAGACCCTTCCCCATAGAGGAGCTAAGGCAGGCGGTAAAGGGTGCTAAATACATCTTTGTGCCAGAGTTTAACGTGGTAGGATGGCTTGAAAGAGAAGTAAGAAGATATCTTTACGGATACTCTGACGCAGAGGTTATAGGTGCACCAAGGGTAGCAGGTGGAATGACCATGCCTGCAGAGGTTATAGTCAAAGAAGTGCTTAAACTAACAGGAAAGGAGGTAAAGCATGTCATATAAGATATACGAGATAAACGAAGACCTTTTGGATGTGATGCCTCAGGAAATAAGAGACCTTCAGTTTAGGGCTACTTGGGGCAATCCTAAGAGGGGTGTTATGGACCTACCCTATTCAAAGGAGCTAATAGAGGAGCACTCTCTGTGTGCGGGATGTCCTGAGGCTATGGCTCTCAGATACATTCTTGCTTCCCTGCCAAACCCCGAGGATACTATAATAGTTAACTCTACAGGATGCACCTCTTTGGTCTTTCCCCATATAGCCCTTCATACTGTTCACTCTCTCTTTGGAAACCAAAATGCGGTAGCCTCTGGCATAAAGAGGGTGCTTGAATGGAGGTTTCCTGACAAGGTCAAGGATGTGGTAGTGCTTGCTGGTGATGGTGCAACGGTGGATATAGGTCTTGACTGCACCCTTCAGTCCTTTTTCAGACAAGAAAGAATAACCACCATATGCTTTGACAACGAGGTTTATGCCAACACAGGCGGTCAAGAGAGCGGTTTGACGGTAAGAGGTCATGTCTTTAAGATGGCACCAAAGGGTAAGCAATGGGACAAAGTCCCCATGTGGCAACTTGCTATAGACTCAGGATGCCACTATGTGGCAAGGCTTACCGTGTCCTCTCCCAAGAGGGTGGAAACGGTCATAAAGAAAGCGGTATATGTGGCAAGAGAGGTAGGACCCACATATGTGCATCTCTATACCCCTTGCATTCTTGAGATAGGTCTTAACTCTGACGACGGTCTTGATGAGATGAGGCAAAGGGACAAGGAAAGGTTTGCCTTCTTTGAGTATGTTTCTGAACCTGCAAAAGAGGTCATTGAACGCAAGAAAGAGGAGGGCTTGCTATGATGAGGAAAAGAGTAAACATTCGTATGCCAGCCCTTGGAGGTCAAGGTGCAGTCACCGCTGCACACATAATAGCCACAGCGGCGGACTACGAGGGTTATTATGCAGTCTCTAACCCCTTCTTTGGTGCGGAAAAGAGAATGGCACCAGCGGAGAGTTATGCACGCATAGGAATGGAACCCATATACGACAGAGGCGAAGTGGTATATCCAGATGTTATCATGGTCTTTCACCCTCAAGTTATCACAATGGGTAAATCCTACACCATGCCCTTCTACTCAGGCATAAAGAGAAAAGGTCTTATCATCATAAACACAGAGGAAGACCTACTTACCGACGAGGATAAGGAAAGACTTGAAGAGCTTGAAGTAAAAGTCTTTAACTTCCCAGCCACCAAGTTTGCTATAGACATAGCAGGCACAGAGCTTTCCACCAATATGGCTATGATAGGTGCCCTCTTTGGCTCCATAGGTGCGGTTGGTATCGAGGCTATAGAAGAGGGTATAAAGTCAAGGTTTCTCAAAAAATTCGTAGCCTCTGGCGGAACTGCTTCTTTAGACTCTGCCCTTGAGAGGAAGTTTAAGAAAAAGCTGGAGCTAATAGAGAAAAACCTTAACACCGCAAAGGCTGCATACGAGCTTGCTCAAAGATGGGCACAAGAGCAGGGGCTTGAGCCTTTTCTTCCTCCTCCACCTAAAAAGGTGGCAGTGTAAAACTCGGGGGCTTTGCCCCCCTCTTGTAAAAACTTGACATATTATTAACTAAAGCGTAAAATTTAGGAATGGGACGGGTAAGGAACTTTTTAAAATTGGCGGTTTTCTTTAGTCCCTTGATAATTGCTCCAGCGTCCTTTTCATGTCCTAATGGCTTGCCTAAGGTTTCCTGGAGCTATGAAGTTTCTTCAAGGAAGGGTAAGGAATACAGAAGGGTAGATGTGGAAATAGTGAAAATAGAGAAAGTAAGTAGTATTTTGCCAGATAGCAGGTTATCCTACAATGTGTCCCTTAGTCCAGAGGGCTTTATTAGAGTGGAAGTGCTTAACAAAAGCAATGAAACGATAAGGGATGTGATAATATATCATAAAGTCGAAGGTAGCTTAAAAGGTTCGGTGAGAGCGAGGCGAATAATTTCCAGGAACCCCTTAATAGTAGAAGATTTTGTAATAGTTCCTTACAAGTGGGAGAATGAAAACCTATACATAGGCGTTCCAGCCATACACCCAGGTGAACAACTACAGCTTGAATACAGCGTAAAAGCCCCAGTTATATACAGACCGCGCCTTGTTTCTCCAGTAGTCAAGAATGAAGAGACCCGTGAGAAAGTGGTAAGGAACTATAGCTTTTATTTTCCTGTAGGAAAAGTAAGACTGAGCGATCAGGTTATTGAAAAGTTGATGGCAGAAGTACATTTACTTCCATCCGGCGAAGAATATAAAATAAGGGTAAAGGGCTATGCGGACTCTGTTGGCAACATTCATACAAACGAGCGAATAGCAAAAGAAAGGGCTATGAGTTTAGTGAAGGTTCTTTCTATCAGGAACCTTGCTTGTATTGAAAACCAGCACTACGCAGATACTCTTACAGGCACACCCCTTGAAGCTAAGTAGTCTTTCAGCTCTGGTATGCTTATCCCTCTAAAGTGAAAAAGAGAGGCTGCAAGGCATGCGTCCGCACCACCAAGAACAAAGCCCTCATAAAAATGCTCCATTGAGCCAGCCCCACCCGAAGCTATAACGGGTATGTTTACCGCATCAGAAACAGCCCTTGTCAGCTTTATATCATAACCTGACTTTGTCCCGTCCTTATCCATAGAAGTTAGCAGTATCTCACCCGCTCCAAGAGATTCTGCTTTCTTTGCCCATTCAATGGCGTCAAGCCCTGTAGGAGTTCTGCCACCGTGTATATAGACTTCCCAGCTGTTTCCTTTTCTCTTTGCATCTATGGCAACCACAACACACTGAGAGCCAAACCTCTTTGCACCTTCGTAGATGAGCTGAGGGTTTTTCACTGCAGAGGTATTTATTGAAACCTTGTCCGCACCAGCTTCTAAGAGTTTCCTCATATCCTCAAGGCTTGAGATACCGCCACCCACGGTAAAAGGCATGAAAACTTCTTCTGCTACCCTTCTCACAACCTCAAGGGTTATCTTCCTGTCTTCTGCAGAGGCAGTTATATCAAGAAAAACCAGCTCATCCGCCCCCTGCTCTTCGTAAAGGAGAGAAACTTCCACGGGGTCTCCCGCATCCACAAGGTTTACAAACCTCACACCCTTTACCACTCTTCCCTTGTCAACATCAAGACAGGGTATTATCCTCTTCGCTAACATGTTAGCCTCTCTGAAGTTTTTTGTAGATATCGCCAAGATATATCCGGTAGTATATGGGTCTGCCATGAGGACATACTTCCTTATTTTCAAAAGAAAGCCATAGGTTTAAAAGCTCCTTTGCCCTCTTTTGGTCAATCTTGTCTCCTGCTTTTATGGAAGACCTACAAGCCCTGTCTTCTTGCATCTTAAGAACCTCGTAATTATACCTCTCTGAAAGCAAATGCTGGTCAAAGAAATAAAGATAATCCCCCACTTTAGCCACGATTAGCGTGTTATCTATTATACCAATAAGCTCTGGCTCTGTTTTGTATTCCGCCTTTTTTTGAGACAGCATGGCAGGTATGTGTCTGTGTCTTGTTTCTATAGAAGACTTTATGAGGTTTTTTAGACTACCTTCTTTGAGGATTTTCACTTCTGTTTTCTTAGGATGGACGTTTACATCCAAAAGGTATGGAGGCACTCGCACATAACAAAGCACCAAACCAGCCTTTCCCCAAGTCTTTCTAACATACTCAGAGAGGCTTTTGTTTTGCACTGGTCTACCATTTATAAAAAGGAAGAGCTCTTTTCCCTCTCTGTTTAAGGGAAGTAGTAGGTCAACTCTAAAGGATTGCTCTTCTTTTGTTATATGCTCCAACTTAACTTGAAAAACTTCTTCCGCTCGTTCCTTTATGTCCATAGCAGGCTTGAGATGGTATATCTCTTTTCCTTCCGCCCTTAAGCGAAAGGCAGTCTTTGGGTTTGCCAAGGCAAGTGCTTTAAAAACTTTGTATATCTTTCTTCTTTCTGTGTCTTCCTTTTGGAGAAAGGCACTTCTTACTGGCAGGTTATAAAAAAGGTCATAAACTTCCACATGTGTCCCCACAGGCATACCAAGGAGTTTTTCACTTACCACCCTTCCACCTTCAACTCTTAGCTCTTTACCCACCTCTTCCTGAAAGAATCTTGACCTAAGGACCATCTTACTTACAAGGCTAATGGAGTGAAGGGCTTCACCTCTAAAGCCATAAGTGGAAAGGCTTTGAAGGTCTTCAAGACTTCTTATTTTGCTGGTTGCACCGCTCATAATAGCCTTGTGTATGTCTTCTGAAGGTATTCCTATGCCGTTGTCTCGCACGCTTATGTATCTTTTGCCACCTTTTATAACTTCCAGCTCCACAAGGGTAGCACCCGCATCAAGGGAGTTCTCCACAAGTTCCTTGATACACTCCGCTGGACTTTCTATAACCTCTCCAGAGGATATGTGCTTTTTTACCTCTTCTGATAGGAGGTTTATACTTCCCTTTTTCATAGAAATTTATTCCTATCACTGCAGGGGTTTAGGAATTCATCCAGATAATCCATGTAATAAGGATTACCTTTCAAAACTTCCAAGACAGCACTATTACAGTCTCTTAGTCTCTCAAGGTATCTTTTTATCAACACCTCAAGGACTTTCTTTTTCGCAGTAGTAGGTTTAGCCTCAGGACGAACACCCTCCTACCTAAGGCTTCAATGTGAAATATACCACAAGATTTCTCCTTTGTCAAGAGGTAAACTTATAAACTATACAAAATTTCTACTAATTCGGTAAATTAGGGGAGTGTTTGGGACTGCTGTGTCCAAAAACCTTTTTTCAGGGACATATACATGACTTACCACCAGCATATACCTTAGTTCATCATACCCAAGAATAGGTTTAATATCCATACCTTAAACACCACCTCAGACCTTATGTTCTCAAACCTCACACTACTCACATACTCACCAAACCATCGCTTAAACACAGAAAAATAACTCTCTACAAACCA
>JAXSOH010000077.1:0-6245 GCA_037925805.1 Aquificaceae bacterium
GTAGGCCATGAACTGTTTGGAAGCCATTTCCGTTATCTTTTCCGGAAGAGTAAATTCCAAGTAAGCTCACTCCAGCAGGACCAAGCTTTGCAGATGCCTCAAGCCTTGCAAGCCAACCATTTGTAGAATTTTGGTTTATCTTACCAGTATTTGCAAGCATAACTCCATGGAGGGTAAAGGGTTCAAACTTCACAGTGGCATGAGGTCCTATCCATGTTTGGTTGAGTGTGAAAAAGTCAGCTAGGGTGCAACCCGTACCTGCGGTGCATATCTTCCCGTAAGTCCCATAGTAGTGAAGTCCTGCCTTAGCTATACCAAGCTGGGTGTTTAGGTCTAAAACCAAGAAGTGCTGGTCCTTATCCTTAATTGCTGGGTCCTTCCTATAAAATGCACCTTCAACAAGCCTTACATAGGCAGCTCTGTAGTTGAAGTTTTCTACCTTACCATCGTAAGCTATACCACCTACGTTAAGGTCCCAGTCTGCGGAGAAAAGCATCTGGTCAACTTGATCGTTCGCTGGAAGTATACCAGCCAAGACAGTGCCAGGACCTACTGGGAAGTAAAGATAGCCATACCTTATACCTCTTGCCTGAAGTCTGTTAAAGGCGTTTACAGCATAGGTAGCCCTTGGGTCGCTCTCTGCTGGGGATGAGCCACCCCATCCGCCTCTGTACTCAATCTGGAAGAATCCACCAACGCCATTTTCAGTTTTAACGTCAAGGTTGAGCCTAAGCCTTTGTCTGAAGAAGTCATACTGGTTATTGGATTGAATGTTAGAGTTGTTATACATGACCCTGTACTGGATGCCAAAGTCAATGTCTGCATCTTTTAGCTTAATGGCATAACTTGGTGCTGCAAGAACTGCAGATAGCAAACAAGCTCCCACGACCTTCTTCATGCTTTTACCTCCGTAAGTTTTTCTTCATTTTCAGCTTACTTGCAAAAAACATGCCATCTATGAAAACTAAGGTCTATCAAGGGTTTTAAGCTGGAAAGAAAAAGAAGAACTGCTCATAATATGAGCATAGAGTTCAAATTCTGAACGCTGTTCAATTTTTTTATTACCTAATGTTTACTACCTAATGCTCAAAAAATAAGCAATGTTGGAAGGTTTCATTAGGGACTGCTTCGTCCATTGTGTAAAAATAAGGTAAGGAGATGTTAACGGAAAAAAGTGGAACGATTAAGGTTTTTATTTTCCTTTTAGCTTAGATGTTAGTGTATTTCTGGATATTCCAAGTATCCGAGCTACTTTGCTTTTGTTTCCTTCAAATTTTTCAAGAAGCTTGTTTATGACTATAAGCTCTATTCTTTCAAGGAAATTTGCAAGCTCTTCCTCGGGGGTTTCTTGTAGGCAATTTTCTATAATAAGGTCAAGGTTCTCTTTTTTACCTTTCTCTAATTCTTTAAGCTCAAGGTCTGCTTCTGTAAGCACTCCATATCTTTTCTTTATACATGCTCTGAAAACTACATTTTTCAGCTCTCTCACATTCCCATACCATGAATAGTTAATAGCTCTTTCTATAAATGAATTGTCCGCACCTTGCACACTTGTGCCAAGCTCTTTATTGGCAAGGCTAATAAAGTGTTCTACAAGGGGAGGTATATCCTCTTTCCTTTCCCTTAGAGGAGGGATATGTATGTGTATCTGGGATATTCTATAAAAGAGGTCTTCTCTAAATTCTTGTTTCTGAACAAGTTCTTTTATATTTCTGTTGGTAGCACATATAATCCTAACATCCGCATGTAGTTCTTTGCCTGAACCCAAAGGGTAGAAGCTCTTCTCTTCTATAAACCTTAGCAGCTTTGCTTGCTTACCATAAGGAAGCTCACCCACTTCATCCAAAAATAGAGTTCCACCCTCAGCTTGCTCCACTTTACCTTTTCTATCTGAGGCTGCACCTGTAAAAGCTCCCTTTGCATATCCAAAAAGCTCTGCTTCAAAAAGCTCCTTTGGTATGGCACTGCAATTTAAAGCAACAAAGGGTTTCTTTCCCCTTGCGGAGTTTGCATGTATAAGCCTAGCTACTATTTCTTTACCGACGCCAGTTTCGCCTGTTATAAGCACATTGAGCTCACATCCGCTTGCAACACCAGCTTGTTTAAGAACTTCAAACATCTCCTTTGATGCACATACCACACTTTTGGACTCCAAAAGAACGGTCTTTATAGTGGGCTTTTGTGCGGTAACGCCTTTTATAACCCTCAACAACTCTTCAGCACCAAAGGGTTTTTTAAGCACATCAAGGGCTCCAAGCCTTGAAGCCTTGACTATCATATCGGGGTCAGTGTAAGCGGTTATAAAAACCACTGGTATGTTATGCCCTTTGGCTCTAAACCCTTCTACAACTTCCACGCCGTTTTTGTTCAAAAGTCTAATATCCATTATGAGAAGCTCCGCTTCAGCAATATGTTCCTCCAGACCTTCAGGACTTAAAAAGGTCAACACATCAAAGCCTTCCTTAGAGAGCACCTTTTTTATTGCATGTAAAACAAGCCTCTCATCATCAACAACCAAAACTTTACCCATTGAGGGGAACCTCCAGATAAAACCTCGTTCCATAACCTTTTTTAGATTCAAAGGTAATATAGCCCTTTAGCATGTAAGTGTATCTCAAGGCTATAGAAAGACCAAGTCCAGTTCCTCCCTTTTTTGTGGTAAAGAAGGGTTCGAATACTTTATTCTTCAAATCCTCATCTATGCCTGGACCATCATCCCACACACAAAAAACTAACATATTCCCTTTGACTTTGGTTTCTAAACCCACATTTCCACCCACTTTAACTGCATCTACTGCGTTCTTAAGTAAGTTCACAAGTATAAGCTCCAAGTATCCTCTCTCCATAAAAAGGCTTATATCCTCTTGAATATCTATTATAAAATTTATGCCTTTTTCTTTAAGCAGAGGCTCAAAGAGATTGTGTATACCTCTTACAAGTTCTCCAACAGAAAATTGCGATTTTACTTCCTTATCCTGCCTTGCAAAGTTAAGCATGTTTATAAGAACTCTATCCACCCTCACTAAAGACTGTTTTACTACATTAATATCTTCCTCATCCCATTCTTCCACATCCGCCAAAAGTCTTATGGGCAAGAGGGCGTTCTTTAGTTCATGGGCGAGTCCCACACTCATCTCTCCAAGAAGGCTAAGGTTTTCCATGAGCCTAACCCTTTTCTCCATCTCCTTTAGCTCACTTATATCTCTCATAGTAACAAGGTAAAACTCTCCTTTCCACATGAAGTTTAGAAGAACATTAACCTTCCCACCTCTGCCTCTAAAGTAGCAGTCAAGTATTACGCTCTCTCTTAAAGCTATAGCACTTCTTAACTTTGAACGCACCTTCGGGTCACAGACTAAGATAATAAACCGTCTCCCTATAAGGTCTTTGTATCTATAATGAAAATGGCTTATAACATTGTTTGCAAAAATTATTCTACCTTCCGTATCCAAAACAAAAATCATTTCGCCAAGGGAGTTTATAAGGTTGGAAAAGAAACTTCCTTCAAACCTTGCGTTTTCCAAAAGCCTCTCTATGTTTCTAAAGCTTTGATATAAGTGGTTTGCAAATTCTTGAATTTCATCCTTCTCAATAAAGGACACAGGATAGACTTCTCCCTTTTCTGCATCTGTTGCCATCTTTATTATGCGTTTAAGCCTTCCGTATATCCTTAAAGATATTGAAAGTCCTAACATAAAAGCAAACGTGGCAAAAAGAGAGGTAAAGCCTGCAGAAAACAACTTTACAGGCATAAGAGAGTTTTCTACATATTTGTTATCTACTTTGAAGACCACTCTTCCTATAATTCTATTAAAACTCTTTATGTCAACACTGACTTCTCCATCCCGTGGAAAATAGTAAGTATATATGGGAAAACTTTGCGGTTTTGAATGTGCCAAAACAAAACCTTGAAGGTCAAGAATGGCAACATACTCTATACCCTTAAAATTTGACCAAGCCTCCACCCGTTTAAAAATTTGCCAGTAATCTCCGTTAATGATAGCTGTTCTAATGTTTCCTTCCTCCGCTTCAACGCTCTTTAAAATACTTTCTTCTATTTGCTTTCTTAAGAGGTCTTCTGAATATTTTATTATCAGATAAGACAACGGCAGAGAAACGCACAGTATAACTGCAAGAAAAGTTATAGACAATTTAAAGCCTATGCTTAATCTTAAAATCTTACTTATTAGAGGTGCCATTTCTTCTCACATAATCAAGCATTTCTTTTATTGGCTTATAAAACTCATCTCTTACTGTCCTAAACCCAGATACGCCCAATACATTCAGTATCCTTCTACCTTCTTCCTCCTCCTTCATTTTAAGCAATGCATCTTTAATCCTCTCAACTGTTAGGTTGTCTAAATCTCTTCTGTATACAAAGGGTGTTATTGGAAAGGGTCCATACTTTTCCACCACCTTAATCTCCCTTTCCAACCTTTTGTCAAGTCTTATTGCCTGTTCGTAAACAAGGCTGTCCACACTTGCACCCTCTACGAATCCCTTATACACAGCCAATATGGATTCGTAATGGGAGTAGGTGTAAACCACAGGTCTAAAAAACTCGTCAGCCTTTAATCCCTTCTTTAAAAGGATATAGGTAGGAACGAGGGAGCCTGAATTGGACTTTGGGTCTGAAAAGGCGTAAGGCTTTCCTTTAAAGTCTAAGAGGCTTTTGTAGGGCTTTTCCTTTCGCGTTATAACTAAGGAATAATAATATGGCTTTCCATCGCGGTTAAGAGGAATAGCCAATATCTTATAACCATATCTTTCTCTACCCTCCACATAAGGACCTCCACATATGTATGCAATGTCAACCTTGCCTATTGATAAAAAATAGTCCATTTCATCGTAAGACTTAGCAAAAACAGGCTTTAGTGCAAGTCCTGTCTTTTTCGAGATATAGTCTAAGAAGGAATATATACTTTCCGCATCTTCTCTTGTTATCACTGCGGTAAAGCCAACTTTTATGTCCTGTGCGTAAGCTGGGAGAACAGGTAATAAAACAAGAACATATAAACTTACCGCTAAAAGCAGTTTCATATTATATTAGTATACGCTTTTGAAGGTTAACCAATGGTGGTTTCAACTTTTACAAAGCCATATAAAAGTTTCCTTGCCGAGCAACCTTTCCCTGCATCTCAAGGTTTGAGAGTTTTACGCTTAGCTCAGAATATCCAAGTCCTGTAAGTAAAAGTAGCTCATCAAAGGTTTTTGGGGTGGACAGATGGTCAAGGATGGGGTCTTTCTGGACGTTTGCGTTGGGTATGCTTTCAAAGAGGTCAAGGGGGCTATGTATTATCTTGGCTTTTCCACTGTTTACGAGGTTTACACATCCGAGCCACCTTTGGCTTGCGGAGTTTCCTATGTATACCCAAAGGGGCTTTTTCTGTTTTACCGCATAGTCCGCAGTTATGAGTGCTCCGCTCTTTTGTCCTGCTTCTGCCACTACCACCGCCTTGGATATAGCACTTATTAGCCTGTTTCTTCTGGGGAAGGTAAACTCCTCTGGGGGTGCATTGGGTAAAAACTCAGATACAAAGACCATGTTCTCTCCTCTCAGCTTTTGGAGATAATGAGGAATATTCAAAATACCCATACCAAGAAAGCAAACACTAAAGCCACCTGCCTGTAGGCACTCCCTGTGGCTATGAAAGTCGCATCCTATGGCACCGCCAGAGCTTACTCCATATCCTCTTTGCACCAGCTCTCTTACTAACTTACTGATAAACCAGAGGCTTTGTGTGTCTGGCTTTCTTGTGCCAACTATTGCAATAAGGGATGTGTTTTTCAAAGCTCCTGTGAGGAAAAGCACAGGTGGTGGGTCTTCTATTTCTTTTAGAAGTGCTGGGTATTCTTGGTCTTCAAGGGTCAGCCATTGAATCTTTTCCCTTTCTACCAGCCTTATAACCTCTTCTGGGTCAAAGGAAAGCTCTTTTTTGAAAAAAGCCCTTGTTTTCTCCTCGCCTAATAGCTCTTTTATATCTTCGTAGCTTCCAGATAGGATGCTCTCTGATTTTCCAAACCTTAGCCAAAGCCTTTTTATAGAAACCTCACCAAGACCCTTTATAGCCTTTAGCAAAAGCCAGTTATACAGCCTTTCCATCCCTTAACCAATTTCCTATAAGTCCTCCAAAACTTTCAAAGAAGGCGGAGATAATAGCTTTGTTCTCCTCAAGCTCTATGCAAAGTTTACCATCGCAAAGACCCACCCCTACGCCTCTTTTTAGAGCCTCTGGCAAAAGGCT
>JAXSOH010000078.1:0-6213 GCA_037925805.1 Aquificaceae bacterium
CTTTGGTTTTAAAAGGGCTATAGTTCCAGAGGGTTGCAGGGTAGAGTTAAAGGGTTTAGAAGTCTTTGGCGTAAGGCATATAAGAGAAGCTATTGAGTTTATAATCTAAAATGTGAAGGTGCTCCTTGTGGAAGATGACAGGCTTTTGGGGGAGTCTCTGAAGGAGTATTTGGAGTCAGAGGGCTTTTTGGTGGACTGGATATACGACAGCAGGGAGTTTTTTGACCTTCTTGAGGTTTCCATCTATGACGCCATTGTGCTTGACCTTATGATGCCTCATATAAGCGGTGAAGAACTTCTAAGAGAGCTAAGAGAAAGGGGAAACACCACTCCTGTGCTTATACTTACCGCAAAAGGCAGGCTTGAGGACAAAGAAAAGTGCTTTTCTCTCGGTGCGGATGACTATCTTACAAAGCCTTTTGAACCAAAGGAGCTACTGCTAAGGCTAAGAGCCTTATACAGAAGAACTGTCAGACAAGAAAGGCTAAAGCTAAGGAATGTAGAAGTTGACCTAAGGGCTGGCAGGGTGTGGGTTGAAGGTAGGGAGATAAAGCTAAGCAAGAAGGAGTGGCTAATGTTTAAGTATCTGGTAGAAAACAGGGATAGGTTTGTCTCCACAGAGGAGCTACTCAACTATGTGTGGGGTGATGAGCCAGTGGGTGACGAGGTGGTAAGGGCTCACATAAAGAACCTAAGAAGGCTCTTGCCAGAGGGCTTTATAGTCTCTCAAAAGGGGAGGGGCTATAGAGTTGAGGCTTGAGAAATTCTTGCTTTATCTTTCTCTTTTTACGCTTTTGGTGGCTGGTTTTGGACTTATAAACCTCGTAGTGTTTCTTGAAATTAAAAGGCTCATTGAAGAGAACTCCTACAGGCTTGCCTATCAACATTTTATAAATCATCTTAAAAACCCACAGCACTTAGGAGACCAAGACTTTGTCATAAACCCACCTGAAGGAAGTGGCTACAGGACTTATATCTTCGAAGACCCTATAAACCCTTTAAAAACTGTAAGAGTTGGGGTCAGAGAGGAGTTTTTCAAGGATGAGGTTGACGGTCTTATGAAAAAGCTCATTCTTGTAGAGTTTTTTCTTATTTTTATGTTAGTTTTTCTATATCAAAGGGTTATAGAAGGTTATATAAACAGGCTCAAAGCCAAAGAAGACTGGATTAAGAGGCTCATGCTTTCTCTTGCACACAGGCTTGGAAACTTTCTAGCCACGCAGAAAGTTTTGTTAGCCATTCTCAAGAAGTCTTACCCCAAAGACCAGAATATAGAAAGATTAGCCAAAAGTTTACAAAAAGCCCAGAAGGAATTGAGCCTTTTTATAAACCCCGTTAGAAATAACAAGGAAGACAAAAAAGAACACATTAACCTAATGGAACTTATAGAGGAAACTTTAAACTTCTTTGAAGAAGACCTAACAGAGAAAAGACTCATCCTAAGAAGGGGCACACTCCAAGTTTATATGAACAAAGAAGACCTCGAAGATGTGCTGTATAACCTCATTGGCAACGCTATAAGGCACTCAAAGGGGTTTGTTCATATAAGGGTTTGTCCAAAGGTTGGACTTTTGGTGGTAAGAAACGACATGGGTGGTGAGGTAAAGCACGGAATGGGGTTGGGTGTGGAGCTTACGCGCATGGTGCTAAAAAGATACAACTTTGGCTTAAGGATAAGCCTCAAAAGGCACTATACCGCCTTTGTCCTCTTTAAAAGGCAGGGCTAAACTCTACCCTTGTTTGAATTCCAGAATTAAGGTCCTTGAGGGTATAAAATCCACCAGCCATCTCTTCCTCTCCCACTATAACCGCATAGTCCGCCCTTAGCCTATTGGCAAGCTCAAGCTGTTTTTTGAGACCACCCCTTCTGTAGGAGACCTCAACCCTTTTACCTTCTGCCCTGAGAGCCTTTGCCACCTGCAAGGCATAGGGTAGAACATCACCAAAGGGTATGACCAAGTATAGTGGGTCTTCTGGAGGAAGATTTTTCACAAGCATGGAGAGCCTTTCTAATCCTACCGCAAAACCTATAGCTGGAGTGGGGGGTCCACCCATCTCCTCCACAAGGTAGTCGTATCTACCACCTGCTATCACGGTAATATCAAGCTCCTCAGAAACCGCCTCAAAAACCGTCTTTGTGTAGTAGTCAAGTCCTCTCACAAGGTTTGGATTTTCTCTGTAGGGTATAGACATGGCATTTAGATATTCCTTTAGCTTTGAGTAGTGCTCTCTACACTCCTCGCACAGAAAGTCCACCATCTTGGGAGCATCCTTGACCGCAGACTTGCAGGTTGGCACTTTGCAGTCTAAGACCCTGAGAGGGTTTCTGTCCTTTCTGTCAAGGCAGACCTCACAGAGATGTTCCTCCACACCTGTGAGATAAGCACTCAAAGCATCTCTATAGGCAGGTCTGCAAACCTTACATCCTATGGAGTTTATCTCTATAACCACCTTAACGCCAAGCTCAGAAAGCATCTCATAAACAAGACCTATAAGCTCCGCATCCACCACAGGTTCAAGGCTTCCGAAGACCTCAGCACCCAATTGATGAAACTGTCTGTATCTGCCAGCCTGTGGACGCTCGTAGCGAAACATGGGACCCTCATAGAAAAGTTTCACATAAGGCTTTAAGGCGTACAGTCTGTTTTGAACGTAAGCTCTAACCGCACCCGCAGTGCCCTCAGGTCTAAGAGCAAGCCATCTACCCTTTCTATCCTGAAAGGTAAACATCTCCTTTTGGACTATGTCCGTTGCCTCTCCTATGCTCCTTTGGAACACTTCCACATATTCCACCGCAGGAAGCAAAATTTCCTCAAAGTTATAGAGCCTTAGCTTTTCTTTTATAAGGTTAGAAATGTGTCTGAACCTTTTTAGGTCCTCTCCATAAATATCGTGAAAGCCTCTTACACTTTGAAACTCAGGCATAAAGAATAATTATAGTCTTCTAAGTTGACATCTTCTTCTTTTTGCGTAGAATATAAGTAAGGATTTACTATGAAAGAGGTTGTGCTTTTCTTCCACCTTGTCCTTGCCTCCCTATGGGTGGGAGGTATGCTATTTCTCGTTTTTGTTCTTGCTCCCTTTGTAAGAAAACTGCCAATTAGAGACCAAGCCTTTCAGGAAGTGGGGAAACGCTTTAGCCTGTATGGAACACTTGGCTCTCTTTCCTTGCTTTTTATAACAGGGCTTTTAAACATACACTATACAGTTGGTTTTTCAAACCTCCTTGACCTCTCAAATCCTTATACTAAAACCCTTATGCATAAATTGGGCGTTTTTATATTAGTAGTCTTTGTTTCTCTGGTTCATGACCTTTACTTTGGACCGAAGTCCGTAAGTTCAACATTGCACAGAGGTTTGGCAAGGATTTTGGGATTTTTGAACTTGTTCCTTAGTCTTTTAATTGTCTATCTTGCAGTAAAACTTAGGTTTGGAGGTTAGAAAATGGCAAAAATCTTAAAGGCAGAGGGTAGTTTTTCAAACTTTATGCCAGTGAAAAAAGCTATTCATGTAGAGGAAGGCTTAAGGTGTATTGCCTTTTATCTAAAGGCTGGTCAGAAGATAAACTTACACACATCTCCTCACAAAGTTATAACCATCGTCCTACATGGTGAAGGTGACTTTTTTGTGGGCTCAGAAGAAAACAGGGAAAGGCTAAGGGCTGGCGAAGCCCTTCTCTACGAACCCAACGAACCCCATGGTTTTCAAGCGGTAGAAGACATGGCGGTTATGGCTATTGTGGTGTGATATAATGCAAGTTGTAAGTTATATCATGCTCATTTTCCAAGTTCCGTGCATATAGAACTAATCCAGCAGTTTTTAACATCCCTTTGTAACATATTTCTTGGGATTTCTGATAGATTAAAATCTTCTCTATGCGTTTTTTAGTCCAAATGGAAAGCCAAAAGGGAGACCAAATACCTATAGACTACAGACGCAGAATGATATCTTTGATGAAGAGGGTTTTGGGTGTAAGAGAGTTTCTTGAAAATCCAGTTAGACCTTATAGCTTTGCGGTATATCTTGGAAAGGATGTAGTCTTTCAGGAGAAAGACATAAGCAATGTAAGGTTTATCAACCTGCGTATCTCCACAGGAGACCCTACATATGGGCTAAGGCTCTACAATGGGCTATCTGCTCTTAAGGGTAAAATCCACAAGATAGGGAATGCGGAGTTTGTAATAAAGGATATCAAGTTAGAAAAGGAAAGGGATTGGACAAAGGGCAGTTTTAAAAGCCTGTCTCCTGTGGTGGTGGAAAAACCCGGATTTTATCAAAACAACCCGAGGGCAAGATACCTAATTCCCATGGAAGAGGGCTTTGAAGAGACCCTTCTTGAAAATATACTTAGACGCTTTAGGGTCATAAAAGGATATGAGCCAAATATAGAGGATTTTTCTTTTAGCTTTAAATATTTCAAAGAAGAGTTTATAAAGCACTATGGAGGGCACATAAGAGCATTCCTTGGAAGGTTTCACATAAGAACTAACAATCCAGAAATATTGAAATTTGTCTACCAATATGGGCTTGGTCTGAGAACAGGTCAAGGCTTTGGATACCTTGAGGTAGACTAAAGGCAAACTACACAATCTTCGGGAGTGCTTTGTCCAATATACTTGCAGGAAAGGTAGAAATTTTGGTCATCTGGAGAATTTTTATGGTATAAATCACGCTTGTTGAGATGTTGTATTTCAATAATCTTAAGGCAAGGGCTAAAGATATTAGACAAAGTAAGTAGAATAATACCTTATAATATAGACCTATGGAAAAGGCAAAGATTGGCGTGCTTACCATCTCAGACAGGGCAAGTAGAGGAGAATACGAAGACATAAGCGGTAAATACATTATAGAGTATATAAATGAGGTTATCACCTCACCCTTTGAGATAGTATACCGTATAGTCCCTGACGAGAAAGACCTAATAGAGGGTGCTTTGATACATATGGCGGACGTAGAAGGTTGTTGTCTTATACTTACCACTGGTGGGACAGGACCTGCACCAAGAGATGTAACGCCAGAGGCTACAGAGGCAGTATGTCAAAAAATGCTCCCAGGCTTTGGCGAGCTTATGAGGGCGGTATCATTAAAACAAGTGCCTACCGCAATCCTTTCCCGTCAAACCGCAGGCATAAGAAACAAAACCCTTATAGTAAACCTGCCTGGTAAGCCTCAATCTATAAAGGTCTGCCTTGACGCAGTTTTTCCTGCAGTCCCCTACTGCATAGACCTAATAGGTGGACCCTATATAACCACAGATGAGAGTAAAGTAAAAGCCTTTAGACCTTCCAAGTAGCCCTACCTTTTTCTGGTAAACCTTAGGAGCTTTCCATCTTTTGCATCAATTATCACTGTCCCCTCTGTCCCTCTAACTCTATAAAAACATTCTCCTGTTTTTTTATTCTGAGAGAGTTGAGCAGATTGCACCATTCCCACATGCTGTCTTGCGTTGTTTATGGCTTGCTCAAGGCTTATGGAAGGTCTGCAATCTTCAAAGGCAAAGCTAAGAAAGGGAATAAGGAGAATAAATTTCTTCATGGCTCCCACCTCCTGCAGAGTATTTCAAAGCCTTTACTTCACTTCCTTCATCTTGCCCACCGCCTCCTGCAGAGCGGACATAAAGGCTTCTGCCTTTTCTTCAAAAACCATTAGCCTGTTTTTTCTGTCCTCTGTCTGTTCCGTTATCACCAAGTAAGCAGAGCCATCCCTGCCCCTTTTGATGTCAAAAAAGTATGTTCTCTTGCCAGCGTTCAACTTCTTAGAATAGAGCCTTTCCCTTTCCACGATACAACCTCCTCTCTTCTATTATAAGTTAAAAATCCCTTCCTCATCTAACTCAAAACCCTCTAAGAGCTTTGAGCCTACCCTAGGGAGTGTTTCATCCATTGTGTAAAAATAAAGTAAGGAGGTGTTAACATGAAACAGCCAAGCAAGGAGAAAGTAGAACAATACCGCAGGGAGTTTAGCGGGCTACTCAAAGACCTTATGCCTCAAACCATTGTAAGGTGTTAGGAGTTGAATGGGCAAGAGGATATAGTCCCAGCTAATACTTCTTTTTGGGGTATATTATGAAGTATGGTAGAATTTACACAAATTTTGAAACAGTCCCATATCCTTTCTCAGCTTCCTCTTTGGCAATCTTATATCCTTACGAGTTTTTGAATTAGGTTATGAAATTTTCAGTTCAATAGCCAAAACCTGCATAAAATCCTCAGA
>JAXSOH010000079.1:0-5830 GCA_037925805.1 Aquificaceae bacterium
AAGGGACAGGGAATATTTAAATGCTTTGATAGAGAAGTTAATAAATTCTGGAGATATTTTGGAGCTTTTGAGGGAAGAGAGACTTTTGGGTTGAGTTGTAATTGACAGAAAAGCAATATAGACAGCTTATTTAGGAAAGTAGGTTTATGAGAGGTATCTAACTTTATAATAACTTGCAAATTGGGTTATCATAATGGACATAAAAAGGGCAAGGTTAGAGAAATTGCTCATGGAGGAGATAGCAAGCCTTGTATTAAGAGAGCTAAAAGACCCAAGACTTGCAGACATAGTGATAACTTATGTGGAGCTTTCGCAGGATATGAAAAAGGCAAAGGTTTACTTCACTACCCTTCAAGAAGGTAAGGAAGAGGAAGCAGAATCTGCTCTCAACCACGCCAGCTCCTACATAAGGTCTCAACTTGCAAAGAGTCTTAAGTTGAAGAGGATTCCAGAGCTTAAGTTTCTTTTTGACAAGGAGCTCAAGAGGATGGAAAGGATATGGCAGAAACTTTGATCGCTCATCTTCTAAAGGAAAGTGTGTATAAGATTTCCCCACCTTCTGGAAAGCTACTGTATCTTACAAACCAAGACAATAAGGTAAGGTCTGAAGAACTTCTAAGAGCTATTAATGTAGACCCAAAGATACCCTATCCTCTTTTGAACCCTCTTCAGACCCTCTTTTATAGGCTCTACGAGAGTGGCAATGCACTTATAGCTTCTCCCACTTCCTCTGGCAAAAGCCTTATAGCTTACTTATTTATGAAAAACTTTGAGGGAAGAGTGGTATACACCGCACCCACAAAGGCATTGGTAAAGGAAAAGGCAATGGAGTTTAGAACCTATTATGGTAAAGACGTGGAAATGAGGACTGGTGATAGCGTAATAGAAAATTACAAGGAAGTTAGAGCAAAGCTGATAGTAAGCACATACGAAAACCTTGCTTATGCCTTTCGGAACTCTGCAAAATGGCTACAAGAGGTAGAAGCGGTTGTAATAGACGAGGTGCATCAAATTAGTAAAAGGTGGATGTTGGAGGAGATAATAACCGCATGTAAAAGAAGAAAATTGGTTATGCTTTGTCTTTCTGCAACTCTTCCAGGCTTAGAGGAGTTGTCTGAGTGGATAGATGCAAACCTTGTTATAAAGAGTGCTTGGAGACCTGTTCCTCTTTACAGAGAAACCCTTAACCTTTCTCAATTCAAACCAATAGGGACAGAATTCAGAGGCGAAGACCTAATAGGAGCAATGCTTTTGTCCGCCTTATTTTCACTAAGACAGCAGGGAGAGCTGGTCATACTTTTTGTCCCCAAGAAGAGCTTAGGCTGGAAGGTTCTTGAGCTGGCAAAGGAAGAAAAAATAGGCATAATGAACCAAACCCTACCCTTTGAAGTTGAAGAAGAAAGAGAACCAGAAATAGCCTTTCATAATGCGGACATACCAAAAGAAGAAAGAGAACAGATAGAGAAGGCTTTTAGAGAGGGAAAACTTCAAACCCTTATAGCTACTCAAACTCTTGCTTACGGTGTAAACCTTCCTGCGGACAGAGTCATTATTCTAACCAAGTTTTTCAGAAGGGACGGAAGGCTCAAGAGCATACCTGACAATCTTGATATACTCCAAATGGAAGGAAGAGCAGGAAGACTTGGTATAAGAGAGGAGGGATATTCAAACCTTTTGGTCTATGGTGCGAGGGATAAGGACCTTCAAAGGGAGCTTGAGTGTGCTCTTGAAAAACCCTTTACTACTGCAGTGATGGAGACTTCTGAAGACACTGCCTTGAGCTTTTTCCTTTTGCTTGCTCACATGTATGAAGGTGAAAACTACGAAAACTATCTAAGGAACACCTACTCTTTCAAAAAGGTTAGCAAAGAAAGGATAAACAGAATTGAAAAGTTTCTAAGAGATAATGGCTACTTGGAAGGCTATAACCCCAGTCAAAAGGGACTCTTCTGTATAAGAACAGGCATACCACCCCTTAGCTTTGAAGAGTTTCTTAGAAGAAGGACTCTCAACCTTGACCCCATAAGCACTATAAGACCCCTTTTGCATATGAAAAAGTTTAATGGGCTTTATGGCTTTCTTAAGTCTGTAGATGGCTTCTCAGAAGACTCGAATACAGTTAGGAGTATGCTTCTGCCTTGTGGAGAAGAGTGCTTTGAAGACAACACAAACCAACTTCTTTTCTATGTGGAAGGTTTGACCGTAAGGTATCCCAATATAAAAAACCCACCTGGTGAGTTTTCTTATCTTGGCACAGACGCTCTGCATCTTCTGAGAAACCTTATAGAGATAAATAGACATGGCTTTTATAGGTTTTCAAGTATTGAATTGCTTCAGATAGCTCACGCGTTGAAGTATGGCATAAAACCAGAGTATTCAAGTATTGCAGGTATAAAGGGAATAGGTCATATAAGGGCAAACATGATTAAAGAAGTTTTCAAAGCACTTAAGACAGCACCACCTGAGATAGGTATGCCTGTAGAAAACTTTTTGGATATGGTTGAAAGGGAAAACTTCGGAGAACTTCTCTATGAGAAGCTAATCGAATACAGGAAACTAAACCAAGATAAGGCAAAGGAAGAGCTTCAAAGGATAAATAGAATCTTTCAAAATAACCGCGATGGCTATATGGTGGATGATAAAATAATTCTCGCATACAATTTGTTTTTAGAAGGAGCGGTTGCACTCAAAAAGACCAAGCGAGAGCTAATAGAAGCTATAAGATAACAAAGCTATGGAGCTTGCAAAACCCATAATGGCTATACTATACAGAGAAGAAAAACTGTTGGAAGACTTCCTTTCAAACCTTAAAGTGGAGAGAGTTTCTCAGAGCTTTTACTTTGAAGGCTTACAAAGATACTATGGCAAGGAGATGGGAGAGAGACTCTTCAAGAGATTTCTAAGCCTCAAGGGTTTTATGAAAAAAGAGGAGCTTGTGGACTTTAAACTTTGGGCTATGAATATGGAGAAAAGGTATGCTTTGGACTCTAAAAGAAGGCTCAACATAGACCCTGGTTATGTGGATGAAAGCCATCTTGTGCTTGCATCTTCCAAAAAAAGAGGTGGCAGGCTTTATTTAGGAAAGGGAGTCTATGGAGAAATGGAATATCTTTTTGTATATGGTCGCTTTAGACCACTGTATTGGACCTATGGAGACTACAGGGACAAAAGGGTTAAAGCCTTCTTTGAAGATGTAAGGGAAGACTTTCTTGAGCAGTTAAACCTTGCAAGGCAGAGTGAGGAGCTTGTAGTCTATAGGTTCACCCAAGATAAGCTCTATGAGGAAGTTAAGACTTGGTGAGTGGTCTGTAAAGTATAAGCTAAGACTTGAGGAACCAGACCTCTCCACAAAGGGCATTATCTCAAGTGCGGTGCTTTCTGCAGAATCTACCACTTTGACAGATTCACCCATAAAATCTTCTATAACAGGTTTAAGCAGTGGATAGTGAGTGCAAGCAAGTATGAGGGTGTCTATTCCCTCATCCTTCAACTCTGTAAGATAGTGTGCAACCACTCTTTGGGCTATATCGCCTTTAAGGATTCCTTCTTCCACAAGAGGGACAAAGAGAGGGCAAGCCTTTTGAAAAACCTCAATACCCTTAGACCTTAAAAGCCTACCATAGGCATCACTTGACACGGTAGCTTTTGTTCCTATAACTCCAACCCTTCTATTTTTTGTAGTCTCAAGTGCACGCCTGACCCCCGGCTCTATCACTCCAAAAACAGGAATTGAGAAATTTTCTCGCAGAACATCCAAGGCATAGGAGCTTGCGGTATTGCAGGCAATTATAAGCAGGTCAACGCCTTCGGAAAGCAAAAACTCCGCACCCTCTAAGCTGTATCTTATGACAGTTTGTGCGGATTTATTGCCATAGGGCACCCTTGCGGTATCTCCAAGGTAAACAAAGTCAACCTCTGGATACTTATCCCTGAGAGCCTTGAGGACAGTAAGCCCACCAACACCTGAATCAAAGACACCTATTTTCATCCTTTTTTCATCCTTTTTATGTATTATAATACCTTAAGAGAACTTCAAGTAAGGAGGTGTTAGCATGAAGAGAGTAGCCTTAACTTTGGCGGTGGTGATAGGTCTCGCAGGAGCGTCCTTTGCCAGTGAACAGCTCGCAAAACAAAAGGGCTGTATGGCATGCCACGACCTCAAGGCAAAGAAGGTAGGACCGGCTTTTGCGGACATAGCTAAGAAGTATGCAGGCAGGGCGGATGCGGTAGATTACTTGGCAGGCAAGATTAAGAAGGGTGGTGCTGGTGTTTGGGGTTCTGTTCCTATGCCACCTCAAAACGTCTCTGATGCAGAGGCAAAACAACTCGCACAGTGGGTAATGTCCGTAAAGTAAACCAGATGGGGGCTTATGCCCCCTCTTCTAAAGGATTACATCTGTTTATATTCCCAAAGCATTTAGGGCATAGGTCAAAAAATACAAGAAGTCCAAGACCTCCCAACATCATATTAACCTGAGTTATCACAAGGTTTTCTTGTCTCTCTGGCAAAACCTGATACTTTTCAAGCCTCATACCACAGGCGGTAAGACCCTCCTCTTCTCCAAGTTTGTGAAACTGAAAAACCAACCTTTTGGTTCTCCTACACTTCATCCACCTTGGTGTAAGGTCAAGAAGTACAAAGTTTATCTGAACATTGGGGTCAGCAAGCTGAGCCTTCTGGAGCATCCTTTCAAACTTTTCTCTTTCTGTCATAGTAGATATATATTTAGCACAATAGCCTATGAGGTTTTGTGATATAGGTCAACTCTGAATATTTTCTATCTCCTCAAGAAGTGCTTTTGCCATCTCCTCTTCGCTTACCTTTTTTATAGGTTTGCCCTCTTTAAAGAGCCATGCAAAGCCTTTGCCACAGGCAAGACCTATATCCGCTTCACGAGCTTCGCCTATGGCATTTACCACACAGCCCATTATGGCAACCTTTAGAGGCTTTTGTATATGCTTTAGCTTTTCTTCCACCTCCTTTACCACCTTTGGAAGGTCTACCTCTATTCTTCCACAGGTAGGACAGGCAATTATTTCTATGCCTCTTGTTCTTAGACCAAGAGACTGCAATATGGCGTAGGCGGTCTCTATCTCCACCTCTGGGTCGTCAGTTAGAGAAACTCTAACCGTGTCCCCTATACCCTTGTATAGGAGAATGCCTATACCCACAGAGGATTTGACTATGCCCTTTAGACCCATTCCTGCCTCTGTTATGCCTATGTGGAGTGGTATGTCTGTATGTTGAGCGAAAAGCTCGTTAGCCCTTATGTTTTCCAAAACGTCAGAACCCTTAATGGAGACCTTAAAGTTATAAAAGCTCCATTTTTCAAACCTCTCAGACCAACGTATGGCACTTTCAAAAAGCGCCTCCGCACAGGGATAGCCATATTTGTCCAAGAGGTCCTTTTCAAGAGAGCCAGAGTTTACACCTATGCGTATGGCTACGCCTTTTTTCCTCGCCTCTTCCACTATTTCTCTTACTATCTCCTCTTTCCCTATATTTCCAGGGTTTATCCTAATGCCATGCACACCCTTCTCCATAGATTTGAAGGCGTAAGAGGGTGCAAAGTGGATGTCCGCTATCACCGGTATGGGGGAGTTTTTTACGATATCTGGTAGGGCTTGAAAGTCTTCTTCGTGTGGCACCGCTACACGCACAAGCTCACAGCCTGCCTTTGCAAGCCTTTTTATCTGCTCAAGGGTTGCCTCTATGTCATGCGTTTTTGTAGAGGTCATGGACTGCACCACAATGGGTGCATCACCGCCTATTTTTACAGAGCCTACCTGTATTTGACGAGTTTTCCTGCGTGTTATAGGAGATTCTGTC
>JAXSOH010000080.1:0-5829 GCA_037925805.1 Aquificaceae bacterium
GGGGAACTTCCTCAAAGATGTCTTTGAGAGTTATATCTTTTGAGGGCACAGAGAGATTATATCATCAAACAACTTTCTCCTCGTATCCCTTATGGTGGGCTCAAGGCTATCAATCCCCTACAGTTTGCAACTTGCGTTATTATACTTTGTAAAACTTTTCAATGGAGGTTTTACTATGCCAAAGGTAGCCATTATCCTTGCGGAAGGTTTTGAAGAGGTGGAGGCGGTTGCACCTATTGATGTGCTAAGGCGTGCGGGTGTGGAGGTTATAATTGCTGGGCTTTCTCCTGAGCCTACTGCCAGTGCAAGGGGTGTAAAGATAGTTCCAGATGCTACCATTGACCAGCTTAATGCGGAGGAGCTTGACCTTGTTATATTGCCCGGTGGTGCAGGTGGTGTGGAAAGGCTAAAGCAAGACCCAAGAGTGGAAAGGCTCATAAAGGCTATGCAAGAAAAGAAAAAGCTCATCGGTGCTATCTGTGCAGCCCCTACCGCCTTGGCAAAGTTTGGTGTCCTTGAAGGCAAGAAGGCAACCGTGTATCCCACCCTTGTGGAAGATATAAAGCCTGCTCAGTTTGTAGACAGCTCAGTGGTAGAGGATGAGAATGTGATAACCAGTCAGGGACCAGGCACAGCTCTTGAGTTTGGTCTAAGGCTCGCAGAAAGGCTCGTAGGAAAGGAGCAAGCTAAGGAAGTGGCAAGGAGGATGTTAGTCCAATACGAATGATACAGGTTCGGGTAAGGCCCGGTGTTGAAGAGAGGATAAGTGGCTTTTTTCCTTGGGTCTACAAACCAGAGATTATAGGCTATTCTAAGCAGGCTCAAAAGGGAGATCTTGTGGTAGTAAGGGACTTTGGAGGTAAGTTTCTTGGCTATGGCTATATAAACCCCTCCGCTAACATAAGCATAAGGATACTGTCCTTTGACAAGGAAGAGCCAATCAATCAGGAGCTCATAAGAAAAAGGCTACAGCAAGCCTTTGAGTATAGAAAGAGGCTAAACATAAACAGCAACGCCTACAGGCTTGTCCACTCGGAGGGAGACCTCTTGCCTGGTCTTGTGGTGGACGTATACGGCGAATATGTGGTGATGGAGTTTACCACCTACGGGATGAATAAGCTAAGAGACTGGGTCATTCCTGCACTTATTGACCTTTTGAAACCTAAGGGTATTTACGAAAAAACTGACGAGTATGTAGCTTCTGCGGAAGGCTTTAGAGAAAAGGGTGGCGTTATATACGGAGAAATGTTAGAGGAGGTCATAATTTGGGAGCATGACCTTGAGTTTATCGTCAACATCCCTCAGGGGCAAAAAACCGGCTTTTTCCTTGACCAAAGGTGGGCAAGAAGGCTCATAAGGAGCTTTGTTCGTCCGGGGGATGAGTGCCTTGATGTTTTCTGCCACACGGGAGGCTTTGCCCTTAGTATGAAAAAGGTAGGTGCGGGAAAGGTTATAGCGGTGGATATCTCTGAGCTTGCCCTTGAAACCGCAAAGAAAAACGCAGAGCTAAACAAAATTGAAGGCATAGAGTGGATAGAGGCAAACGCCTTTGACCTGCTTAGGCTGTTTCATAAGGAAGGAAGAAGATTTGACCTTGTGGTAATAGACCCGCCTTCCTTTGCAAAGAATAGAGCGTCCGTTCCAAACGCCCTGCGAGGTTATAAGGAGCTTTTAGTGAGAGGTTTGCACCTTACAAAACCCGGTGGATACTTAGCCATATACTCTTGTTCCTTTCATATAACAAGAGAGCATCTTTTAGAAGTGCTCGCATCCGCAGGCAAAGATACAAGAAGGCAGGTTCGTATTGTGGCGGAGAGCTTTCAAGACCTTGACCATCCATGGGTCTTGCAGATGCCTAATACCCTATACCTAAAGGGAATATATGCGGAGGTGCTATAATGGAGATAAGTCAAGCCTTTATATTGGGGGTGGTGGAGGGGCTTACGGAGTTCCTGCCTGTCTCCTCCACAGGACATCTTATCCTTACCGCCCATCTTCTTGGCATACCTCACAACACTTTTACCAAAAGCTTTGAGATTTCCATACAGTTTGGCTCAATACTGGCGGTGGTTTTTCTCTATTGGAGGAGGTTTCTTACAGACCTTGAGCTTTGGAAGAGGATAGGGATTGCCTTTCTGCCTACAGGAATTCTTGGCTTTAGCCTCTACAAGTTCATTAAGGGATACCTTATAGGCAACGATGTGGTAGTGGTTATAGCTTTAGTGCTTGGTGGTGTTTTTCTCCTTTTTGCGGACAGGGTATGCGAGCGTTTTTGCTATCTTGGAGATGCAAGAGAGCTTAGCTACAAAAGAGCCTTTGCCATAGGTCTCTTTCAGAGCCTTGCCATGGTGCCTGGAGTTTCAAGGTCTGCGTCCACCATAATAGGTGGTATGCTAATGGGTCTAAATAGGAAGGCATCTGCTGAGTTTTCCTTTCTCCTTGCGGTTCCCACCATGCTTATTGCCACAGGTTATGACCTATTTAAGTCTCATGGAGAGTTTCAAAGTCAAGGCTGGCAGGTGCTTTCTGTAGGCTTTATAACCTCCTTTGTCTTTGCCCTAATAAGCGTAAAGGCACTGCTTGCTTTCCTCTCAAGGCACTCCTTTGTTCCCTTTGGCGTATATAGGATAGTAGTAGGCTTGGCTTACGCCTACTTTTTTCTGCTATAATTTATCTGATGAAGCTCATAGCAGGAAACTGGAAGATGAACCTTACACCCTCTGAAACAAAAGAATACATCTCAAGGTTTCTCCCTCTTGTTGAGGACCTCTCGGACAGAGAAATACTCCTGTGCCCATCTTTTACATCTCTGTGCGTAGCCCATGAGCTCCTAAGGGAAAGCAAGGTCAAGCTCGGTGCTCAAAACTGCCATTATGAGCAAAAGGGTGCATACACGGGGGAGATTTCTCTCAATATGCTAAAAGACCTTGGCGTTTCCTACGTGATAATAGGTCATTCAGAAAGAAGATGGATTTTTGGCGAGTCTGACGAGCTAATAAACAAAAAATTGACCGCTTGCCTTCAGGGGAACATAAGACCTGTGCTTTGTGTGGGTGAAAGGCTTGAAGAGAGAGAGGCGGGTTTAACCTTCAAGGTGGTAGAAACTCAAATAAGGCTTGCTCTTTCTGGAATAGAACACTATACGGACAGCATAGATATAGCCTATGAACCCGTCTGGGCTATAGGGACAGGAAACCCTGCCACACCAGAAGACGCCCAGCTTGTCCATGCCTTTATAAAAGACCTGCTCCACCAAATAAACCCACAGCACGCAGGAAAAACAAGGGTGCTATACGGTGGGAGCGTAAACTCAAAGAACGCAGGAGATTTTATGAAGATGAAGGACGTGGACGGCTTGCTTGTGGGTGGTGCCAGCTTAGACCCTGAATCCTTTGCTCAAATCGTAAAGTCCTTTTAAACTCAGAATAGGTATGGGAGCGTAGAGGAGAAGTATGAGTGGCAGGTCTAAGTTGGTGTTTTCTATAGTAGACCTAATAAGGTTTACAAAAAACCAATGGGCAGAGAAGGAAACAACAAGTGCAAAAAGTCCAAGTTTTAGGTTTCGCCATCTTATGTAAACCCAACCCACTATAAGGCTCATAAAGAGAGGAAGAAAAGAGGTAAATATACGCTTTGATAACTCGTAAGCGTATTGTCTGTAGTTTATGCCTATGCCTTTACCAAGAAGGCTAAGCACAAAAAGCTCCCTTATGGAAAGGTGCTCTGGCTTTTCCGCAAGGGAACCTATCTGAGAAAGGTCAATAAATTCAAAGGTTAGCTTTTGAGCCTTTTCCTTGCCAGTAGAGAGGTCTTTTAGGCTTGCCTCAGAAAAGTCCAAAAACCCACCATGCCACTGTCCAGCCTCTGCGGTTGCTACTTGTGTTATAAACCCATCCTTTACCTTAAGAAGATAAAAGCCATGCACCTTGCCAGTGGATAAGTCTACAAGCTCAAAGTTGTAAAATTCTTTTTCTCCATTTTTTTCCTGGGTAAGCCACAAGTTTCTCACTATTCCCTTTTCTATCTCCTTAGCCTTTTTGTATTCCTTTTCTATGCTAAAAAGCCTTTTTTGACTTTGTGGATAGAGCCAATAGCTACCAAAAAGGTTAAAAATTGAAAGAAAAAGAGAGAAAAAAATTGCAAAGGAGAAAAATCTCAAAGGTGAGATGCCAAAGCTTTGGATAAGCAAGTCTATCTTTCTCTGAAAGAGCCTCCTGAGAGCTACAAGCAAGGCAAGGGCGTTCACAAAGGCACCAGAGTAAAAAAAGGCAGTTGGAAGGAAGTTAAGAGAGTAAGATAGCACAACCTCAGGATTTCTATTCTTGAATACCAAGAAAACCTCACCTATCATATAGGCGTATAGTATTCCTACGAGAACTACAAAAAGGAGAAAAAAGGTCTTGATGTGATTAAGAAGAAGATATTGACTAAGCATAGGTTAAAATTTTAATATGAGAACACCACTCTATTCAAAACACAAAGAACTCGGTGCAAGGTTTGTAGAGTTTGCAGGCTGGGAAATGCCTCTTGAATACAAGTCCATAGTGGAAGAGGCAAAGGCGGTAAGAAGCTCTTGCGGGCTTTTTGATGTGTCTCACATGGGAAGGCTAATTATCTCCGATGGCTTTGAGACACTACAAAAGCTAACTTCCAGAGATATTGCAAAGCTAAAAGTGGGTAGGGTGCAATACAACCTGCTTTTAAACGAGCAAGGTGGAGTAAGGGATGATATAACCCTCTATAGGCTTTCTGAGAGGGAGTTTTTTATGTGCGTAAACGCAGGAAACAAGGAAAAGGTCAAAGAGTGGCTTTTGAGCTGGGGGCTTTATGTAAGAGACATGAGCCAAGAGTGGATGCAGTTTGCCATTCAAGGACCAAGGTCGCAAGAAATTCTTAGCAAATATCTGCCCGTAGGGGACATAAAATACTACCACTTTAAGGTCTTTGGGGATATGCTCCTTTCACGCACGGGATACACGGGCGAAGACGGCTTTGAGGTTTATGCACCAGTGGAGAGGGGCTTGGAGCTTTTTATGGAGCTTTCTAAGGAGTGTATGCCTTGTGGGCTTGGTGCAAGGGATGTCTTGAGGATAGAGGCGGGAATGCCACTGTATGGACACGAGCTTTCGGAGGATATAACACCCTTTGAGGCTAACCTTGACAGATATGTAAGCCTTGAAAAGGACTTTTTGGGCAAGGACGCACTTCTACAAAAGAAGGTGGAGAAGAAGCTCTTTGGACTTGAGCTTTTGCAAAAAGGCGTGCCAAGAGAGGGCTACAAGGTATTTCACAAAGACAAAGAGATAGGGTATGTAAGCAGTGGCACTTACTCCCCAATCCTGCAAAAGGGTATAGCATTATGTTTTGTCCGTGTAGACCACAGAATTGATGGACTTGAAGTGGACCTGCAAGTGAGAGATAGAAGGCTACCTGCAAGGCTTAGAAGTTATCCTTTCCTCCAAAAGGCATGAGTATATATCCTTCAGTCTTTCAAGGCATTTATCTATTTGCTCGCAGTTGAGCCTAAAGGACGGGTGCTTATGGAGTTTGTAAGTTTTGTCGTAGTATTCCCTTATGAGGAATTCCGCAACCTCCTCTATATGCTCTCTGCTTATTAGTTCAATAGCTAATGAGTAATTCTTTTCTCCAAGATACTTTCTTATCCTAAGCAAGGACTCCTTTGCCTCCTCTTGCCAGCCTTCAAACTTAGTATATTCTTCAAGAATGTTCTTCACCCTCTTCTCCAGTGATGCTTCAATTTCTATGCATACTCCCTCTCCCTTCTTTTTCCAAAAGGGCTCTGGAAGATGTATGTTACCTATTACCCTG
>JAXSOH010000081.1:0-5706 GCA_037925805.1 Aquificaceae bacterium
ATACTTGGTCTTTCTTGGTATACATCTGAGAAACTCAAGGGTCTTTTTTTGAAGGGCTTCCTCATCACAGTAAAGAAGTGCAGGGTCAAGGTTTCCCTGAAAGGCTTTTGAGCTTTCTCTCATGGCAGAGACCATATCCACCGTCCAGTCTACAGAAAAAGCATCCACTGGCAAGTTCTCAAGGGCTCTTAAAAAAGAACCAGAGCCTCTGAAAAAGTATATAACTGGTTTGTCTGTATGTTTTTTTAGCTCTTCAAAGAAGGGTTTTAGATAAGTGTAGACATACTCTTCAAAGTCTTCGTAAGAGAGGTGCATTGCCCAGCTATCAAAGACCTGCAAAAGGTCTGCACCAGCCCTTATTTGACCAAGAAGGTATTCAAGGAGGTTTTCACAAAGCAGTTTCATAAGGTTTGCATATTGGTCTGAAGTCCACATAAAGAGCTTGGTCTTCTTAAAGTCCTTGCTTGAGCGTCCCTCTATCATATAAGACATAAGAGTAAAAGGAGCACCACTAAAGCCTATCACTGGCACATCTTTAACCTGAGCCTTTACCCTTTTTATGATATCTCCCACAAACTCCACCTGAGAGAAGTTTATTTCCCTTAAACTCTTCACACTTCCATCCCACTCAAGCCTTGGACCCTCACCCTCAAGAAACTCCACCCTAACACCCATAGGCTCAAGTGGCACAAGAATGTCAGAAAAGATTATCACCGCATCCACTTGGAGAAGCTCTACAGGCAAAAGGCTTACCTTACTTGCAAGGTCTACGTTTTTGCAAAAGCTGAGAAAATCCCTCTCTTTTTCTCTTAGCTCTCTATACTGGGGCATATATCTACCTGCTTGACGCATAAGCCAAACAGGAAAGCGTGGAATTTTCTCTCCTTTAAGGCTTTTCAAAAGAAGCATGGTTTAATATCTTAGCATATTTTCGCCCCCCGGGAGGGGGCGAGGGAGGAGGTGAGCCATGGGGTTGCTGGGGTATGAGATATAATAATATAGCATGAACTTTACAAAATTGCAAGGGTCTGGAAACGACTTTATAGTTATAGACAACAGAGATGGCAAGGTATACGAGCTTTTAAAGAGGCTTGAGCTTGATATAAAAGACTTTGTAATAGCACTTTGCAGGCAACACACGGGTATAGGTGCGGATGGGCTTATCCTTATAGAAGACCCTCAAGACCCAAAGAACCACTTCAAATGGCAGTTTTTTAACTCCGATGGCTCTGTGGCGGAGATGTGTGGCAACGGCTCTCGCTGTGCGGTAAGGTTTGCCTATGAGAAGGGTATAGTAGGCGAAGAAGTGCGTTTTGAGACCCTTGCGGGTGTGATAAAAGCGTGGGTCAAGGAGGGTGGGAAAAGGGTAAAAGTCCAGCTTACAAGCCCAAAGGACTACAGAGAGGTATCTTTGCAAGTAGATGGTCTCCATATTGAAGGTAGCTTTATAAACACGGGCGTGCCCCACTTTGTGGCAGTGGTGGAAAACCTACAAGACCTAAATGTGGTGAAGCTGGGAAGGGCTATAAGGTTTCACAAAGAGTTTCAACCTAAGGGCACGAATGTGAACTTTATAGAGAAGCTTTCAGACAGGGCTATAAGGATAAGAACTTACGAAAGAGGTGTGGAAGCAGAGACCCTTGCCTGTGGAACTGGAGCAACTGCATCAGCCCTAGTGGCTTACATGAAGGGTTTGGTAAAGGAAAAACCTGTAGAAGTGCATACAAAGGGTGGTGAAATACTCCGAATTGACTTTAGCGAGGACTTAAAGGAAGCGTTCCTTGAAGGTGCAGTCTGCAAGGTTTTTGAAGGCTTTTTCTCAGAGGAAGGCCTGCTTTGCATGAGATAGCTCACAGATAGGCACAATATAGGAGCTTATAATTCTACCTATGGCACAGATAATAGTGGCGGAGCATGCGGGTTTTTGCTTTGGAGTAAGAAGGGCTATAAACCTTGCGGAAGAGGCGGTAAAGGATACACATTTAGGCAGAAAAGTCCTCAGCATGGGACCCCTCATACACAACCCTCAGGAAGTCAAAAGACTTGAAGGCAAAGGTCTTATGCTCTTAGAAGATGAAAGCATGCTGGATGAAAAGAGCACTGTAATAGTGCGTTCTCATGGTATACCACCACAGAAGGAAAGGGAACTTCTCTCAAAGGGTGTAAGGCTTGTGGACGCTACATGCCCCTTTGTAAAGGCGGTTCATGAGGCGGTGGTAAAGCTCTGCAAAGAGGGATACTTTGTGGTGCTTGTGGGAGAGAAAAACCATCCAGAGGTGATAGGCACTTTAGGCTATTTAGAAGAGTGTGGTGGCAAAGGTGTGGTGGTGGAAAGTAGAGAAGACTTAGAGGCAGTTCTTGAAAAAGACAGGATAGGTATAGTAGCACAAACCACTCAAAACGAGCAGTTTTTCAAAGAGGTGGTAGGTGAAATAGCCTTGTGGGCAAGGGAAGTAAAAGTGATAAACACAATATGCAACGCCACCTCTGAGCGTCAAGAGGATGTATACGAGCTTGCTCCACAAGTGGATGTTATGCTTGTAGTGGGTGGGAAAAACAGTGGAAACACGAGGAGGCTCTATGAAATATCTAAGTCTTTGAATCCTAAAAGCTATCACATAGAAACACCAGAGGAGCTAAGAAGAGAATGGTTTGAAGGAGCTCAAAAGATAGGTCTTACCGCTGGTGCTTCAACTCCTGACTGGATAATACAGGCGGTGGTAAACAGGATAAAAGAGCTTGTATAATTTATAGTCATGAAGCTTTTGCTGACGCTCCTGCTACTTTTAAAGCTAAGCCTTGCCCAGGACTTATACACAGAGTTTGTAAAGTCTCAAATCAAAGAAATACCTCTTGACAAGGCTATAGTGGTAGGTAAAGGGAAAAGGGAGCTTATAACCTTTATAAACCCCGACTGTGGACACTGCAGGAAAGAGTGGCAAGCCCTAAGACCTCACTTAGACAAGGTAAAGGTTTATGTTTTTCTTTTACCTTTTAAGAGCTTTTCAGAAAGCCATGCCAAGTCTTATTACATAGCCTGCTCAAAGGATAAACTAAAAGCACTTGATGAAGTCCTATCTGGAAAGTTTGACGGAAGACCTCCACAGGTAAAGGAGTGTCCCCTTGTTTATGAGCACATAAAGGTTGCAGAGAAGCTAAATGTTCAAGGAACTCCATACAATATAGTCCTTGGGAGCTACAAGGTTATAGAAGGCTATAGCCCAGCTCTCTTGGAACATCTTGGGGTTAGATGATAGTAGTGGTTATGGGTCTTTCTGGCTCTGGCAAATCCTTTCTTGCAAGCATACTCCAGCAAGACTTTGGCTTTGAGTGGCTAAGGAGCGACCTAATAAGAAAAGAGCTTGCTGGAATAAACCCCTATGAGAGTGCTAAATCTGGCTACGGTGAAGGTATATATTCACAAGAATGGACTAAAAGAGTTTATGAGGAGATGATAAAAAGGGCTAAGGAAAAGGTCAGTCAAGGCAAAAGGGTGGTGCTTGATGCAACCTTTCTTCAAGAATGGCAGAGAAAAATGGTAAAAGATAACTTTCCAAATGCTATATTTCTGCTCGCTTACACAGAGGAGCAGGTTGTGATTAAAAGGCTTAAGGAAAGGCAGGATATATCCGATGCGGACCTTGAGGTGTATCTAAGACAAAAAGAAAACTTTGTTCCTCCTCCTTATGCAATACGCGTAGACACAAACAAAACCAGAAATGAGCTCAGGGCTGTCCTGCAGGAGATACTCCAAGGGTTTGAGAGGAAAGACACTCAAGAGAACGCTCTATAAGATTCCCATTTTCTAATCTGCAGTCAGGGTTTATTCCCTTGTCTGTGGCTACCGTCTCACCATTTGGAAGTTTCATCTCAAAGGTTATAAGCCTTAGCACATTACCGCAGGAGTCAAGCATATACATGTTGCTCCCTACATACTTGCCTACCGTGTTTTCTCCCACTATAACCGCACCCGCATACCTTTTAAGCAAAGTGGCCACCAGCTCCGAGGCAGAGGCAGTGTGTTTATTAACAAGCACAACAATTGGTTTATTAAAGCCCTGCTTGTTTGTAAACTGGTATACCCCTAAGTTTCTTCCCCTACCCTCAAGGTAAAACATCACTCCCTCACCACCTATCAACATATCCACTATACTTTTGGCTACAGAGATGAGCCCACCACCGTTATCCCTTAGGTCAAGTATCAAAAGGTCTATATTGTTTGTGTTAAATTTTTCCATAGCCTCCCTAAACTGCTCTACCGCAGGCTGTGTGAAGTTTAGTAGCTTTATGTATCCTATTTTTTTGTCACCAAACTCTATTAGCCTCACTTCTTCTATTACAGGCACAGAAAACTCCCCTTTTACAACTTTTATATCCATAAACAACCCTTCCCTTATTATCTCAAGGTTTATTATTCCACCCTTTTCTACCTCCCTTATAGCTCTTCTCCATTGGTTTTTATCGCTTATACCATTTATGGATAGTATTAAATCGCCTTCCCTTACACCATACTGCTGTGCAGGAGAGTTAGGAAAAACCTTAATCACATACCCTTTGTCATCCCACCGCACACCAAGACCCACCATCTTTGAGCTTGAATACCAGAGCCTGTCTTCTTCTTGCTTTGTTATAGAAGTCCAACGGTCGCCTATCCTTCTTATATGTTCTATGAGTTCCTGTTCATCCTTCCATTGGGTGTTCTTTATTTTGTCCCACCATAGATAGTGTTTCTCTAATAGAGGAGTAATCTTGCTTAAAAGTTCCTCCTTAGGGCAGTCTTCCCCTGCAAAGGATATTTGTAAGAGCAAAAGCACAAGGAAAAAGGGCACTCCCATAGAAACTCAGTTAAAGAAATATAATTCTGTTGACAAAAACTTCAAGGGTTATAACTTATAAACACCTACTATTAACTTCTCAGGAGGCAAGGCATGTACTATGTGGCAGAGGTCATAAACGAAGAGTGCAGTAAGTATAACTGCAAGCAGTGCACCCTTTTCTGCCCTGAACCCAACACCCTTATGTATACTGACGAGGAGCATCATGCCTTTGTGGCACAAGAGCGGTGCAAGGGCTGTGCCTTGTGTGTCTATGTCTGTGTAAATCTCTTAAAGAGGAACGCCATACATATGGTTATGCCAGAGGTGCACGCGGAGAAGTAAGGTATGACAATAAGAGAAAAGCTCTGGACTTACGAGGACTACCTTAGCCTTGAGGAAGAAAAAAGATATGAGATAATTGACGGAGAGCTTCTTGAAATGCCAGCACCAAGTCTAAGGCATCAAAAAATAGTAGGGACGCTCTATAGACTTCTTTCTCAGCATGTAGAAGAAAAAGCCTTGGGAGAAGTCTACATTTCTCCAGTGGATGTGGTTTTGTCTCCTTACCATGTGGTCCAGCCAGATATAGTGCTGGTCTTGGAGGAAAACTATCAAACCCTTAAAGAGAACTCTATACATGGCTCTCCAGACCTTGTGGTAGAAGTGGTCTCTCCTTCTACTTTCAAAAGAGATACAGAGGACAAAAGAAGGCTATATGCCAAGTATGGTATAAAGGAGTATTGGCTCGTGTTTCCAGAAGAAAGGGTGGTGGAGGTGCTTACCTTAGAGGGAGGCGAGTATGGAGTTTTTTCTCATGCCTTTGAAAGTGGAAAGGTTTGTTCAAGACTTCTTGAAGACTTTTGTCTAAATTTAGATGGCGTCTTTGGTG
>JAXSOH010000082.1:0-5624 GCA_037925805.1 Aquificaceae bacterium
ACTTGAAGAGGGTAGAAAAGAGGGTGAGGTTATTGGTATTGAAAAGGGTAGAAAAGAGGGTGAAATTATTGGTATTGAAAAAGGTAAACACATTGGACTTGAGGAAGGTCTTTTAAAGTCTGCACAAGAGATGGTTATAACCATAATTGAGGGTAAACTTGGCTATGTGCCTGAGGAGATAGCAAATAGGATAAGGGAAATAAGAGACATGGAGTTTCTAAGATCTTTAGCCAAAAAGTTGGTTTCTGCTTCTGAGGATTTTATGCAGGTTTTGGCTATTGAACTGAAAATTTCATAACCTGCTTTATCCAATATACTTGCAGGAAAGGTATAAATTTCGGTCATCTGGAGAATTTTTATGATATAAATCATACTTGTTGAGATGTTGTCTCTCAATAATCTTAAGGCAAGAGCTAAAGATATTAGACACGGGAGTGTTTCATCCATTGTGTAAAAATAAAGTAAGGATGTGTTAACATGAAACAGCCAAGCAAGGAGAAAGTAGAACAATACCGTAGGGAGTTCAGTGAGCTACTCAAAAACCTTATGCCTCAAGCCATTGTAAGGTGTTAGGAGTTGAATGGGCAAGAGGATATAGTCCCAAGCTAATACTTCTTTTTGAGGGTATGTTATGAAGTATGGCAGAATTTACACAAATTTTGAAACAGTCCCGATGAGTCTAAACTAACTTACAACTTGAGTTAATATAATATTCAAAAGGCTATGAGAATTTTGCTATTTACTACACTTCTTTTTATATCTTCTTGCTCAGTAATAATACAGGATAGGTCTACAGAAACGGGTGGCGAGCTAAGAGTCAATTGTCCCGAAGTTTTACGCACTGAAGGTTTTTACTGCAAAGGAGACAGGGCATATAGCAATCTGGTTCAGAACGGAAGCAGAGTAAGGGTAGTTAACCTATCCACTGGCAAGAGCATAACTATAGCCATTTTCAGAAACGAAAACATAAGAGGTGTATGCGTTCCTGAAAGTTTTAGGGGACTTTTGGGACAAGAACCCTTCCCCGCAAGGCTTGAAATTCAAAGGTGTGGTGTGGATGACAAAAGAACATGCCCTAAAGTAATAAGGGGGCTTGCCAGCTACTATACAGACCCCTATCACGGTAGAGAAACTCCATACGGGATTAAGTATGATATGTATGGCTACTACGCTGCACACAAAGAGTTACCACTTGGAACACTTCTTGAAGTAAAAAACCTAAAAAATGGAAGAACCGTTAGGGTGAAGGTAATAGATAGAGGTCCCTTCAAGCCTGAAAGAGTGCTTGACCTTTCATACTCTGCTGCAAGGGATTTGGATATGGTAAAAGACGGAGTGGTAGAAGTTCAGGCTATCGTGCTAAGATGCGGAGATTGAAGAATGATAAACTTTTAGGGTATAACCTCCACCCTGCCTCTCGCAACCACCTTTCCCCTTAGCATTCTATCCTCTCTCCTTATGCGTATTACTCTCCCTATGGTGCCAGAGTCAACAGCCACAGCTTGAAAACTAACCTCAAGAGAACCACTTTTGTATACCACCTCCACCACATCTCCAGCCTTCACCGCTGGCACTTCCTTAAGAAGAGACCTTCTTAACATACTTCCCTTAGTTATACGCGTTGATGTTATGTATTTTTCAAAATCTTCTGGGCTTAGCCTGAGGTCTGATGGTATGGTTTTCATGAACCTTTCTTCTACCTTGAACTGTTCAGGCTTTATGGAACTTTCTTTGGGTATGTCTTCAAGAGCTATAAAGACCTCTGTTTTCCAGAGAGCATCCAAAACAGCTTGATACCTTTCCTTGTCTGAATATAAGTAGGCTAATGCCCTGCTCCTGCCGTATTCCATATCCAGCTCAACCCTATCAAACTCCAAATCCTTTGGTGCAAAAATCTTGACTTTCTGAACCTTTACTCTATCACCAAAACGCTTATAGACCTCCGAAACTATAAGCTCCTCCGGACTGGCAAAGGCAGAACAGAATAAGAACAAGAGGCTAAGAAGCCACATTCATAATCTGCATAAGTTCCCTTATGAGGCTTGCTGGCTCTACTTCCTTTGGGCATGCAAGGTTGCATTTATTGCAGGAGAGACAGTGATAGAGATTCCCCTCTTTTATGGCTTGACTTACCCTTAGGCTCTTTTCCTCTTCCCTTGGGTCCTGATAAAACCTAAAGAGCTTAGCAAAGAACAAGGGACCAGCATAGTTCTCTTCAAGCACCTGAGGGCAGTAAGACTGACAGGCAAGGCATAGTATGCAGTCCGCAGAGTTCTCTATCTTTCTACTCAACTCGGGCTCTATCCTTGGGTCCTTGGTTTGCTCTTTTATCCAAAGCCTTAGGCTTTTTACCTTCTTTACCACCTTCTCGTTGTCCACGGCAAGGTCTCTTATAACTTTAAAGTTCCTTAGAGGTTCTATCAGCACTTCCTCTCCGAAGAGTGCATAGGGTAATGCTTGCTCCTTGCAGGCAAGTTTTGGAAATCCATTCACCATTATGGTGCATGTGCCACATATACCCGCCCTACAAAAATGCCTAAAACTAAGGGAAGGGTCTATTTCCTCTTTAATTTTCTGGAGGGCACTCAAAAGAGTCATGCCTTCCTGATACGGGATTTCAAATGTTTGGTAATAGGGCTCTCTTGCATCTTCCTGCCTTTTTATTTTCAACCTTAAAACCATGTTTAAATAATGTATCCTATTGTTTATGTTGGTCAAGCACTTTAAAAGCAGGGAAGCCTTCTACAGGTTTCTTAAGGAAAAGCTGGGAATATTTTTCAGAGAGGCTTACGATAGGGGCTTCGAAGGTATCTTCCATGTAATATACTTAGAGAACGCAAAGCCAGAAATTCTTATCCCTATTGCAAAAAAGTCTTGCCTTCACGCTTTTTATGGCGATAAGGCAGTAGTGCTCTGTGGCTCCGAAGCCCAAATTAAAGATTTTTGCTCTCACCTTGTAAAAGAAGACAAAAAACTTTCTCTTGAGATACTTGAGAAGCTCCAAAGCTACAGAAAAAGGTCTTTCAAGCTCCAATACAACCAGAAAATACTACCTTTGGGTATAAAAACCGCTATTATGGGTGTTCTCAATATAACACCAGACTCTTTTTCCGATGGAGGACTATATTATGAACCCTCTAATGCAGTAAAAAGGGCTGTGCAAATGGCAGAAGAAGGTGCGGATATAATAGATATAGGAGCAGAGTCCACAAGACCCGGGTCTGAAAGGATATGCGTTGAAGAAGAGCTACGAAGGCTTCTCCCTGTGCTGAGAGAAATAAGAAAAGAGCTCCCAAAGGTTTGGATTTCCATAGACACCTATAAGGCACAGGTAGCAAAGGTATGCCTTGAAGAGGGGGCAGATATGATAAATGACATAAGCGGTGGAACCTTTGACCAAGATATGTTTAAGGTAGTCTCTCAGTACGGCTGTCCCTATGTGCTTAACCATATAAGGGGAAGACCAGAAACATGGAAGGAAAACCCTCCTATTTATGAGGACGTGGTAGAGGAGATAGTCTACTGGTTTGAAGAGAGAATAAAAATATTAGAGGAAGCAGGATATAAAGGACAGCTGATCCTTGACCCGGGCATAGGCTTTGGAAAACTTCCAGAGCATAATGTGGAAATACTTAAAAGGTTTGATGAACTTAAGATATTCGGTCTTCCCCTCTTAGTGGGTGCTTCAAGGAAGTCCTTTATAGGTATTATTTTGGAAGGATTGCTTAGGAAGAAGACGGAGCCTTCGGAGAGGCTTTATGGTAGTTTGGGAGCTATAGCACCTGCGGTAATGAAAGGGGCAAATATAGTAAGAGTTCATGATGTGAAGGAAACCAGAGAATTTCTTGCCCTCCTTGACACTGTGAGGACATATCATGAATTTTAACTGGGAGATGACGAACCTATTTTCTTGGAGGGACATCCTTGACATATTAGCAGTTTCAATCTTTATATATGGCATTCTACATTTCCTTCGCATAACCAAGGGACTCCAGATTTTTAGGGGGGTTGTGGTGCTTGCAGGCTTTTGGCTTTCTGCGGAGCTCCTTAGTCTTAGAACCCTTTCATGGGTCTTTGAAAAGCTTTGGGCAGTGGGACTTTTTTCCCTTGTGGTCATATTTCAACCAGAGATAAGGAAAACCCTTAGCAGGCTCGGTCAAAAAGCCGGTATATCTTTCATAAAGCCCGTAGAGGAAAGGACTGTAGACAGGGTTGTAAGGGCATGCTCCTTTCTATCAGACAGGCAGATAGGTGCTCTCATAGTTATTGAAAGGGGACATAACATAGAAGGTGTGGTAGAGGGTTGTGTGCTTATAGATAGCGTTGTGTCTGTAGAACTACTGATTACCATATTCAATCCCATATCACCCTTGCATGATGGTGCGGTTGTAATAAGAGGGGACAGAGTGGTATACGCTTCTTGCATACTACCCCTCTCAAAATCCGCAGAACTTCCCAAAAAATATGGAACAAGGCACAGAGCTGCCTTAGGTATTGTAGAAGAGACAGACGCCTTATGTGTGGTGGTCTCTGAGGAAACTGGGGAGATATCCCTCGCAGTAGGAGGAAAACTCCACAGAAACCTTGACCCAGAGATACTTAGAGAATTACTTTTAAAGGAGTTGAAAATTGAGAAAACTTAAAGCTTTTATTTTCAAAGACTGGCAATACAAAATCATCTCTTTGCTTATGGGCACAACTTTGTGGTTTTTCGTGAACCTTGGAGAAAGAGTGCCTATGAGCGTAGAGAGGAACATTGAAGTATATAACAAGGAGCAAGGCTACGAATACAAATTGGAAAAGAAAAGAGCAAGAATAAGACTAAGAGTTATGGAGAAGTTTGTTTCCGAGAATATGGTGGAAGCTATCGGTGTAGGTATAAATGTAAAGGGTATCAAAGAAGGCGAATACACCTTAAAAATAGAAGTTAAAAACTTACCTAAATTCTTAATAACCCTTGAAAGGCTAGAACCTGAGTTTGTAAAGGTAAAAGTAATAAAAGCCCCACAAGGGGGCGATTAGTTTTATCCGCAGGAGAAGGAGTTTCCACAACCGCAGGAACCAGTTACATTAGGATTTCTTATGGTAAAGCCACCACCCATAAAGTCCATGACATAGTCAAGCTCTGCGTTGTTTACATAAGGCATGGAAAACTGGTCTATGGCGACCCTAAGCCCTCCAAATTCGAAGACGTTGTCACCCTCTTCAATAGTATCATCAAAGCCCATAGCATATTGAAAACCGGAGCATCCTCCGGGAACAACCCTTATCCTCAATATGGGCTCAGTTATGCTGTTTTCCTGTGCTATCCTCAACACTTCCTGAACTGCCTTGTCTGTAGCAAAGAAGTTAAAAGCTACGTTCTGCATCACACTACCTCCTGTAAGAATTTCTTAACAATAAGATAACCTTGGAATAGTTTTTTTTCAAGGGGGGTTCTATGACTATTCTCATGTGCTTTGTCTAAAGATATAATTTATAAGGAGGGGAAGAAATGAGAGACAGGGACTATAACAAGGAACTTGTTAAGAGAGGAGAAATGCTAATTGACTACTCTGTCCAATAACACCACTGATAAAATAATTAGGTATGAAAGTCAAAAAAGACTACAACAAAGAACTGGT
>JAXSOH010000083.1:0-5542 GCA_037925805.1 Aquificaceae bacterium
CGGTTTTTCTGTATAGCTTTAGGACATGAGCTATAAGAGTGCTTTTTCTCTTTGTGGTAGGGCATGAGACTTCAATAGACCTATACATAGGGATATTATAGCTTTTGTTTGTGAGTTCGTATATGAAACAATTCAAGCAACAAATTACCATTATTGGGTATAAATGTCAATATTTTCAGAGACTAGTCGCCAAGACTTTATAAACGCACCTAAAAGGCTCAAAAAACCTATGTATAGACCCGCTGGTGCAAAGGAATGGCAGGAGATAAGCTGGGAAGAGGCTCTTGATAAGATTGCAAGGTTGATAAAGGATACGAGGGATAGGACTTTTATAGAACAGGATGAGCAAGGTAGAACTGTTAACAGGTGTGAAAGCATAGCTTGGGTTGAGGGTAGCACCATAGCCAACGAAGAGGGCTACCTGTGGGTAAAGATGGGGGTTGCCCTCGGACTTGTTGCACGAGAGACCCAGGCGCGAATATGACACGCACCAACGGTGGCCAGTTTGGCCCCAAGATTTGGAAGAGGTGCGATGACCAATGGATGGAACGACATAAAGAACGCAGACCTAATACTTGTTATGGGAGGAAACCCTGCGGAGAACCATCCCTGTGGCTTCAAATGGGCGATAAAAGCGCGTCAGGAGAGGGGAGCCAAGATAATCTGTGTAGACCCAAGGTTCAACAGAACCGCTGCTGTCTCTGATATATTCCTGCAGATAAGACCTGGCTCAGACATAGCCTTTATGGGTGGTCTTATAAACTATGTGCTTCAGAACAAGAAATACAACGAAGAGTATATAAAGCACTTTACAAACGCTGCATACATAGTAAAGGACACCTACAGTTTTGACCCACAAACAGGTCTTTTCTCTGGTTATGACCCAGAAAAGAGAAAATACGACCAGTCCCTCTGGGGATACGAGCTTGACGAGAACGGTATGGCTAAGAAGGACATGACTCTTCAACATCCAATATGTGTATTACAGCTAATGAAGGAGTTCTACTCAAGGTATACGCCAGAGGTAGTGGAAAAGCTGACAGGTATACCAAAGGATAAGTTCCTTGAGGTGGCAAAACTTATAGCGGAGACATCCGCTCCAGATAAGGCTATGACACACCTCTATGCCCTTGGATGGACGCATCATTCCACGGGAACACAGCTTATAGGTTCTATGGCTATACTTCAACTGCTACTTGGAAATATAGGAGTGCCGGGCGGTGCGATAAATGCACTTAGGGGTCATGCAAACGTTCAGGGTATGACAGACCTTGCTGGAGAGAGTAGGTTCTTGCCAGGCTATATTAGACCCCCAAGGGCAGACCATCAATCCCTAAAAGACCATATACAGGCAAACACTCCTAAGGCTGTTGATACTTCTATGAACTTCTGGTCTAACTATGGTAAATTCTACATAAGCCTTCTCAAAGCATGGTATGGCAACTCCGCAACTCCAGAGAACGAGTTTGCCTACCACTATCTTCCGAAAATAGAAAAGCTAATATCTATGGATGAGATACTGGATAGGATGTATAGGGGCAAGATGGAAGGCTTTGTTTCTGTGGGTATGAACATACTCGCAAGCAATCCGAATGTCAGGAAGATAGCGGAAGGACTTGGAAAGCTAAAGTGGATGGTGGTTATAGACGTCTTTGAAACGGAGATGGCAGGCTTTTGGAAGTATGCGGATGACCCATCAAAGATACAAACTGAAGTATTTCTACTGCCTTCTGCACTCTTTGCGGAGAAGGAAGGTTCATACACAAACTAAACGGTAAAAAGGTATATACGGTAGGTATTCCCATACACTGGGGTAATGAGGGTGTAGTTAAAGGTGCTCTTGCCAACATGATAACGCCCTTTGTGTGGGACCCTAACTCTCAAACTCCAGAGTTCAAGGGTTTCCTTTGCAGGCTTGAAAAGGTAAAAGCATAAGAAGGTAAAAAGATGGCTACAGTAACCACAGGAGGAACAGTAGGATTGGGGTTGAGGCGGGTCTCCGCCTCCAAATCCCCTGACCAAAGCATAAAGCAAGCAGACCAGCTTGCAATACTTGTAGATATATCCAGTTGTATAGGTTGTAAAGCCTGTGAAGCGGCATGCTCTCAGTGGCATGACCTAAAGCCACCCCTCAACGTGGGACAGCAGGCATTCTTTGGTTATCAGTCTGGTCCTGGTCTTGCTCCTAACCTCTTTATGTATATGCGTTTTCAAGAGGAGGAAACTCCAAATGGGCTTGTGTGGGCAATAACCAAGTATCAGTGCATGCACTGTGCAGACCCGGGCTGTCTTAAGGCGTGCCCATCTCCCGGTGCTATAGTTCAGTATGCGAACGGCGTTGTGGACTTTGACCACTCCAAGTGTATAGGTTGTAAGTTCTGTCTATCTGGCTGTCCCTTTGATGTGCCAAGGTATGATGCAAACAACAAACCATGGAAGTGCAACTTCTGCATAGATAGGGTTTCCGCTGGTCTTGAGCCTATGTGTGTAAAAACCTGTCCCACAAACGCCCTGCACTTTGGAACAAAGGAAGAGATGCTTATAAGGGCTAACAAGCTCCTTGAAGGTCTTAGAAAGAGAGGTTTTGAAAAGGCATCCATATACGACCCACCGGGTGTAGGTGGAACTGGATACATTTACCTTCTGCCTCACGGGGATAAACCCGAAATGTATGGGCTTCCAAAAGAGGCAAGCATATCACCTTTGGTAAGCCTTTGGAAGGGTCCATTAAAACTTATAGGCTCAGTAGTGCTTTGGGGAACGCTCCTTGGTGCCTTCTTACAGCTTATACTCTTTGGACCCATAAAGGTAGGCAGGAAGCATAAGAAGGAGGAGTGACCATGGAAGAAGTTAAGAACCTTGAAGAGATTGAGGTGGAAAGGTTTTCAGCCTTTGACAGGTTTGTGCACTGGCTTACAGCCATACCTTTTGTATACCTTTTCCTCTCAGGGCTTGGTATGTATTCTCCAAAGTTTGCCTGGCTACTTCCTATTCTTGGAGGAAAAGAGTTCTCCGCATGGCTTCACAAGTGGGCGGGTGTAGTATTTGCTGTTGGTGTTTTCCTTATGTTTCTAAGATGGGCAAAGGACCTTGTTCTTGATAGCGATGACATTAGGTGGCTTTCCGATGTAAAGCACTACATAAAGGGAGAAGAAGAAAAACTTCCTGAGGTAGGCAAGTATAACGCAGGTCAAAAGATCTTTGGCTGGATGGTCTTCTTAGGTGGTGCTCTGTTTCTTGTAACGGGCATAGTTATGTGGTTTCCAGAGAGCTTTCCTGTGAACATAGTAAGGCTTTCCATACTCCTTCATAGTCTTGCCTTTATCTTGGTGGGTGCAGGCTTTATAGTGCATGTTTACATGGGCACTGTGGGTGTTCCCGGTTCACTTTCTGGCATAATAACGGGCAAGGTTTCCGCTCTCTGGGCTATGCACCATCATCCTAAGTGGTTCAGACAAATTATGAGGAGGTAGTAATATGAAAGGGCTTGTGCTGGCAGGACTGGGAGGCTTATGCCTCCTTGCTTCTTTTTCCTTTTCTGAAGAGCTAAGAGCATATGCAACCCTTATAAATACGAAGGGAGAAGAGGTGGGAAAAGCAGAATTTATAGAGACTGTCTCTGGAGTGCTTATAAAGATTGAAGCTTCTGGACTTCCACCTAATGCTGAGCTTGCCCTGCATATACATGAATTGGGAAAGTGCGACCCACCTGATTTTATGTCTGCAAAGGGGCATTTTAATCCCTACAATAAAAAGCATGGCTTTCTGAATACTGAAGGGTCTCACGCAGGGGACATGCCTAACGTTTTTACCGACGAAAAGGGTAGGCTCAAGGCTCATGTTTTGAACACCTTTGTAATCCTTCAGAAAGGAAAGGTCAACAGCCTTTTGAAGGATGGAGGAACATCCATCATGATACATGCACACAAAGATGACTATAAAAGCGACCCTGCAGGACAGGCTGGACATAGGATTGTTTGCGGGGTTATAAGGTGAACTTATTCAAGCTAAGAGAGAAAGAATACGCCCTTGAGAGGTTAAGGGTTCTAAAATCAAAATATCCAGAGGCTTCTGAGCTTCTTGATTTTTACTCACATATTCTTGGATACCAGAGAGAAGTCTACGAAGCCCTTGAGGGCAAAGAACCAAACTGGCGAAAGGGTATGAAATGGTTTTACAAGCTACTTGAAATATGCAGAGAAAAGGGAACAATTCAAATCTCCGAAAGGGCGAGGGAATTAAAGCAGATGGAGAGGGATAGAGTGGGAGGTATGATAGATAGGTTTCTAAAGGAGAAGAAGGCAGAGGACATAGACAGGTTTTTATTCCTTGCCTTCCTTGGTCCCTTTTACGAACGCATGGCGGAGAGCATGGATATTGATAAGGAGAACTGGTTAAAGACCAAGTGCCCTGTTTGTGGCTTTAGACCTCACATATCCTACATAGCGGACAAGGAAGATGTGGAAGGTGGTAGGTTTCTCCTTTGCGTTTTATGTGGAACTGATTGGCTATATAACAGGAACAGGTGTGTAAACTGTGGAAACGAAGAAGATAATTCCATGGATTACTACTACAACGAGGAAAACAGAGCTGTTCAGATACAGTATTGTCATAAGTGTGGTCATTACATTAAAATTGTGGATATGCGGCTTGATGGTCTTGCGGTGCCAGTGGTGGATGATATAGCCACACTTGTCCTTGACCTATGGGCAAGAGAAAGAGGTTTTATAAGGTTTGAGAGGAATATCTTTGGTTTATGATAAGCAGGAGAATTCTCCTTAGTTTTCTGCTTTCTATACCTATCTTAGGCAAGGTAAGGGTTATGGATATTGAAGTTCACGGTTGCATCATAAAGGCGGACAGGCTATACAGGGTAGATGAAGAAAGAATGCTTTTCCAATGGGTAAAGGATGAAGGCTCAGGGGTTTACTCTGTGGGTTTCATGCAGGTGCTTTCCTCTCTCATTTATCCCCTTTATGCCATAAGGATAAAGCCTGTTAACACGGTGGTGGAGTTTGATTCAAACCTTGCGGTAGTTGAGTCTGGAAAAAGGGTCTCCACCTTTCCAAGCCCCCTAAGTGGAAGAATAGTAGAGTCCAACAAGATGTTGGAGAGAGAGCCTTCCCTTATAGTAAGTAGACCTTACGAGAGCTGGGTTGTTAAAATAAAGTCTGAACGTCCAGAGGAGCTGAAAAGGTTAAAAAGGGCGGAAGAGATAGTAGAGATGGTAAGAGGTGTAATTCTTAGGGAAAAGATAGAATGTCTGCCAAAGAAGTAGGGAGAGTTTGGCACGCTGGTGCGGTCCCGGGACTTCAAATCCCGTGAGGGGTCCTGTTAGGGGTCCCTGGAGGGTTCGATTCCCTCACTCTCCCGGTTTATAATAACGCAAGTTGCAAGTTATAGGGTGATCGATAGCCTTGAGCCCACCATAAGGGATAAGAGGAGAAAGTTGTTTGATGATATAATCTTTCTGTGTCTTCAAAAGATATAACTCTCAAAGACATCTTTGAGGAAGTCCCACATAGGCTCAGCAAAATCCTCT
>JAXSOH010000084.1:0-402 GCA_037925805.1 Aquificaceae bacterium
AAACATCAAGTTTATCAATCAAGAAACGCAACAGAACATTGACAACGCGTTGGCATGTGCGGACTGGGTCATAGTCTTCACTGGTCTTGTGGGGCACAACATGGTTCGGCTTGCCAAAGATTATGCAAAGGATAGGTGCATCTTTTGCCACTCTCATGGTGTGTGTAGTTTGGAGAGGGAGATAAGGAGGCTGGTAAAAGGAAACTACACATGAGAAAAATCATATTGACAATGGATTTCAATTTATTTATACTTTCTTGCTACAAAATCTCAATTTTAGTGTAAGGAGGTTTGGTATGAAGAAGGTGCTTTTAGCCACCGCACTCTTTTCCACCGCAGTTTTTGCCCAAACACCAGAGGACAGAGTTCGCCAAATTGAGGAGCAGATAAGGATGCTCCAGC
>JAXSOH010000084.1:412-5490 GCA_037925805.1 Aquificaceae bacterium
AGCAAAAGAAGGCAGAAGAAACAAGGAAGGAAACAGAAGCCCTCAAGGAAGAGATAAGACAGCTCAGGCTTGACATTGCCATGCCAAAACTTGAGATTAAATCCTATTCTGGACTTGGTCCCGCAGCCTCAAAGGTGCACTTTAACCCAAGGGGTGTGTCCGTCGGTGGTTATGGTGAGCTCGTATTTAGACGCAATGATGTGGATGCGAGAGGCGGTGCAAAAAATATAGCCAATATGCAAAGGCTAATCCTATACCTTGGCTATGCCTTTGATGAAAGGCTAAAGTTTAACTCAGAGCTTGAGTTAGAGCATGCATCTACCTCTGCAAGCCATGGAACTGGTGGAGGATACTTCAAGGCGGAGCTTGCCTATCTTGACTACCAGTTTAGACCCGAGTTTGGAGTAAGGGGTGGTCTACTGCTTATGCCCGTGGGTATAATAAACGAAATCCACGAGCCACCTACCTTTCCCTCTGCGGAAAGACCCTTTTTTGAGCGTAGGATAACCATGTCCACATGGGAAGAGATGGGTCTTGGAGTATATGGAACGGTAGGCTCTGTAGACTATAGGTTTTATGTGATAAACGGGCTTATGCTGAAGGGTGGTGGAGACTACAATGCACTTGAGCCTTTAAAAACTGTCAGACAAAGGGGTGCAAGGGCTGTGGCGGACAGGCTTGGTTATACGGGAAGGGTAGATATAGACCTGCCTCTTAACGTAAAAATTGGAGGTTCTTTTGTCTACGCAGATGTGCAGTCTAAGGGTGGTTCAGATTCTCAACTTGGTCTCAGAAGAGGCTCAAAGGTTGGCTCTTTTACCATGTTCTCTCCCCATATATGGTGGCAGTATGCAGGATGGGATGTGAGGTTTGTAGGAGCTTTGGTAAAAACCGAGGATGCTTTAAAGATGTCCAGAGACCTTTTTGGAAGTAAAATTCAAAACCCAAACACTGGTGCTGACAGAAACAATATAATGCCAGAGGAACAGCAAGGCTTTTATGTGCAGGTTGCTTACGACCTCTTTAGGCTCTTTGGACCAGAAAACCAGGAGCTTTATGTCTTTGGAATATACGAGGACTTTGATACACACAAGAAAGTGCCCTCTGGCTATCTAAAGCCTGACGGACATAAGCTAAAGGTTTATAACTTTGGCATTTCCTACAAACCCCACCCTCTTGTAGCCATAAAAGCGGACTATGCGAAGTTAGACTACGGCAAGCCAAAAAAGGATGAAAACGAATACAGGCTCACGCTTGGTTTTATGTTTTGATGGCTCTTCCTCATGTTGTGCCCTCCCCCTCGGGAGGGGCTTTTAGTGTAAAAGTGAGGTCTTTCAAGTTATGATTTCTGGAATAGAATTAAAAATTTAGGAGGTCAGAATGGCTCTGTTGACCTTTTTATTTCTTATTGTTTATACTCTTTTATCCCCTAACTCCTTGCAAGCAAAGGAGTTCAAAAGACCAGAGCAAGCCCTTTCTCAGATTTATCCCGGCTCTCAAATAGAGGTTAGGAATATTACCCTCACAAGAGAGCAAGTGGAAGAGGTGCAAAGGATATCTGGCGTCAAGTTAGAATCAAGGCTTGCGTCATGGTATATAGTCAAAAAAGGTGGACAAATAATAGCCTATGGCTATGCGGATATACACAGAGTTAGGACGCATCCAGAGGTAGTCCTATACACCATCACCCCAGAAGGAAAACTTGACGTGATAGAGGTGCTTGCCTTTCATGAACCCCTTGAGTATATGCCAGAAGACCAATGGCTCAGGCTCTTTGCAGGCAAACAGCTAAGCAAAGACCCCATAAGACTTAGGAGAGATATTCCCAATATAACAGGTGCTACTTTGACAGCAAGAGCCATAACTGACAATGCCCGCAAGGTGCTTGCCATGTGGCAGATACTTTTTGGAGGTCAAAGGTGAGGTTTTTCATATCTGCTAACATAAAGAAAAATACGCCCCTATACTACGCAGTGCTCTTTTTCTTGGTTTTTGCCTTGCTTTTCTGGCTTGCCTCTTGGGTTCATTTCTATTCCAAGTATGGCTTTTCTTATGAGAGCCTTGTGAGATATTTCTTTATGGACCCAGATTTTCCCGAAAGGGTCTCCATAGCACAGGTCTCGGAGGACTTTCATGTGGGAGTTTTTATCCATGGAATGCTTCTTATAACCCTTTTTTCTTTGCTAAACATAACAGCTTTATCCAAGAAAGTCAAGTTAATGCTTATAACTTCCACAAGTCTCTTTGCCCTTTTGTTTTTGCTTTCTGACTTCCTTATACTTCTGCTTGGCACAAAAACGGTTATGCTAAAGCTCCTTTCCTTCTTAGCTTACCAAATTACTTTTCTAATCATATGGCTTTTGACCACCTTTCATGTCCTAAGAGATGAACAAAACTCACCGAAAACAGACACTCTAAGGCTTATGAGCCTTGCCTTTGCCTTTTTTTCTCTTTTTTTTCTCTTCTCTAATTTTTTGAACTTTCATACTAAAATGGGATTTGGAGTTGAGGGTATAAGAGACTACTTTCTTGGCAATCCAGAGCTATTCGTTAAAGGTAAGAGCTTTGAAGGAGTTTTTAAGGTTATATATCCCCATCTTATAGCCATGGCGGTTTATTCTCTTGCCCTGGCTCATCTTTTGCCTTTTGTGGGAGTAAAAAGAAGGACAGCCCTCTGGATAGGTATTTTTCTGTTTATCTTTTCCTTTTTAGATAATCTTACAAGCCTGCTTTTGCTTTTTCTTGGTTCACCCCTTGCCTACCTCAAACTGCTTAGCTTTTGGAGCTTTCAGCTTTTGGCTGTTGGCTCTTCCCTTGTGCTATTAGTGGGTTCTTTGAAAGGGACTGAGGGAGCAAGGCTGTATCTTTGAGGTTAGCTCTTTGAACCCATATCCCTTTCCATTAACTCTTTTAGCTTTTCCACGTCCTCTTCCAAAAGGCTTTGCACTCCATACTTTTCTTCCAAATACTCCAAATACCTCTCCACACTCACCCACCTTTTCAACACCATGCCCTGAGTTATAAGCCTCAAAAATGGCTCTTTTTCCTTTACCAGCCCAAGGTCATAAAGGAACTTTTGGAAAAACCTTGCATAGAGAAGGTGCAAGACCGCATGCTCTATACCACCTATGTATAGGTCTACGGGCATCCAAAACTCCACCCTTTCTGGAGAGAAGGGCTTTTCTGAGTTTTTAGGGTCGCAAAAGCGTAAGAAATACCAGCTTGAGTCAAAGAAGGTATCCATTGTATCCGTCTCTCTTTTTGCAGGTCTTCCACACTTGGGGCAGGTGGTGTTGACAAACTCTGGGACTTTTTCAAGAGGGTTTCCATGACCTGTTATCTCCACCCTTTGAGGTAAAAGCACAGGAAGTTGGTCCTCTGGGACTGGCACTATTCCACAGTGGTCGCAGTAAACTATAGGTATGGGCGTGCCCCAGTATCTCTGTCTTGAAATGTTCCAGTCCCTTAGTCTGTAGGTTATTTTAAAGTCTCCAAGACCCCTTTCCTTTAGCCACTGGGTTATAGCTCTCTTTGCTTCTGTGGACTTTGTCCCGCTAAACTGTCCAGAGTTTATGAGAATACCCTGCTCTTCGTAAGCTCTGTCCTTTGGAAACTCTCCATCCAAAGGTTTAACCACATACCTTATGGGTAGTCCATACTTTATGGCAAACTCGTAGTCTCTTTGGTCATGGGCTGGCACACACATTATGGCACCAGTGCCATACTCATAAAGCACATAGTTGGCGGTCCAAACGGGTATCTTCTCTCCCGTAGCAGGGTTTACCGCATAAACTCCAAGAAACACACCCTCCTTTTCTTCCTCTATTCCCCTTTCTCTTGTGGATTTTTGTTTCATACGCTCCACAAAGCTCTTGACCTCTGAGAAGTTTCCTCTCTTTGCCAATTCAAGGGTAAGAGGATGCTCTGGTGCAAGCACTACAAATGTAGCACCAAAGACCGTGTCTGGTCTTGTGGTAAAGACCTCTATGGGAATATCATCCACAAAGAATTTAAGGATAGCACCCTCTGACCTTCCTATCCAGTTTCTTTGCTGTGCTATAACCCTTTCTGGCCACTTGCCTTCAAGCTCTTTGAGGTCTTCCAAGAGCCTCTCCGCATAGGCGGTTATATTCAAATACCAAGAGGGCACTTCCCTTCTTACTATGGGCGTGCCACACCTCCAACACCTTCCATCTATAACCTGCTCATTGGCAAGCACCGTTTCATCGTTAGGACACCAGTTTACCTCTGCAGACTTCCTGTAGGCTATGCCATGCTCGAAAAACTTGAGGAAAATCCACTGATTCCAACGATAATACTCAGGGTCGCAAGTGGCTATCTCCCTATCCCAATCGTAAGAAAAGCCAAGGCTCTTTAACTGCCTTTTCATATAGGCTATGTTTTCGTAGGTCCAGTTGGCAGGGTGGACTCCATGCTTTATGGCAGCGTTCTCCGCAGGCAATCCAAAGGCATCCCATCCCATAGGATGAAGCACCGAGTAGCCCTTAAACCTCATAAACCTTGCTATGGCATCTCCTATAGTGTAGTTCCTTACATGTCCCATATGTATCCTGCCAGAAGGGTAAGGAAACATCTCAAGCACATAGAGTTTTTTGCCCTCTTCCTTGGCTTTGAAAATACCTTGCTCTTCCCAAACTTTTTGCCACTTGGCTTCTATTTCCTGAGGCTTGTAGTCCATACTTCATATTATAATTTTTCAAAACCAAAAAAGGAGAGTGTCATGGAAGAACAACTTTATGCAGTGCCCTTCAGCCTCGTGGGATTCTTCTTCACCAACAAGCCCATAGAAGAGAGCATAAGAGGAGACCTGAGCCCTGAAGAGATGGAAAAGCTCCAAGAGATAATAAGTAGGTTTCTCTTCACCGAAGGCATTCAAGTAGCCCTTTATCCCTCAGTTGTGCCACCAGACCAAGCGGAAGACGCAGTGGAAGAGCTTGAGGATATGATTTTTGGAGAGGAGGAGGAATGACAAAGGCAGTAGTCTGCGGTGCTCTTGGTAGGATGGGTAAAAGCATCCTAAGGCTCTCCCTTGAGTATTCTGACTTTCAGGTAGTTGC
>JAXSOH010000085.1:0-5327 GCA_037925805.1 Aquificaceae bacterium
AATCATCCAAAGTCTTAGAACAACACTTTTTAGGAGGTGATAAACCATGAGAAAGGGAATGTTTGCCACAGCCCTGCTCCTTGCAGGGTCCGCAGGACTTTTTACAAGTTGTGGAGGGGGATCATCCCTTTCCAGCACAGGTGGAGCAGAAACATCCGTAAGCAAGACCGCTGAGGTTGTGGTCTCTGCAAAGTTTCCTAACACATCGGGAGGCATAAGACCTGCTCACATTGACGAAACTGTATCCAGCATAACGGTGACCTTATACGCTGGATGTAATGAGCAGTATTGGAACTGCAGTGTTGGCAGAACGGTAACACTCACAAGAAGTAACCCAAGTGCGACCATTACCAACCTTCCTGTGGGCAAATTTAGGTATCAGATAGTTGCCAAGGATAACTCTAACACAACCGTTGATTATCTCAAAGGCATTGGTGAACTTTCGGAGGGAAGAAACAGCCTTACCGCAACTCTTATAAGGGCAAAATGGAGCTTTGTAGACAACAACGACAACCCAATTTCTATAAGCCTCAATAAAACCTACAGTTCCTCTCAAGAGACTATAAGCCACTTTATTGTATTACCTTTGTACTACTACTATTATTATTACTACGACTACTACGGATTGAGTCTTCATGACATATACTACTTTGGTTCAAACCTGAATGCACAGGGTTGTTATGGCGATAGATGTGGTGGATATAATGAGCTCGTTTACTATAATAACTTCACCAACAATCAGAACAAGAATGCCCTTGAGAACGGACAGCTTCCTCTCATTCAAGACCCTAACTATCAAAATACTTATAACCCCGATCCAAATACTTGCTGGGGGTATTATAATGACCCATATGACTGCACAAACAGAGGAGCGATTATTGTAGGTCTGCCCTTTAACTTTGATTACGGTTATGGTTATGGTTATGGTTATTGGGATACCAAAGAGCTTACATTTAAATACGACGGTCAGGATGTGACTGGAACTATTAATGACTACATAAACCAATATGGAACAACCGTTACATCTGCTGATAGGATGCGTGGACTGATGATAGAGTTCCTTTTTAAACAAGGACAATCCCAAACCCAATGCTACGATGTGGATGGAGTCACTTGTGGTGGTCAGCAAAACTGCGAAATACAGTGTCCATACTACGTTATGAAAGCTAACAAGACAAACAAGACAAAGATGGTTCTAAAAGCCTTATCCAACAGGATAGGTAAGGCTCAAGTTCAAGACTGCTATAGAGATCTACAGGTGAGTGATAGGTATGAATGGGTAAGATACTTGGATCTCAACAATGATTATACACCGGACAGAGTTAAAGTAGTCGAAATCATGAACTCAACACTTGATGCGTGTTTCCACACCTTCAACGCAAAGGCAAGCCAGATACCACATAACGACCTTCAGCTCATAATACAGAAGAAGTGAGCGTAAACCTGGGGGGGAGCAGGCTCCCCCTTTTTCTTTATTCAATAAGTCTTTTTGTGGGTTTTATTAATCTTTTGGGTTTTAGGGTTTTTCCCACCTTTTACTGTCCTCCTCCAGCACTTGATGGGGATTTCTACGATTTTCTTTCAATGCTTATGGTAAATGGTTATCGTTCTGTTTTCTCTGAGCCATATTTTTATTCACCCTTGTTTCTTTGGCTTAAGGTTCTCCTGTTAAAGATATTTGGAGATGGTGCATATCCTCTAAAGGTTCTTTCCTTGTTGGTGGGTTCAAGTATACCCGTGGCGGTCTTTTTGATATCAAAGGAGTTAATGGCAAACAGATTTTATGCCTTAGTTCCTTATATCCTCAGCACTCTGTATGGACCTCTTCTTTTCTTTGAATTTCAAGCTCTTAAGACCATATATGGGCTATTCTTTATTGTATGGGGTCTTTATTTTCTTGTTTCCTCTCATAGATATGCACTTTTTGTTTCGGGTTTGTTTTTCTCAATGGCTTTACTAATATATAACAATCTTTTAGTTCCTATAGCTTTGCTCTTTTTATACCTTTTGATAAGAGAGAAGAAAAGAGCTTTACTCTTTCTCATTCCTACGGTTCTTGTCCTTTCTTTTACCATATACAGAAATTACGCTGTGTCTGGAGATATGGTGGCTCTTAGTGCTGTGGGTGGTATACATTTCTATATAGGCAATACTATTGGGTCTGATGGTTTGTACAAGAGACCTCAGGGTGTTAGACCAAATCCTTTTGGGCATTACTACGATGCTCTTAGGATAGCTTCAGAGAGCTATGGTAGACCTGTTAAAGCATCCGAGGCTTCAAGTTTTTTCTACAAAAAGGCTTTGGAGCATATAAAACAAGAACCAGTCCGTTGGTTTCTGCTCTTAGGAAAAAAAACACTCATGGCTTTTAGTGGAAGAGAGTTTCCTAACAACGAGGACTATCAGTATTATAGAGAAAGGGTTATATTTCACAAATACATGACCTTTAGCTCTTACACAGTCTTCACCCTCGGTCTTAGTGGTTTACTATTGGGGCTTTTTCTTGCAAGATACCATAAATACTGGCTTGTCTTTATATTTACCTTCTCTTATCTTTTCTCCATAAGTATCTTTTTCATAGTGGACAGATACAGGCTTCCTTTAGCCCTTCCTCTTCTTGCAAGCCTTGTTTACCTTTTATACGCTCTTATGGGTGGACTCAGACTTAAGGTTGTCTCCACACTTACGCTCATCTTCTCAGCCCTTTTAGTCTTTTACCCTTGGAAGATAGATACAAAACCCAAAACGCAGGAGGCAAAAATAAGATACGCTCAGGAACTTTGTTCTTTGAAAAAGAACATTGTGGAGTCTAAGGACGATGAAAGTAGGTCACTACTATACACAAGGCTTGCAGACCTGTATTTAAGGCTTGGTGGTTTAGAGCAGGCAAGGTATTATTACAAGAAGGCTTACCTTATAGACCCAAAGAACGAGTATGCGGAGATAAGCTATTACAAACTTGGTATATTTGGAGTGGTAGATGTGGAAGATAAGTAGAGTTTTTATTGTTTTTATAGCCACGATATGGCTTGGTGTCTCTTCCTCAAGCGTCGTGGAGAAAAAAGCAGGAATAATTCCCTATGTGGAGGGTGAGGTTTTGGTCAAAATTAAGGACTCCATACACAGTTCCAACCTCAAAAGCCTTCATGCAAAGATGGGCTCAAGGGTTTTGCATGCAACCAAGCTCAGAGATGGTGAGCTACAGCTTATAAGACTTCCACAGGGTATGAAAGTAGATGATGCTATAAAGTTATACAGTCAAAGCCCATATGTGGAATATGCAGAGCCAAACTATATAGTCCGCAAGGCAGAGCTTATACCAAACGACCCATACTTTAACCTTCAGTGGGGATTTAGAAACACGGGTCAAAACGTAGATGGCTTTGTGGGAACTCAGGGAATAGACATAGAGATAGTAAACTTATGGACTCAATGTCAGGGTGGAGATGTAGTTGTAGCGGTGTTAGACACGGGCGTAGACTATAACCATCCAGACCTAACTCAAAATATCTGGAGTAATCCTGGAGAGGTCTGTAATAACGGAGTTGATGATGACGAAAATGGCTATGTTGATGACTGCGTGGGTTGGAACTTTGCCTATAACACCAACAACCCTATGGATGATGATGTGGATGGACATGGCACGCATGTGGCTGGTATAATAGGTGCGGTAGGAAATAACAACCAATTTTTAGCTGGTGTTAACTGGGGCGTTAAGATAATGCCTGTCAAGTTTATGGACAACACAGGGGCTGGCACTATTGATGCTGTGGTTAGGGCTATAAGATACGCGGTTGACAATGGTGCAAAAATAATAAACGCCAGCTATGCGTATCCCTCTGATTGCTATGCAACAACTCCTTCTAACGCAGAGAGAGATGCCCTAAACTATGCAAAGGAAAGGGGTGTCCTTGTGGTGGCTGCAGCGGGAAACTCTGGTTGCAATAACGATGTTTATCCTACATATCCTGCAAGCTATAGAATGGAAAACGTCATATCAGTGACCGCCATAAACTCTAAGGGAGAGATGCCCTACTGGGCAAACTATGGAAGTCTGTCTGTTCACCTTGCTGCACCAGGCTTTAGGATATACAGCCTTTTGCCAAATGAGCGTTATGGACAATTAAGTGGAACTTCTATGGCTACTCCCTTTGTCAGCGGAGTTGCGAGCCTCTTGTATGCTTGTAGAAGCGATATGGACTACCTTAAGGTAAGAGAACTCCTTCTTTCTACTGTAAAACCTCTTGCAAGCACAAAGGATAAAACACTCAGCGGTGGTATGCTGAACGCTTATGGAGCTTTGAATTATCAACCTGTGCCACTCAAACCAAGGATAACTTCTCTTGAAATAAGAGAAGAACAGATAAGGCTAATCTTTAGGGATCTCTCCTACATAGAGGATGGATTTTATGTAAGGATTGCCCCACTGGGTCAGAACCTTCAGACTGTATCAGAGCTTGGGTCAAGCCAAGGAGTTTATAACCTAATAACATACACAAGAAACTATAACCAAGATGAAGAGGCAAAGGAATACATATACTCTGTTTGTGCCTATAACCAATATGGTGAGTCTTGTATAGAAAGCCAGAGCCTTTTTATTCCTCTCAAAAGCCCTACAGAGCTAAGTTATAGTTTGTCTGGTAATGTGGTAAAGCTCACATGGATAGATAACTCAGGCGTTGAAGATGGATATATGGTTGAGAGAAAAAGAGAAAGTGAACAGTGGAGAGTTATAGCTACCCTACCTCAGAATGCGAGCTCATACATGGACACCTTACAGTTTGGTGGCGTATATTCTTACAGGGTAAGAGCCTACAAGGGTAGTGTATACTCTGATTATTCTCAAGAGGTATCTGTATCTTATGCTTCTCAAAGTGTGTCTAACTCTTCTAAAGACGGTGGCTGTTCAACGGGTGGTTTGGTTAGTTTTACATATTCCGCCTTCCTCTTAGGGGTGCTTATACTACTTAGAAGGCTAAAAAAGTCGTTTTAAGTATCTGGAAGCTCTCCCTTTAGATACATATGGTAAGCGTTTAGGTCAAAGTATCCGTGTCCTGAGAGGTTAAAGAGTATAACCTTTTCTTCTCTAGTCTTCTTGCACTCAAGGGCTATGTCTATTGCCTTTCTTATGGCGTGGGCGGACTCTGGAGCAGGCACTATACCCTCGGTCCTTGCAAAGATAACAGCGGATTCAAAAACTTCTCTTTGTTTGTATGCGGATGCGGAGACAAAGCCTTCATGATACAAAAGACAGACAAGTGGTGCATCACCGTGATAACGCAAGCCACCTGCGTGTATGGGAGGAGGCACAAAATCATGTCCCAATG
>JAXSOH010000086.1:0-5224 GCA_037925805.1 Aquificaceae bacterium
TTTATACACGAAGTTGTTGATACACCTTGTTCCAAGACACATAAGAAAACTGAAAATCTCAAAAACTCCTAAAAGCCTTGCAAAACAGCCCAAAGTTAGGGGTAGGTAAAATCTCAAAAACTCTGTCTTATGCATAAAATTTTGAGACGAATATCATTTGCAACAAGTCAAAAGTCAGAAAGACCCCGTGGAGTTTTTACAAAAGACACACCCTATTCAGTTGCCAAGATATCACGGGAGCAAGAGCCCCCGAAAATCCAAACTGAGTATATTATAACATAAACTCAGAATCCCTTCTTGTTTTTACAGCTTAAGCCTAAAACTTTTAGACTTTTTTGCTTTTTCTCTGTTGTATAATTTTCCCATGAAAGACTTTTGGTTTTGGGCGGAAGAATACGACAAAAAGCTAATAACTACCGCACTTGAATCTGGTGCAAGGGTAATACTTCTGTCTGACCCCTCAAAGTCTTCGGAGGTCAAAGCCCTTGGCAGGGTGCAGGTAGCCTCAAAGGATGGTGGAGACCTCAAGGATGGTGAAGACTACGTTTATGTTCTCATAAAAGGCAAAGAAGATGAAGAAAGAGCAGGAAGGTTTCCACCTCATGTAAAGGTGATTGTGGAGACCACTGACTGGACCATAATACCCCTTGAAAACCTCATAGCACAGAGAGAAGAGCTCTATGCGGTGGTAAAAAACGAAGAGGAGGCAAGGCTTGCCATAAGGGTGCTTGAAAAGGGTGTGAAGGGTATTGTCCTTAAGACTAAGGATATAAACACCATAAAGAAGGTGGAAAAGGTTCTTGAAGAAGAGGAAGAAAAGCTTCCCCTTGTGGTGGTAAAGATAACGAGGATATTGCCTCTTGGTCTTGGAGATAGGGTCTGTGTGGATACTACTTCCATGCTAAACAGAGGCGAAGGCATGCTTATGGGAAACTCTTCGGGTGGTATGTTTTTGGTGCATGCGGAGACAGAAGAAAATCCCTACGTGGCTTCAAGACCCTTTAGAGTAAACGCAGGTGCGGTGCATATGTATATAAGAGTGCCAGAGAACAAGACCAAGTATCTTTGTGAGCTTTCTGCAGGAGACCCTGTGATGGTTTATGACTACACGGGTAGAGGAAGGCTTGTCTATGTGGGTAGGGCAAAGGTGGAAAGAAGACCCATGCTTTTGGTGGAAGGCGTTTATGAGAAGAAAAAGCTAAGTGCGGTGCTACAAAACGCAGAGACCATAAGACTTACAAGACCTGACGGCACTCCCATATCTGTGGCAGAGCTAAAGGAAGGCGACGAAGTGCTCGGATACATAGAAACCGCTGGCAGGCACTTTGGCATGAAGGTGGAGGAGACTATAACGGAGAAGTAGACATAAGCCTACGCTAAACCTTTACCACTCCGTAGCCTCTGCTTTTAAACAAACCTAAAAGCTCTCGGACAGTTCTTCTGTTTAGCTCCTTTGCTTCCTCTGGAAGCTCCTCGTAGGGTCTAAAGTAAGCGTTCTCTTCTGGACTGCGTTCCTTTGTCTTTTCAAGCCAAAGCTCATGGCTTGCCTTTGCCAACTTTTCTATATCTTCTTCAAACAAGCTAACATTATCACACTTTGCAACCCCAAAGCCAACCCTTTCTAAAATCTTAAGGAAGTCTCTTATATACATACGGTCAAGCTCCTTCTTGTCCTCTGGCAGGTCTTCGTAAGGAATAAGGTCAGGATGGGTCTTCTTCTCAAAGTCTTTTACAGGACCATACTTCCAGCCTTGTGCTAATTTCTCCTGCATCCAGGCATTATGCAGTGCCTTTGCCAGCTCCTCTAATTCCTGCTCCTCAAAAAACATTTATTAACTCCTCCATAGCATGCACATAAGATTCTAAAGTGTCCTTTGTCAAGCTCATAATTTCACCTCTTGACTCTAAGTCCTGCCATTTACCCTTATATTTTAATACCCTGTTCCAATCTCTCAAGATAACCCTTTCTCTATAATAACGCATATGTTCCAAGTAAATAAGCTCATGTAAAAGCCTATCATCCTTCAAAGCCCTTTCATAGCTTTCCTTGTATTCCCTTAGCTTTTCCTTATCTGTGGTATAAACAGCATCCAAGCCTATGTATCTTAGCTTTTCCCATATATGGTCTGCAGATAGACGGTTTGATACCCTATAAACCTCTTTTAACTCCTCCCATTTCCTGCAAGCCTCCTTGGACTTGTCACAGTTTTCCAAATACATGTTGTGTAAAACCTTTGCCATCCTGTCGTATTCTTCAAGGCTAAAGGTTAACTCAGAGGCAAGTTTATAAAGGCTTAGAAGGTTTGAGTCCATATGCTGGTGGTAGTTATTTAAAAAGCAGTAGACTTTTAGCTTTTCCTCCTTTAGCTCCTCATATATTCTCATGTTTTCCTCATCGGATTCTGTGCATACAAAGACAGCCTGAGGCTCTTTCTCCTCCACACCCAAATCAGAGGCACAGTTTATAAGCCTATACTTTGTTTCAAGGCTATCAACCCAAACATCTTCAAACATAAACTCTCCTCTGTAGGTGTATCTCCTTTTAAAGCTCTCTACCAAATCCTTTGAGGATTCGCCAACTACGGTGATTTTTAACTCCTTGCCCTCTGGATAGACCTTGTATAGGATAGTCCATATTAGCAAAGCCTTTGCGGTTATCCCATCACCTACTATAACAATCCATGGATTTTCCACATGCCTAACTCCAGAGTCTAAGGGAACTTTGAGGAAAAAAGCCCTTGCCATGTTTTCGTAGAGGTTTATCGCCAAGAGGTTAGACCCGCCTTCTTTCATTAACCCTTCTTTATCATAGTAGTGCTTTAGCCATATGTTGCTTATGTGAACTTGTATGTTTATGTTTTTACCCTCCTCTTTGGCTTTTTTATTTAGCTCTCTTGCTATATATACGTTTCTTGTATCCTCCTCCCAGAATAGGATAATTTCCTTTGCTTTTTTAAACCTTAGATGATTATATGCCTCAAGGCTACCACCATCCGCAACCATGTATGGAATGTTGTGGATTTTACAGTAGCTAAGTAGAGGGTTATCTCCCTTATCCTCAAGGACAACCACTTTATTGCCCTTTTCTCTTAGTGTTTGTATCATACCAAGACTTCCACGCGAAAGCCCGCACACCAAGTAGTGCCCAGAATAACTTAAATGTGCCCAGAAAAGCAAAAACCTATCCTTTAGCAAGCTCAAGACCGCACTAACAGAAAACACTATCAGCATCGAAGGTGAAAGGGTTTTTCCTATTAGAATAAGTGTATTGTTTGCATCCTCTGGCAAAGAGGACAAGGTTGCTATTGATATGGTGTAGTAAATAGTGTCAAGTATAAGCTGTATGTTTATGCTTTGACTTTTTTGATAGAGGTATTGGACTATTCCTATTGTTCCAATTAAAGTAGCTATAAGAAAGCCGATAAACCAGAGGATGACCCAGTAGTTTAGTAAAAATATCTTGTATAGCGTGAGTATGTGTATGGACTTTTTAAGCATTTTTACTGTTCTTCTGAGTTGTTTTTTGCGAGTATTTCTGTAATATTTGGAAATTTAGAAAGCAAGTCCTTTCTGTTTATTGTATCAATTATGTTTGTGGCAATGGCTACAGTAAATGAAACTGTGATTGTAGGCGGGTTTCCATATATTGACAGATAATATCCAATAATATCTTCAAGCACAGTGAGAGATTGCTCGTAGTAGTCAATAGCTTTGTCTATGTTTCCATTCTTATAGTATGCCGTTCCAGTATTTCTAAGCGACATTGCATAATATACAGCCCATGTTTGTTTGTCTTGTTCGTAGAGTTCTTCAAAAATAGCAAGAGATTTCTCATAGTAGTTAATAGCTTTGTCTATGTCTTTTTTCCCATAGTATACACTTCCAAGGTTATCAAGCAACCATGCATAGCTTTCAGCCCATCTTTGTTTATTTTGTTTGTAGAGTTCTTCATATATGGCAAGAGATTTCTCGTAGAGTTTAATGGTTTTGCTTATGTCACCTTGCATATCATATGCAAATCCGAGGTTATAAAGCACACTTGCGTAATCCCCAGCCCATTTTTGTTTGTCTTGCTCGTAGAGTTCTTTTACTTGTTTAGCTTTTTTAGTGAATAAAAATATTGCCTCATCCTTAGAAGAATATAATAGTAGTGTTTCTACCAAACCTAGTATGCGTGTATTTTCAAACTCCAAAACCCTATCAAACCACTCTTCAATCAAATTTTCATATTTCAAAGCCTTTACATAATCAGAAAAATTGTAAGTATCTTGCTCCAAAAGGTAGATGAGTGCTTTTTCCTGCGAGATATATTCAAACAGTTTCCTATAGTCTTTAAGATTGTAAACTTGATACATAAGCTCTCCATAAGCTCTTCCAATACCAACATAGTCTGTTTGCTTGATATACTCATCAAAGACGCTTATAATCCTCTCCCTATACTCCGCAACCACTTTATCGCTCGTTAAATACCTATCCCCTATAGCCTTTCCTATCTGAGAGTGTGCTGGCTTTAGCCTTCCTTGAATTTCAATAAAGTAGTTCTCAAGGGCATAGAAAAAGGTGGAAAGCTGGGCTCTGTTTACTTGCTTGTCCTTTAAAAGGACAAGAAGCTCTGGCTCTGTCAAGCCATCCTTTGAAAGGGCAATCAAACACAGTATATCCCTCACATAATCTCCATAGTCCTTCTCACACCTCTCAAAGACCTTCTCAAAAATATCGTCCTCTTCCTTTAGGTTAATTAGCTCCTTTATCCTTTCTCCCAATGTATTGTAGTCTCCATATATCCTCAACTCCTCTAACAAGGACTTAAGAAAGAGAGGTATGCTCGTCTTGTCCGATTTTGCTATCATTTTCCTGTACTCACGCTCTAACTTTTTGCCATAGGGCTTGTAAAAGTCCTCTATTGCCTTCTCCTTGTCCTCTGGAGTTTGCAAACCCTTTAGTTCAATGACAAAAGGATTCTTGTAGTTCTCTATATAGCTCAACTCATCCGTGTCTGAACGCATACTAAGAAGCACATAAACACCCTCAAAGACCATGTCAAGAAGCCAGATTAAATTACTCTTTACCTTTGGCTCTATAAGGTCAACACCGTCAAGTATTATGTAAACCTTTCTTTCTGTAGCTACCTTACTGAGAAGCTCCATAAATCTATCTTTTAGTTTTTCCTCAATATTTCTCTTTTCACTGCTTTTTGCCCACATACTCTCCAGAAGGTCATTCC